>DATAQE010000110.1:0-11139 GCA_036264835.1 Candidatus Elarobacter sp.
GGGCTCGTCGCCTGCGACGGTGCCGTCGGCCCGGCCCCGGCGGGAGCGGACGCGAGCACGAGAACGGCGGTCGCGGCAAGGACGCGGGCGAGGGCGTGGTGCTGCATGACTCATCCTCGCGCGCGGCGCGAGCCCGCGCCACATCCGCAGCTACTCGTGTCAGCCACTTGTCTCACTCGCGCTGGCGCCGTACGGGACCGCGCGATACGCTCGCCGTGTTCTCCCCGCCCTCCAGAGGTGTTGCCCCGATGCGGAACTCGCGCGATGTGATGAAGGTCGTCCTGATGCTGCTCGTCTTTTTGCTCCTCGACGGCCCGTCGTCCGTCGTGGCGGCGGCGGTACCGACGCCGGTTCCCGGCGGCGCGAATCAAGTCGGTGGCGTGAGCGGGACGCTCTCGCAAGTCCTGTTCAACGGCACGCTGCGATTGCGCGCGATGTCGCTGCGCGATGCGGTGCCCGCCGACAACGTGCGCCCCAACGCCGCCGGTCAGCGCGCACTCGTGTTCCGCGCGATCGTCAGCAACGGGACGAAACGCGAGAACCACGGGTTCTTCAACGCGGCGCTCTCCGACGCCGACGGGATCACCATCGAAGGCCGGCCGCTCGACGACGGCTGGACGCTCGCCCCGGCGGCCGCGACGCATCTCGGGATCGCGTTCTCCGTCCCGGCCGGCTTCGTTCCCACGAAGCTTGTCTTGATCCAAGCCGCGGTGAGCCGCCCGGCCGCGTTCCGCATCGCACTTCGTCCCACCGATCTCGGCCCCGCGCCGACACCGGCGCCCTAACCGGAGAAGTACCCGGGAGACCGAGCGAGAATCGCCGCGCGATGCCAACCACGGCGCGCGCGGCGATCCTTCTGCGGCAAGGCGGTCCGCGGCCGTACGCCGAGGACCGCCCGGTCGAGGTCGCCGAGGTCGAGCTCGACCCGCTCGAGTACGGCGAAGTGCAGGTCGCGATCGGCAGTGCGGGCGTCTGCCATTCCGATCTCTCGACCGTCGACGGCACGTTCGCGCAGCGGCCGCTGCCGATGGTCCTCGGCCATGAAGCCGCGGGGACGGTCGAGGCGATCGGCCCGGGCGTGAGCCGGGTGCGGCCGGGCGACAAGGTCGTGTTCTCGTTCGTCCCGATGTGCGGGCACTGCGCGGAGTGCGCGTCGGGACGGCCTGCGCTCTGCGAGAACGGCAACCGTGCGAACACGGCCGGCACGCTGCTGCGCGGCGCGCGCCGGATGCGCCGCGGCGGCGAGCCGCTCTACAGCCAGCTCGGCGTCGGCGGTTTCGCGCAGCGCACGATCTGCGCCGAGGAGTCGCTGGTGCGCATCCCCGCCGACACGCCGCTGGAGATCGCCGCGCTCTTCGGCTGCGCGGCGCTGACCGGTTTGGGCGCGGTGCTGAACGCGGCGAACGTCGAAGCCGGGACCAGCGTCGCGATCTTCGGCGCCGGCGGCGTCGGTTTGATGGCGCTGCTCGGTGCGCTGGTCGCCGGTGCGACGAGCATCGTCGTCGTCGATCCGGTCGCGGAGAAGCGCGCGCTCGCGGAAGAGCTCGGCGCGACGGCGACGGTCGATTCGAACGCCGGCGATCCGGCGGAGCAGGTGCGCGCGGCGCTTGGGAAGCGCGGCGCGCGCTACGCGTTCGAGGCGGCCGGGAACGTGCACGCGCTGGAAGCCGCGTACGCGTCGACCGGGAGCGGCGGGACGACGGTCGCGGTCGGGATCCCGCATCACGAGCGGACCGCCGCGATCTCGCACAGCTTGCTGGTGCGGCAGGACCGCACGCTGAAGGGCAGCTTCATGGGCTCGTCGGTCCCGCAGCGCGACATCCCGCGCTACATCGCGCTGTGGCGCGCCGGCCGGCTCCCCGTCGAGCGCCTGATCACCGGCCGCATCGGGCTCGACGAGCTGAACGAGTCGCTCGACGCGCTCGCCGGCGGCCGCGCCGTGCGAACCATCCTCGTCCCGTAGGAGATCTCCGCGACATGCTCCATCCGCAAGTCCGCGCGTTCCTCGACCAGTTTGCCGCCGCGAAACGCCCGCCGATCGACCAGATCCCGCTGGCGGACATTCGCGCGTGGTACGAGGAGGCGTTCGCGCGGCTCGGCGGGACGCCGGTCGAGGTCGGCAGCGTGCGCGAGGTCGAAGCGACGGGCCCGCGCGGTCCGATCCCGATCCGTGTCTACACGCCGGACGGCGAGAAGACGATGCGGCCGCTGTTCGTGTGGTACCACGGCGGCGGTTACGTCAACGGCAGCCCGAACAGCTACGACGCGGTGTGCCGGCTGCTCACGCGCGAGAGCGGATGCGTCGTCGCGTCGGTCGACTACCGGCGGGCGCCTGAGTTTCCGGCGCCCGCGCCGTTCGAGGACTGCTACGCCGCGACGGAGTGGCTCGCCGCGCACGCCGCCGAGCTCGGCGCGGACGGCACGCGGCTCGGGATCGGCGGCGACAGCGCGGGCGGCGGGATCGCGGCCGCGATCACGCTGAAGGCACGCGACACCGGCGGGCCGAGGATCGCGCATCAGCTGCTCGTCTATCCGAACGTCGGCGAAAGGACGGAAAGCGCGTCGTACCGCGCGTACGGCGAGGACCATTTCCTCACTCGCGAGCGGATGGAGTTCTACTACCGCGCCTACATCCAGAGCCCGGAACAGGCGCAGTCGCCCTACACGTACGCGTATCAGGCCGAGTCGCTGCGCGGTCTGCCGCGGGCGACGATCGTGCTCGCGGAATGCGATCCGCTTTTCGACCAAGGCCGACTGTACGCGCAGCGGCTGCGCGAGGCCGGCGTCCCGGTCGATCTGCGCGTGTACGAAGGGATGATCCACGCGTTCTTCTCGTTCATCGCCATCTTCGACGAGGGCCGCCGCGCGGTCACCGACGCGGGGCGCGCGCTCGGCGCGGCGCTCGGCGCGCCGGCGGCGGCGGTGAGCGGGGCCTGAACGCTCAGCCTTCGCCGAGTACGATCCGCTCGAGCTTGGGGTAGACGAGCGTCCGTCCTTGCGGGAACGTCGTCGGATCGATGACGTCATGGTGAGCGCCGCCGAACCCGGTGAGCACGACCTCCCGGTACCGCGCGCCGTGCTGCAACCAGCTCGCCATCAGTGCGCGGGTGACGCGGTTGTCGACCGCGTTGTCGTGCTCGTTCAGCACCAGCACGCACGCGCGCGCGCTCGGCTTCGCCTGCCGCGCGTCGCCCGCGATCTCGTCGCCGAAACGGACGAGCTCGGAGAGCGCGTGCGTCGAGTAGCCGGGATACGCGTAGTCGGGCTTGCAGTGCTGCTTCAGCCGCACGTCCCACCAGAAGTACATGTCGGGGACCGTGTGCAGCAGCCGGATCGCGGGGTGCCCGATGAGCTGCACGTTCGGAATCGGCATGAGGAACGGCGCGAGCGGCACCGCGAGGTCGATCGGCTGCGTCTGCGCGAGCCACATCACGAGCGTCCCGCCGAGCGACAAGCCCAGTGCGCTCGTCGTCTGGCCCAGCGCGCGCGTCAGCTCGAACGTCTCGTTCGCAAACGCCGTCAGCTCCGCGATGGAGAGGTTCGCGAGATCGCGCGTCAGCCGGTTCTCGTAGCCGTGGCGCGGCAGACGAGGGACGTACACGTTGCAGCCTCGCGCGTGAAACGCGCGCGCGAGCTCGTCGAACTGCTGCGGACAGTTCGTGAACCCGTGGTAGAGCAGCACCGCGTGCTTCGCCGGCGCGCCGTGCTCGTACAGCCGAGGCGACGCCTCGGGGCGCAGCGCCGGATCCGCGCGGTCGCGCGCGATCCCGGCGCGGATCGCGCGGACCGCGTCACCGAAGCGCGGCGGCGGCGCGGCGGGCGACGGCCGTTCGGCGGGCGGCGAGGAGCAGGCCGGCAACGATCCGGCCAGCAGCGACGTGCCGAGCAGCGCCGTGAAGTCGCGGCGATCGATCACGCCTCCCCCATCGCAGGATGATGATACCACGGCGGGCTAAGCGGCGTTCGCATGTGGAGTTGGCTGCAGCGGCTGTTCGGAGGCTCGCGCGGACCCGCCGGATCCGGGCGCGACATCGCCTCCGCCGTACGCGCGCTCGACGACAGCGCGAAGACCGTGAAACCGACGCTCGTCTGCCGCAGTTGCGGTCTCAAGTACGAGAACACCGGGACGTACCTGCAGGGCTCGCGCTGTCCGGCCTGCTTCCCGAACGGTTGACGAACCCCGCGCGGCCGCGCGCGTCTACGTGCGGCCGAAATACCGGTCGATGAACTCCGGATAGGGCGAGTCCTCGACGTCGAAGCCCGCGTCCGCGAGCTTCGCGCGCGTCCCCGCGGCGCCGCTCCCGTCACGCTCGGAGAGGACCATGGCGGCTGCGACCGCAGCCCGCGTCCCGCCCGCTCAATGGACGAGGACGGGTCCCTCAGCGGCGTCGACCGCCTCGCCGATCGCCCGGATGTCGGCATCGGTGACGGTGTCGCTCGTGAACGGAACGTGCGCATAGCGAACGTGCGTCCCCTCGAGCACCTCGCCGGTGATATTCGCGGCTTCGTCGTCGCGGCGGATGTTCACGACGGTGTCGAAGCGCCCTGTGGAGAGCTCCTCCGCCGACGGCTGTCCGCCGATCGTGATGCCGCCGATCGTCGTCTCGTTCTTCATGATCCGCTTGCTTCGCGATTCGGTATGCCGCTCTCTTGCCGGGCGTTTCTGAGAGCGTGCTGGGAGAATGCGCCCACCGCGCGATGGGCGGGGTGAGACGGCGGCCCGGAATGGGCAGAGAGGAGCGTTGTTCCGATGCGGACTCCGGCTCCGCGAACGACGAAAGGAAATTCATCGATGAAACGTCTTCTGCTCACTTCCCTCGTCGGGGCGTCACTCGCGGCAGCGTCGCTCGCCGCACCGGCGAGCGCGCAGGCGATCCCCTCCGGTTCCTACCAGCAATCATGCACGAACATCCGCGTGCGCGGCAACATGCTCACCGCGACCTGCACGAACGCGAGCGGCGCTCGGGTGCGAACGTCGACCAGCGCGAGCTGCAACGGCGACATCTCGAACTCGAACGGGCAGCTCGTCTGCAACGGCGGCGGCTACGGCTACGGGAACGGCAACGGCTACGGCCGGAATCGCGACCGCGACCACCGCGATCGCGGCTACGGCAACGGCGGGTACAACAACGGCCGCGGCAACGGCTACGGCAACAACGGCTACAACAACAACGGCTACGGCAACAACGGCTATGCGCCGGGCGGCTCGTACCAGCAGAGCTGCAACAACATCCGCATGAACGGCGGAACGCTCACCGCGTCGTGCCCCGGCGCGAACGGCAACTGGATGACGACCTCGATCAATCCGCGCTCGTGCCGCGGCGGCGACATCGCGAACCGCAACGGCCAGCTGGTCTGCCAATAAGCACGCGGTTTCGCTGAAAAACAAAGGCCGCGGCGCTCGAGCGCCGCGGCCTTTCTCGTTGTTCGGCCGGGTTCAGTGGCCGTGGTCGCCCTGATGATCGTCGTGGTGGCGGTTGTTGTGCTGGTCCTGGTTCTGGTTCTGGTTCTGGTTGCGGTTCCAGCGGGCGTTGTTGCTGTGGTTGCCGTTCCAGCCGTTGCCGTTGTTCATGCGATACGCGTTGCCGTTATTCGTGTGATAGCCGTTCCCGTTGTTGTACGCGCCATTGTTGTACGCGCCGTTGTTGTAGCCGCGGTTACCGTGGCGGTGCGTGCGGTCCCACTGGCCGGTGCGCTGCGTGTCGTACACGTAGTTGGACGGGTTGGAACCGTAGTACGCGGACTGGCCCCACGGGTACTGACCGTTGCTGTTCGGGTAGATCGTCTGGCCGTTCGGCATGACGATCCGCCCGTCGCCGTAGATCGTTCCGCCGTTGCCGGTGTAGCCGACGATGGTGTTCGCCGCTTGGCGCTTGTGCTGGTAGTTGTTGTACAGCACGAGCCCGCCGATCACGGCCGCCGCCGCGAGCGCGGTATTGATCGTCGACTGCGTGTCGGCAGCCGCCGGCTTCGGCAGCGAGCCGACCGTGATCGAGGCCGCCATGCCGGCGGCGGTTGCGAATTTGGAGAGACGAGTGAGCATGAGTGCGATGTTCCTTCCAGCGGCCGACCGTTCTCTGCCGCTTCCGATGTCGTACCCAGATGATGCGCTCGAAGATTTGGAGGAGGCTGAACCCGCCATGAACGGCCCATGAAAGCTCTTTACGTTTCGGCGGGGCGAACGGCCTAAGGCGGAGGCCGAAAGGCGCCGATGACCAAGAGGCCGGGCCGTCGTTACGACAAGGAGGATTTTCGATTGCCTGCTTCCTTCACGCTGGGTGAGATCCGCGCCAAAGCGACGCGGATCTTCGTTTGGGTCGTCTGGGCGCACGTGCTGCTCGCGGCCGGGATCGCCCTGATCGCGCGCAACCGCTGGCAAGAGCCGGCCGCCGTCGCGCTCGTCTTCGCCCTCATCGCCACGCTCGCCGCGTGGAAGCTGCGCGACGGGCTCGCGCTGCGCTCGATCGTCGCCGTCTGCCTGACGTTCGGGCCGATCATCTTCGTCTACGCGGGACGCGGCCATCTCAGCGGGATCGCCGGGAACGGCGACTGGCAGATCGACTACCACATGTATTTCTTCGGCGTCTTCGCGATGCTGACGGCCTTCGTGGACTGGCGGCCGATCGCGGTCTCCGCCGCGCTGACCGCCGCGCACCACTTGATCCTCGATCTGGTCGTGCCGGGCAACGTGTTCCCCGAGGAAGGGATCGACCGGGTCGCGCTCCACGCGATCGCCGTGGTGATCGAATGCGGCGTGCTGTTCTGGCTGACGATCGCGATCGGCGCGCTGTTCAAGCGGCTCGAAGATCTGGTCGACTTCACCTCGCGCGAGACCGCCGAGGCGCTCATGCGGGAGATGGAGATCAACGCCGGCCTGCGCGCGCAGCTCGACGGCCGGCTCACCGCCGTCGAGTCGTAGCATGGCCCACGTGATCCTGCTGTTCGCGTCGAACTCCGGGACGATGGTCGCGACGAAGGCGCTCCGCGACTCGGGTGTGGCGGCGCGCATGATCCCGACGCCCGCCGGCACGCCCTCGGCCTCGAACCTCTCGCTGAGCATCGACCGGGCGGCCGAGGCGGCCGCCTTGGCGGCGCTCGGTCACGCGAAGGTCAGCGTAGCGAGCGTCGTGCGGTAGCGCGGGCGCCTTCGGCGGCTGCAAGAACCCCGGGAATTGGGGTATACCGGGGAAGGCGGGCCCGGTCCGTGACCGGGGGTTCGGGTCATGCCACGGAGGGGATTTGACCGTAGTCCGAGGGGCGCCCGACCCGACTCAGCGGCGATTGGCATTGCTGGTCCGCGCGGGTGAGCTGTTCCATCGCTCGCTGGACCTGGAAGAGACGCTTTCGAACGTCGCGCGGACGGCGGTCGAGTCGTTCGCGGACCTGTGTTTGTTCGACCTGATCGACGAGCACACGGACCGGCTCTACGTCAGCGTCGGCGCGCACCGGAACGCCGCGATCGAGAGCTCGCTCAAGGCGATGGTCACGCCGATCCTCCAGGCCGAGTCGCGCGGGATCCATCCCGCGCGCTACGTCGCGCAGTCCGGCGAGTCGTTCTTCGTGCCGGTCTTCGACGAGGAGACGCTGCTGCGGCACGCGTCCTCCGACGAGCACGAGTCGTTCATGCGGCTGATGAAGTACCGCTCGAAGATCGTCGTCCCGGTCCTCGCGCAGGGCGCGATCTTCGGCGCGCTCACGTTCGTGCGCATCGCCGGGTCCGAGCCGTTCGACAACGCCGACATGCAGGCGGCCGAGGAGCTCGGGCGCCGCGCCGGCCTCGCCGTCGCGAACGCCAAACAGTACAGCCGCGAGCAGCACGTCGCCGAGACGCTGCAGCGCGCGTTCCTCAACGACGAGCTCCCGCAGACCGACACGCTGCAGTTCAACGCGATGTACCAGGGTGCGCACGTCGACAGCGCCCTGGGCGGCGACTGGTACGACGCTTTCGAGATCGGCGGCCGCATCGTGATGACGATCGGCGACGTGACCGGGAAGGGCGTCGACGCCGCGCGGCTGATGGTGCAGCTGCGGCAGTGGGTGCGGATGGCGGCGGTCGTCTCGCTCGATCCGGGCGCGATGATGTCGCTGCTCAACCGTGCGCTCGTCCTCGAAGGGCGCGACGAGCTCGCGACGGCGTTCATCGGGGTGATCGACACGGAGGGACAGGCGCTCGCGTACAGCTCCGCGGGACATCCTTCGCCGGTCGTGAAGCGCGCGGACGGCGCCCCCGCCACGCTGCCCGGCTTGCCGTGCGTGCCGCTGGGGATTGACGACGGCAGCGAGTACGTCTCGCACACGATGCCGCTGGACGGCGTGACGCTGCTGATGTTCTACACCGACGGTCTCACCGAGATCGACCGCGATCCGGTGGAAGGAGAAGCGGCGATCGAAGCGCTCCTCTCGAGCGACGAGGTGCTCTTCGCCGCGAACCCCGCGCGCTACGTGACCCGTCTCGCCGCCGGGAAGCGCGCGCGCGACGACATGGCGGTGCTCACCGTCCGGTTCGGGCGGACGCTCGGGCGCTGGGGGTTCGACGTCGGCGACTCGGCGGCGGCGTACGCGATCAAACGCGACTTCGTCGCCGCGGTGCGCGCGGAGTACGGCGAGACGGCGGACATGAACTCTTGCGAGATCATCTTCAGCGAGCTGGTCGGCAACGTGCTGCGGTACGCACCCGGGCGGCTGAGTCTGGGGCTCTCCGTCGATTCGCGCGGCCTATGGCTGCACGTGATGGACGACGGTCCGGGCTACGACGGACCGCCCTCGCTGCCGGTCGACGTCTGGTCGGAGTCCGGGCGCGGGTTGTTCTTGGTCGGCGCGCTCGCGAAGGATCTAATGATCCAGCGGCTGCCGGCGTACGGCACCTACGTGAAAGTGCTGCTGCCGACGCTCTGACGGGAAGCGCACGAAACCGCGCATTCACGTGACGATCCTGTAAAGGGGCCCGAGGCGTAGCGGGACCGCGCGCCTGCAAGCTCGTATGGCGACGCTCATGAAACTCGTGCGCGCTGCTATGCGTTCGGTCCGATTCGCTTTTGTGTGCGGCGGTGCGCTAGCGGCGACCGTCGTGCCGGCTCTCGCCCTTCCGCCGATCGTGGCGGCCGATCCGACGCGGACGAGCGCGATCGAGATCACCGATTCGACCACGTACGTTCTCCAGCAGAACAACGCGTACTCCGACATGGTCTGCCTGGGGTTCGTGAACCACGGAACGGGGCTGGCGACGAAGGTCGGCTTCAGCATCGCGCTGCTCGACGCGAGCGGGAACGTCGCGAGCGTCGACGTCATGTACCCGACCGGAAAGTTCCCGGTCGGCACGCGTTCGGCGTTCTCGGGCGGCTCCCGCGACCAGGCGGTGCCGAACGCCAACTGTCACTCGATCGGCCGGTCGGGCGCGACGCGGCGTTCCCAGGTCACCTACCAAGCGAACCGCAACGCGCCGGCGACCGACATCGTGGCGCTGCTCATCTCGACGCGAGAGATCGTGTACCAGGATGGAACGGCGTGGCGTTCGGACCAAGTGCCGCAGACGGGCGACCATCTCGCGCTGCCTGCCGCGCCGGCGTTCAATCCCGCGGTTCCGGCGGGTCAGCCGGTGGTGAGCTTCGCGCAGGTGAGCGGGGCGCCGATCGAGATGACGGACGCGTTCGCGACCGAAACGTTCACGCAGACGGGCGGCGGAGCGCCGACGTTCGGCGGACTGCTGGGCGTGCTCGCCGCGATGCCGGTCACTACGCGCGCGCGCTCGTACTGCATGAGCTTCGCGAACCGGGATGCGCGTGAGGTGAAGCTCGCGCGCGTCAACCTGGCGGTCCTGGACCGGACCGGCAAGGTCGTCGGGATCGACACGCTCGACTCGAAGGGACCGTTCGCGCAGGCCGCCGCGGGCACGGAGTCCGGCGTCGCATGCGAGGGGCTCCGCGGCAAGGGCGACGGCGACACGTTCATGTACCAGCCGAAGGACGGCGACCCGGTCGCGACCGGCCGCGTCGTGATCCTCCCCGCGTTCGTGGAATTCACCGACGGCACGACCTGGACGGCGCCCAACCCGCCGGTGATCGGCACGCCGCTGGCGAATCAGTAACACAGCGTCCGGCTGGTGCAAAGAAAGGCGATGGTTGCCTGGGCAATATCGCCTTTCTTATTGTGGCATGGGCCACGCCGTCGCTACGGCTTCCGCCATTGGTCCGGTTCGCCGCGGCTCGTATTTCGAACCCGCTCAACGTGTATCGCAGCAATTGGATCTATCTCTTGCGCGCGTTCGATGGCTTTCGCTTGTGTCGGTTCTATCGCGCTTGCGCGCTGAGCCCCGCCTCGGCTAGCTGCATAGTTGCCGTCCGGGCGCTGTTCGATATAGAACTGCTTATTCTTCATAATTCACCTCCTTTCAAAGAGAACAGAGTGGATTACTCTCAGTTTCGTTCTAGCGACCACTTCACTCGTCCAGTCCTTGTGGCTCTCACAGTACGACTTTAGAACTCCACGAAGCGGATCACAGCGAAACTACCGTTTCTGCCTGCGATAAGTCCGGCGGTTGTGGCGGTCGTTGTGCGCCATTCTAAAATCGCCTATGAGTCCCGGTTCGTAAGTGAGAACCGCTTTGAGCTGATGAGAGTTAATCCGTCCGAGCTCGTATTCAGTGAAGGCATCGCTCAATACCTTACTCGGAGTCCATTGAGGAAGCCTGAATACGACGTCTCGTAAAAAGGCGCCGACAAATCGCTGACGCCTGGCCTGATCGCGTCGCCTATGAAATGCCGCTATCAGGTCGGGATCATCGTCAATATTACGCGAGGGCATGTCCTCGGACCGGATAATTGTCTTGCAAAACGGTCCATGATGAAGCCACCTCTTGCGTTCGGTCCACGCGGGCAACATTGAAAGATCAGGAAGCTCGAAGATATTTTCAACGGCCCGAACATGGGGCACGACAACCCCCTTGCGAAGGCTCTTTGTAAACCCGACAATCATAAGATTACCGTCCAAAGCCGAAACAGGCTCAATGGGGGAGCCAATCTCGTCCGCATCACTTCGACGCGTCCAGATAATCGCGCGGCCGCACTTAATGCACTTATCGATGCGTGGCTCTACTCGTTGCTCATCCGAGAGCTCCTCCGGCGAAACGCTTTCGAGACCGAA
>DATAQE010000122.1:0-27696 GCA_036264835.1 Candidatus Elarobacter sp.
CGCTCGCCGCGCCGACCTTCGCGCTGCCGCGGTCCGCGATCGCCGCGCCCGCTTCGACGGCGCCGACCGCCTCGCGCGTGCGGCGCTGCACCTCGACGATCAGACCGCCGATCTCCTTGGTCTCGCGCGACGCTGACTCCGCGAGCTTGCGGACCTCGTCGGCGACGACCGCGAAGCCGCGGCCGTGCTCGCCGGCGCGTGCCGCCTCGATCGCGGCGTTCAGCGCCAGCAGGTTCGTCTGATCGGTCAGCGCGTCGATCGTCTCGACCACCGTCCCGATCTGCTGCGAGATCGCGCCGAGCTCGCGGATCTTCGCCGCCGCGTCGGCGACGCCGCGCTGGATCGCGCGCATGTCCTCGATCGTGTCGCTGACCGCCTTGGCCCCGCTCTGCGCCGTCTCGCGCGCGCCGTGGCCCGACGTCGCGAGGTCGCTGCTGATCTCCGCGACGCGCTCGACGTCGCCGGCCATCCGCTGCGCGTCGCCCGACGCGGCGCGGACCTGCATCGCCTGGTCGACCGCGCCGCGCGCGATCCCGTCGATCGCGGCCTCGAACTGGCGCACGATTACGTTCGAGGTCTCCGCCGCGCTCGAGAGGTCGGTCGAGCCCGCGGCCAGCTCGCGCACCGCGACGCCGACGCCGCCGACGATCTCCGCCGAGCGCGACGCCGCGCGGTCGAGCGCCGAGGCGTGCTCGGCGAGCTCCGCCGACGAGTCTTGCAGCGCGAGCACGACCTCGCGCAATGTCTCCGTCATCCGCGCGATCGCGTGCCCGAGCCGGTCGCCTCCGCTCGCGGCGGTGACGCTGCGCGAAAGGTCCCCGTCGGCGATCGCCTCCGCATGATGCGCGAGCGCGCGCTGGTACGCGACGATCCGCGCGAACGCGCCGGCGACCCGGCCGAGCTCGTCGGGGCCGGGACGGGTCGCGACGTCGTCGACGCGGCCTTCGGCGAGCGCCTCCGCGTCGCGCGCGAGCGCCTGCGCGTTCACCGAGAGCGGCCGCACGATGAACCACAGCGCGAGCAGCACCGCGACGATCGCGGCGAGCGCGGTGACGAGCACGGAGTAGAACGCGCGCGCGACCGCGGCGTCGACCGCGTCGCGCGGGATGCCGTCGTAGAGGATCGCGATCGTGTCGCCGAGGTTGTCGTGGACGATCGCGTAGTGGTTGACGTAGGCGCGGCCTTCGACCGTGCTCACGCCGGCGAAGTCGCGCTCCTTCTGGAACGCCTCGCGCGCGGGGCCGGTCAGCTCTTCGCCTAGGACGCGGTTGTCGTTGCGGGTCAGGGTCGAGGCGATCGCGACCGCCTTGCTGCCGGTGATCTGGTAGACGGCGGCGTCGGCGCCGGTGACCTGCTTGACGCGGTCGACCAGGGTGCCGTCGCCGTTCGCGATGACCGTCCCGAACGCGAGCTTGCCGTCGCGGGTCAGGTGCGCCTCGCCGTTCGCCGCGGCGAACCCGCGCATCACCTCGGCGGCGGTCTCGACCCGCGCCTGCATCTCGCCTTCGACCGTCTCGGTGACGTCGCGGCGCACCACGAATAGCAGCACCGCGGCGAACGCCAAGAAGACCGCGGCCGTCACCACCATGATCCGTGCCGCGCGGGAACGCCGCCACCAGCCGAAAACGCCCAAACGTCGCCTCCTCCTGTAAGGCTTCGGCCGGAACGGGGTGGCGTTTGACGGGTAGACCGTGCAGGTGATCCCGTTCGGCTATCCCCCGATGGAGATGCGGGCCGTCTCGGACGTCCCGACCGGCCCGCAGTGGCAGTACGAGCCGAAGTGGGACGGCTTCCGCTGCCTGGCGTTCCGGGACGGCCGCGAGGTGGCGCTGCAGTCGAAGGCCGGGCAGCCGCTGGGGCGCTACTTCCCCGAGGTCGTCGACGCGCTGAGCCGGCTGCGGACGAAGAAGTTCGTCCTCGACGGCGAGCTCGTCGTGCCGATCGCAGGGGCGCTTTCGTTCGACGCGCTGCAGCAGCGGATCCATCCGGCGGCCTCGCGCGTGACGATGCTCTCGAAGGCGACGCCGGCGTGGTACCTGGTCTTCGACCTGCTCGACGAGGACGGGCACGATCTGGTCGATCTGCCGCTCGCCGAGCGCCGCACGCGGCTGGAGTCGTTCGCCGCGCAGCTGGACGGCGAGACGCTGCGGCTCTCGCCCGCGACGCGCGACCGGAGCGTGGTCGACGACTGGTTCGCCCGGGTGGGCGGCGCGCTCGACGGCGTGATCGCGAAGCGCGCCGACGCCGCGTACGCGAGCGGGACCCGCGACGCCGCGGTCAAGGTGAAGCGCGTGCGGACCGCCGACTGCGTGATCGGCGGCTTCCGCTACGCGAAGGGGTCGACGACGCAGGTCGGCTCGCTGCTGCTCGGGCTCTACGACGATGCCGGACTGCTCGACTACATCGGGTTCTGCAGCGCGTTCCCGGCCGAGGAGAAGCGCGCGCTGATCGAGCGGCTGCGCCCGCACGTCGGCGAGCCGGGATTCACCGGCGGCGCGCCGGACACCGCGCCGAGCCGCTGGGACCGCGGCCAAGACCGCGACAAGAGCTACGTGAAGCTGAAGCACGACCTCGTGCTGGAGGTCGCGTTCGACCAGGTGACGGCGGGGCGCATCCGCCACGGCACGCGCCCCGTCCGCTGGCGGATCGACAAAGCGCCGCGCCAGTGCACGGTCGAGCAGCTCGCGACACCGGATCGCGCGCTCGCGCTGCTGGAGTGAACCCCGCACGGTGAACTAAGCACCCGTAGGCCGGGGCACCAACGCCGGTGTGATGGGCTCGCGCGGCGACTTCGCCGAACGCTACGAACTGCATTGGGACGCGTCGATCGACTTCGCGCTCGAGCGCCAAATCGGCCGTCATTGGTGCTGGGCCGCGGTCGCGAAGGGAATCGTCGAACACTACGGCGGACCGAAGCGGCACCAATGCCAGTACGCGACGCAGTTCCTAGGACAGGAGAAGACGTGTTGCCGCAAACGCGTCCCGGAGAAACGCTGCGACCGCGAGCACGACGTCGACTCGGTTCTCGTCCATCACGGAAATTTCGCCCCGCCACCGTTCCGGCGACCGATCGGGTTGGCGACGATCCGCCGCGAGCTCGAACGCGACCGCCCGGTCGTCGCGCTCGTGCGGTTTCCGACGGGGAACCACGCTGTCGTGATCACGGCGGTCGATGTCGCGCACGGCATGCTTCGTGTGTGCGACCCCGGCATCACCCCGATTCGGCGCGAGGTCCACATCTCGCAGCTCACCGACCGGTATTTGATGACCGGCAAGTGGTTCTACACCGTGCTGACACGCCCGGCGCCCCGCTCAGCCCCAACGGCGACCGTCTCTTTCCTGTACGATCGCATGCGAGGCCCTGATATCCACGTGGAGACGTCTCCGGTGCCGTCAGGACGTAAGGCGACGCTCGAGATCGACTGGTACGAGATCGACCCGTATCGACTCGCCGACGGCACGGGGCTGAACACAGGCGAGATCCATCATCGCGAAGCGTATCGACTCGATGTCTTCGCAACCAACGACGGTGCGCTGATCATCGATCAGGAGCTGACGAAGCTCCGCGACGAGATCTGGGCCAGGCTCGACCGAGGCTTCGAGGTGCGAATCGCCAGCTGCTTCGCGGCGAAGCTGTTCGCACTGTGGTTCACGGACCCGGCCGATCCGTCACACCGAAAGGACCACTACATTCCAATCCCGCCGTTGTACTATCACTTCGACGAGAACCGCGAGTACTCGGCCGCCGAGACGCGCGAGATCTTCATGGACCTTGCACCCGTCATCATCGACGCCGTCGAGTTCAGCCGGAAGTTCTTCGAGCGGCTCGATCGGGAGACGGCGCTTCAGCCGGACGATCCGACGGTCTAGGCGGCGACGCGTGGGGCCGGCGTCATCCTGATCTCGAACGCGAGGTCGATCTCGATCTGGCAGTCGAGGCACCTGACCCGGTGGCCGAGGGTCGCCTCGCCCGGCTCATCGTGGCCGGCGCCGCAGTCGGGGCAGAGGTAGGTCGACGTCTCCATGGCCCGACGATAGGGACGCCGGGTGCCACCTGGGTGGCATTGTCGCATTCGGCATCCCGGCCTAGGGACGGGACCGCTCCGCGCCGATACCCTGGAGGAATGCCGGCTGAACGGCGCTTCGAACGGGTCCTAGAGATCACGCGGGACATCTTGCGCCTGCGTGAGCTCGACCTTGCGCTGGAGTCGATCGCGCGCGGCGTCGCCGACCTCTTCGGGTTCCGGTTCGTCACCATCGTCCTGGCCGACGGGACGCAGACCGGCGAGATGACCCGCCGGGTCCTGCTCGGCTACGGCGACGAGGTCGCGGCCCAGCGGAAGAACGAGCGGATCGCCAAGGTCGACATCCTCGACGTGCTGGCGCCGCAGCACGAGGTCTTCGAGAACGCCTACTACATCCCGGCGGAGCGCGAGTTCCACTGGGAGCGCGCGATCTACGCCAGCGAGGCCGACCGCGACTCGCCCCGCGAGACGGCTGAGGCCTGGCACGAGCGCGATGCCATCTGTCTGGTGCTGCGCGACTCCGACGGCGAGATGATCGGCTACCTCAGCCCTGACGGCCCGGCCGACGGCCAAATCCCGAGCCGCGAGACCCTGCGCGCCCTGCAGCTCTTCGTGAACTTGATGGGCCTGGCGCTGGCGAACGCGCAGGCGCACCGCGGCGAGGTCGAGCGCCGGCGGCTGCTCGAGGCGAACCAGGCGCGGCTGCGCCACGAGGCGACGCACGACGCGCTGACCGGCTTGCCGAACCGGACGTTCTTCCAAGAGCGTCTCGCCGCGACGCTCGAGCACGCGCGCTCGCAGCCCGAGCGCGTCTTCGCGGTGCTCTTCGTCGACCTCGACGAGTTCAAGTCGATCAACGACTCGCTCGGCCACATGGCCGGCGACGCGCTGCTGATGGCGATCGGCGACCGTATGCGCGCGACGGTCGGTCCGGACGATTTCATCGCGCGGATCGGCGGCGACGAGTTCGCGCTGCTGCTCGCCGACCGCCACGACCTCGGTCAGGTCGAAGATGCGGTCGAAGCGATCCAGGACGCGCTGGTCGCGCCGATGCTGATCGACGCGCGCGCCGTCTACAACACCGCGTCGATCGGGATCGCGGTGATCGAGCCGACCGAAGAGCGCATCGAAGAAGTTCTGCGCAACGCCGACACGGCGATGTACCACGCGAAATCGCTCGGCCGCGGGCGGCACGCGTTCTTCGACCACCACATGCACTACGAGGCCGCGCGGCGGTTGGCGCTGACCAGCGACCTGCGCACGGCGATCGAAGAAGAGCAGTTCAACGTCGAGTACCAGCCGATCGTGCGGCTCGGCGACGCGCGGCTCGTCGGCTTCGAGGCGCTGGTGCGCTGGCGCAACCCGCACAGCGGCGACGTGCTCCCCGGCGAGTTCATCCCGCTGGCGGAAGAGGTCGGCCTCGTCGTCCCGATCGGCCGCTTCGTCTTCATGGACGCGTGCCGCCGTCTGGCGGAATGGCGCCGCCGCGCGCCGCTGCTCGACCTGCGGATGCACGTGAACCTCTCGGTGCAGGAAGTGCTGGAGCCGGACCTCGATGCCTTCGTCGCGCGCAACCTGCGCCGGTTCGGGCTCTCCTCGGACGACATCGTCCTGGAGATCACCGAGAGCGCGGTGATCCGCTCGAACACGCTCTCTCTGGGATCGCTGGCGCGCTTGCGCGCGACCGGCGTGCATCTGTGCATCGACGACTTCGGCACCGGCTACTCGTCGCTGCGGTACCTGCACCAGCTGCCGTTCGACGCGATGAAGATCGACCGCTCGTTCGTGGAGAGCACCGACGGCAGCCTCGGCAGCGCCCCGATCGTCCGGATGCTGATCCAGCTCGCGCGCTCGTACGGGATCGACGTCGTCGCCGAAGGCGTCGAGACGCAGCGCCAGGTCGAGGAGCTCGCCGCGCTCGACTGCGAGTACGCCCAGGGGTATCATTTCTACCGGCCGATGGGCCCCGAAGCCGTCGGCGCGCTCCTCGACACGACGGCGGTCGCGGCCGCAGGCTGAGGTTTCGATGGCGTACGTGATCTGCGAACCGTGCATCGGTGTGAAGGACGGCAGCTGCGCCGACGTGTGTCCGGTCGATTGCATTCACGAAGCCGGCGATCAGTGGTTCGTCGATCCGGAGGTGTGCTTGGACTGCGGCGCATGCGTCGCCGCGTGTCCGGTCGGCGCGGTGTTCGCGGACGTCGACGTACCCGCGCAGTGGACGCCCTACATCGAGAAGAACGCGCGCCTCGCGAACGAGCACGAGGCGCTGAACCCGAGCCGCGGACGCACGCCGTGGGAGCCTCCGGTCCGCTTTACCCGGCCGACGTCATCTCCCAAAGACCGAAGACCGCGCCGGTCGGGTCCGGAACGAGACTGAACGGCAAATGAAAATAGTGGTGATCGCGCTTCAGTCCCTCGCGTTGCTCCTCGCGAGCAGCGCGGGCGGCGCCGCAGCCGCCGAGACGTTTTCGGCCGTGCTGAGCTACCCGGGTCCCTCGCACGCCGGCACCTCCGCACCGGTGTACCGGCGCAACGGCCGGCGTTACCGGTTTCGCCTCGTTCCCGATCCCGACATTGCCCAAAACGTCATCACCGTGGAGCTCGTGATGCAGCCTGCGGATGCCCCGCAGTCCTCGAACGCCAATCTGCTCGATGCCACCGGGCGGCTTCACGGGATGCAGCGCTGGACGTTCGCCGCATCGGATTTCGCGCACGGCCCGTCCAAGTCGAGGTACGGCGCGGTTCGCACGGTGAAGCTCGCGAAACTCGGAACCGTCGTGACGATCACCGTCGAGCACGCCGGCGTCGCCCCGACGAAGGCGACGCCGGCGCTGCCAGCGAGTTATCGCTTCACGAATCTGGTGGTCCGCGTCGAAGCCGCTCGCGCGGAGTAACCAGAGGCGTCAGCTTTGCGACTTCGTCTCCCACAGCCCGAACACCGCGCCCGTCGGGTCCTGGACGATGCTGAACGTCCCCATCTCCGCGACCGGGATACTTTCCTGAATGACGGTGCCGCCCAGCGAGCGCGCCTTCTCGGTGGACGCGGCGAGATCGTCGACGAGCACGTACGGCACCCACACGGACGGCGCGCCCGGCATCGGGTGCTGCATCATTCCGCCGCCGGTCCCGTCGTCGCCGACGCCGATGGTCGTGTACGTCCCCATCGGCCCCATGTCCATGTCGTTGAGCTCCCACCCGAACAGCCCCGCATAGAACGGCCTAGCCTTCGAGATGTCGTTCGAGTTGAGCTCGATGTGCACGAACGGATTCGCCATGATCGCTCCTTTGATTCGGTAGAACTACGGACGCCCCGACCGCTGCGGCAGCGTATCGTCAGAGGATGAAGGGCACATTATGGAGAGCGCTGGGACAGAGAATAAGGCCCCGGGCAAGCCCGGGGCCTCGTGAGTCCGCTCCTCGGGGTCGCGAGGCTAGTGGACGAGGAACCCCACCAGCAGCAGCGCCACGATGTTGAGCACCTTGATCATCGGGTTGATCGCGGGCCCGGCCGTGTCTTTGTACGGATCGCCGACGGTATCGCCGGTGACCGCTGCGGCATGCGCCGGAGAACCTTTGCCGCCGTAGTTGCCGTCCTCGATGTACTTCTTGGCGTTGTCCCATGCGCCGCCGCCGGCGGTCATGGCGATCGCCAGGAAGAGCCCGGTGACGATCGAGCCGACGAGGACGCCGCCCATCATCTTCGCCCCGCCGTTGTTGGGTAGGAAGAACGACGCGATCACGATCAGGATCGGCACGCCGACGGGGATGAGCGCCGGAACGATCATCTCCTTGAGCGCCGCGCGCGTGACGATGTCGACGGTCGTGGCGTAGTTCGGCTTCTGCGTCCCGTCCATGATCCCGGGCATCTCCCGGAACTGACGGCGAACCTCTTCGACCACTGCACCGCCCGCGCGCCCGACCGACTCCATCGACAGCGAGGCGAACAGATACGGGCAGAGCCCGCCGATGAACAGCCCCGCGATCACGTACGGATCGCCGATGAAGAACAGCGAGGAGACGTCCCCGACGTTACACGTCGCGCCGACCTTCGCTTTGCACTGGTTCGACAGCTCGGTCAGGAACGACGCGAACAGCACGACGGCGGCCAAGCCGGCCGAGCCGATCGCATACCCCTTGGTGACCGCCTTCGTGGTGTTGCCGACCGCGTCGAGCGGATCGGTCACCGCGCGCACGCTCTCGGGCATCTCCGCCATCTCCGCGATCCCGCCCGCGTTGTCGGTGATCGGCCCGAACGAGTCGATCGCGACCACGATCCCGGCCATCGAGAGCATCGACATGACCGCGATACCGATCCCGTAGAATCCCGCGAGCCCGTACGAGATCAGGATCCCGAGCACGATGACGATCGCCGGCAAAGCGGTCGACTGCATCGACACGGCGAGCCCGGCGATGATGTTCGTCGCGTGCCCCGTGATCGAGGCGCGCGCGATCCCCTTCACCGGCGGGAACGTCGTGCCGGTGTAGATCTCGGTGATGTAGGTGATCAGCCCGGTGACCGCGAGCCCGACGAGCGCGCAGCCGAAGATCCCGGTCCACGAGATCACCTGGCTCCCGACGATCACGTTGTTCCCAAACTCCAGATGCGCCGCCCACGCGAACGCGATCGCGGAGAGGACGCCGGCGAGGATCATCCCGCTGTAGAGCGAGTTCATGATCCCGCCCTTGGTGACGTTGCCGCGCCCGACGACCAGCGTCCCGATGATCGAGGTGATGATCGAGAGCGCGCCGAGCAGCAGCGGGAACGTCGTCGCGCCGTATACGGCGCCGAGGATCAGGTGCCCGAGCAGCATCGCGGCGGTCGTCGTGACGACGTACGTCTCGAAGAGGTCCGCCGCCATCCCGGCGCAGTCGCCGACGTTGTCGCCGACGTTGTCGGCGATCACGGCGGGGTTGCGCGGGTCGTCCTCGGGGATCCCGGCCTCGACCTTGCCGACGAGGTCGGCGCCGACGTCGGCCGCCTTGGTGAAGATGCCGCCGCCGAGACGCGCGAACACCGAGATCAGCGAGCAGCCGAACGCGAGCCCGACGAGCGCCGCGAGCGAACGCGCCTCGTCACCATTGTTGAGCTTCAGCATGAGCGCGTAGTAGCCGCTGACGGCGAACAGACCCAGCCCGACGACGAGCAGCCCGGTCACGGCGCCGCCGTTGAACGCGAGCCGCAGCGCGGGCGCCAGGCCGCCGCGCGCCGCTTCGGCGGTGCGGACGTTCGCGCGGACCGAGACGATCATCCCGATGAAGCCCGCCGCGCCCGAGAGCACCGCGCCGATCAGGAAGCCGACCGCGGCCTCGATGCCGAGCGGCTCCTTCAGGACGGCGATGACGACGAAGAGGATCACCGCGACGATCGCGACGGTGGTGTACTGACGGCGCAGGAACGCCATCGCGCCTTCCTGGATCGCGCCCGCGATCGCTTGCATCGTCGCGTTTCCGGCGGGCTGCTTGAGAACCCAAGAGATCAAGTAGATGCCGTACAGGATCGCGATCAGCCCGGCGATGAGCCCGAAGGTGATCGCGGTCTGCGGCGCCAGCCCGGCGAGGGGGGCAGCCTGTGCTATCAAACCGTTTTCCTTTTATACACACAAAAGAGAGACCCGACCGGGGTCGGCGCCTCGAACGGTCCGGGGTTTAGCACGGCCAGGTCTCGGTCCTTTGCCCAGGACGGGCCCGAACGCATCGGCCGCGAAGGGCCGGGCCGCATGGAATCGACCGAGTTCCTGGTGGTCGGCTGCGGCCCGGCGGGCGGGACGGCGGCCCGCGAAGCCTCCCGGCAGGGCGTCGCGACGGTCGTCCTCGAGCGCGATCCGGTCGTCGGCGCGAAGCGCGTCTGCGCCGCCGGGCTGCGCCCCGGCTTCTGCGAGGAATTCGATCTGCCGCGCTCGATCGTGCACCTCGACCCGCCGACGATCACGCTCACGACCGCGCAGCAGACGTACGCGTTCCCGGTCGGGCCCGCGCACACGACGACGCGCGAAGAGCTCGACGGGACGATCGGCGAGCTCGCGCGCCGCGAAGGCGCGGAGATTCGGACCGGCGCGCTCTTCCGCGGCCTGCGCCGCGAGAACGGCGGCGTCGTCGTCGAGTACGCCGACACGAAGGCCGGCGAGCGCAAGCGGATTCGCGCGAAGACGGTCTTCCTCGCGCAGGGCTCGACCGCGCGGCTCGACGACGTCGACCCGCGCTTCCGCCACGCCGGCTGGAGCGCCGGGCTGATCACCTGCTTCCAATACCGCGTCTATCCCGAGCGGCCGGCGACGCCCGAGGCGTACGGCGTGCTGGAGATGCACTACTACGTCAGCGCGCGCTCGGGGCGCAACGTGATCGCGTGGATGTTCCCGAAACGCGACCATCTCTCGATCGGGCTGGGCATCCAGGCGAAGATCCCCGGCTCGGAATTACGGGCGGAGCTCGACGCGTTTCTGGCGACCGTCGAGCGGCGACTGTTCGCGGGCATCCCGTACGCGGTGCGCGAGGAGGGCAACCTCCTGTACGGCGGGCTCCCGCGGCCGGCGATCGGCGCCGATGGAGTGATGGTGGGCGGGACGGCGGCCGGTCTGGTCGATGCGACGACGGGTGAGGGGATCCACGAGGCGGCGATGACCGGGCGGTACGCCGCGGAGGCGGCCGGCGCGCTGCGCGCGGGCCGCACGAACGACGCCGCGCGCAGCTACGAGCGCGCGACGAAGCGCCGCTTCTACGGCCGCCTGCAGCATCGGCAGAAGCTCATGACGTTCCTCGAGCGCAAGCCGGCGCGCTTCGACGTGCTCTTCAGCCAGCTCGAGGCGACGCCGCGCTTCGCCGATCTCTTGCAGCGCGACCGCGCGACGTGCACGCTCGGCGACCGGCTCTATCTCTACGCGCAGGCGGCGAAGTTCTCGCTCTCCGCGCTGCGCGTCTGAGGGCGGATGCTGCGTTTCCTCGTCGACCGCGCCGTGCGGCTCGTCCTGGTGCTGATCGCGATCACCGTCGTGAGCTTTCTGTTCATGCACGCGATCCCGGGCGATCCGGTCGCGCTGCGGCTCGGCGAGCACGCGACGGCTGCGGAGATCGCGCACCTGCACGCGACGCTCGGCCTGGACCGGCCTTGGTTCGTGCAGCTGGGCCTGTATCTCGCCGCGGTCGCGCACGGTGATCTCGGGCAGTCGGTCTTCGACGCGCAGCCGGTCGCGGTGAAGCTGGGACAGTACTTTCCGGCGACGGTCGAGCTCGCGCTCAGCGCGATGGTGTTCGCGGTCGTGCTCGGCGTCCCGGCCGGCGCGATCGCCGCGGTGAAGCACCGCAGCGCGCTCGACGCGTTCACGATGAGCGCGGCGCTCCTCGGCGTCTCGATCCCGGTCTTCTGGCTCGGCTGGATCCTCGTCTATCTGCTCGCCGTGCTCCCGTCGCACCACGGCGTGAACCTGTTCCCGATCTCCGGGCGGATCGCGGTGACGTACTTCGTCCCGGCGCGCACGCATCTGGTCGTCGTCGATGCGCTGCTCGCGGGGAACGGGCGCGCCGCGCTCGACGCGCTCTGGCATCTCGTCCTGCCGGCGGTGACGCTGGGGACGATCCCGCTCGCGATCGTCGCGAAGATCACCCGCAGCGGGATGCTCGACGTGCTGGCCTCCGACTACATCCGCACCGCGCGGGCGAAGGGGCTCGGCGCGCGCGCCGTCGTCGTGAAGCACGCGCTGCGCAACGCGCTGATCCCGATCATCACCGTGCTCGGCTTGCAGACGGGCCTGCTGCTCGGCGGCGCGGTGCTGACCGAGTCGGTCTTCGCGTGGCCGGGCGTCGGGCGGCTCGCGTTCGAGGCGATCTCGAACCGCGACATGCCGCTGATCAACGGCTGCATCCTGCTCTTCGCGACGGTCTTCGTGGTCGTGAACGCGATCGTCGACGTGCTCTACGCCGTCGCGAACCCCCGGATCCGCTACAGTTAGCGCAGCGCAGCATTGTTAGACATCTCGGACGACGAGTTCGTCATGCTGCGCGATCTGATCCGCGACCGGTTCGGGATCTGGTACGACGACCAGAAGCGCTTCCTGCTGCTGAGCCGGCTCTCGACCCGGCTCGCGAAGCGCGGGATCGAGACCTACGGCAAGTACGCGCAGTTCCTGCGCTACGACCCGCGGCGCGAGGACGAGTGGAGCGATCTCGCCTCGGTGCTCTCGAACAACGAGACGTACTTCTTCCGCGAGCGCGCGCAGCTCAAGGCGCTCGCCTCGAAGATCGTCGACGAGTTCCTCGCGCGCTCACCCCGCGTGCGGCTGTGGTCGGCGGCGTGCTCGTCGGGCGAGGAGCCGTACTCGCTCGCGATGACGCTGCTCGAGACCGGGAAGATCGCCGACTCGATGCTGTCGATCCGCGCGACCGACATCTCGTCGCGCGTCCTCGATCTCGCCGGCGCCGCGTTCTACCGCGCGCTCTCGTTTCGCGCGACCGAGCCGGCGATGATCCAGCGCTGGTTCCGCCCGCAGGGCGACGGCTTCGTCGTCGACGAGCGGGTGCGACGGCTCGTCTCGTTCGGGCGTCTGAACCTGCTGGACGCGCCGGCCGTCGCGGCCGAGGGACCGTTCGACGCGATCTTCTGCCGGAACGTCCTGATCTATTTCGACAAGCCGACGCAGAAGCGGGTCGTGGAGTCGTTCGCGAAAGCGCTCCGTCCGGGAGGCTATCTGTTCTTGGGTCACGCCGAGTCGCTCTTCCACCTCACCGATCTGTACGAGCCGATCGTCGGCCCCGACGCGATCGTCTACCGGCTCAAAGCCGCGGTGCCGGCGTGAGCCCGCGCGTCATCACGGTCGTCGTGACCGACGACTCGGCGTTCATGCGCCGCGCGATCCAGAAGATGCTCGAGAAAGAGCCGGAGATCCAGGTCGTCGGGACGGCCGCTTCCGGCGAGGAAGGCGTCGCGATGGCGGAGCGGCTGAATCCCGACGTCGTCACGATGGACGTCGAGATGCCGGGGATGGGCGGGCTCGAAGCGGCGCGCGCGATCGTCGAGCGGCGCGGCCCGCCCGTGATCATGGTCAGCGCGCTCACGCGCGACGGCGCCGAGACGACGCTGCGCGCGCTCGAGCTCGGCGCGGTCGACTTCATCCCGAAGCCGGACTCCGCGCTGATCGACATCGTCAACGTGCAGCGCGAGCTGGTCGAGAAGGTGAAGCACTTCGGCTCGCGCCGCGCGTACCTGCGCGCCGTGCGCGAGACCATGCGCATCGACCGCGCGAAGATCGAGGAAGCGCAAGCGCGCGCCGCCGCGGCCGCGCAGCCGCAGTCGCCTGCCCAGCCGCCGCCGCGCTCGCGGACCGGGCGCCCGCGCGCCGGCGCGTACACGTGCGTCGCGATCGGGACCTCGACCGGCGGCCCGGTCGCGCTCTCGCAGATCCTCCCGAAGCTCCCGGCCAGCTTCCCGATCCCGATCGTCGTCGTGCAGCACATGCCGCCGGGGTTCACGCGCCCGCTGGCGGAGCGGCTGGACGCGACCAGCAAGATCACCGTCGTGGAAGGGACCGACGGGATGGCGCTCGCCGCGGGGACCGCGATCATCGCGCCGGCCGGGACGCAGCTGCGGCTGCGGCGCGGCGGCGGCGCGGTGCGGGTCGCGCTGAGCGCCGACGAGGGGCGCTCGCTGCACGTCCCGAGCGTCGACGTGATGGCCGCCTCGGTCGGAGAAACGTATGGTTCCGGTTCGCTCGGCGTGATCCTGACCGGGATGGGGCACGATGGAGTCCAGGGGTTGACGGTGATCAAAGAACGAGGGGGGTTCGTCCTGGGCCAAGACGAGGCGAGCAGCGTCGTCTACGGGATGCCGCGCGCCGCCGCGGCGGCCGGGCTCGTCGACCGCGTGGTCTCGCTCGCCGCCGTCGGGCGGACCTTGTGCGAGCTCACCGGCGTCCTCGACGCCCCGGTGTGACGGCGTGAGTATCACGAAGAGTTCCCGGTCGAGGGGAGGACCGGCCGCCGACGAGGAATGGGCCGGAAAACCGGGGCGGGTGTCCCGTCATGGGAGCATGCCGTGAAAGCACTCCGCGATACTCCCCGGTATGTCATCGGCGGGGTAGAGCTCAGTCGTGAGGAGATCGTCCACAAGTACCTTCACTTGGTGAAGTACGTGGCCGGCCGTATCTCCATCAACCTGCCCCCCAACGTCGAGATCAACGATCTGATCAACGACGGAATCCTCGGGCTGATCGACGCGATCGAGAAGTACGACGACGCGCGGGGCGTCAAGTTCGAGACGTACGCGATCACGCGGATCAACGGGGCGATCCTCGACGCGCTGCGCGCGCTCGACTGGGTCCCGCGGGCGGTGCGCCAGAGAGCGCGCGAATTGGAGCGGGCCTACCAGCAGCTCGAGATCGAGCTGGGTCGCGCCGCGACCGAGGACGAGGTCGCCGAGAAGATGGGGCTGAGCCGTAAAGAGCTCGACGTCCTGATGCAGAAGATCCGCGGGACGTCGGTCCTCTCGCTCGAGGAGTTCCTCCCGAACGAGCGCGGCTACGAGATCCCGCTGCTCGACACGCTGCGCGACGACGGGACCGAGGTGACCAGCGCGGTCGAGGCGCGCGAGATCAAGTCGGCGCTCGTGCACGCGGTCGACGACCTGCCGCCGCAAGAGCGGACCGTGATCTCGCTCTACTACTTCGAGGGGCTCACGCTCAAGGAGATCAAGGGCGCGCTCGGGGTCTCGGAGTCGCGGGTCTCGCAGATCCACGCGCAAGCGGTGATCCACCTGCGGACTAAACTTCGCTCGCTGAAGGCCGACCTGGGATATCGTGAGGGCGATCCCACGGTGAAGCAAAAGTACACCCGCCGGAACGCAGCCCAAGCGCCTGCCGGAGAATCGACGGGACAGGCCGCAGGCTAAGACCTCACGGAGGGCCCCGGTGGCGATTCGGCCGACCGACATTCAAGGAGCGATCTGGCAGTCGTCGCAAACAGCGGCGCTGACCCAGCGCGCCGAAGAGGCCCCTCGTCTCGCCCAACAGGCTGCCCAGGCCTCGTTCGCGGCGCACGTGCAAGAGCGCGAGGAGCGGGTCGCGGAGCTCGACGAGGCGCTCGGGAACCGGATCGATGCGAACGCCGAGCGCGAAGGGCGCGGTGACTCGTACGAGCCGCACGACCGCACGCCGGTCTTCCGCCACGTCGTCGACGAGGCGGCCGGGCTCGAGGAGCCCGAGCACCTGATCGACTTCACCGCCTGAGATGGCCGGCATCGACGCGCTGGCCGCGGCGGCCGCTCTCGATGCGAACCTCGCCGCGCAGATCGACGCCGAGCTCGCACAGCTCGCGTCCGACGCGCAGGCGTTGCGCTCGCTGCTGGTCGAGGACATGGTCGTCACCGCGCGCGTGCTGCCGTCGAACGGGCTCACCGACTTGGTGGAGATCGCCGGGCGGCGCGTCGCGGCGTCGTTGCCGCCCACCGTGCGGCCCGGCGAGGTGCTGCAGGTCCAAGTGACCGGGTTCGACGGCGAGCGCATCTTGCTGCAGGTCGTCGGGACCGGCGCCGATGCCGCGATCGAGTCACCCGCGGTCGCCGCGCCGTGGACGCCCAGTGCGGTCGCGGTCGCGGCCGAGGTTGATGCTGCGGTGACCTCGTCGCTCTCCGCGGCTGCGACCGGAGCGCCGGCGGCGAGCGCATCTGGGTCGGCTGCCGCGGCGCCGGCTTCCGCAGGTGTGGGCGGCAGCGCGGCGGTGGGGACCCCGCCGGCTGCCGTGCCGCGCTCGCAGCCGGGCGCGGCGTTCAGCAGCGCGATCTCGCGCGCGACGGTGGCGCCGCCGAGCGCGGCTTCGGCGACGGTGCGTCCGGCCGCCCCCGGGAGTGCGAGCGCGGTGTTCGGCAGCGGCGCCGCGGCCGGCGGGCTGCGGCAGCCGGTCGTTCCACCGGCGGCGCCGACGTCGATCGAAGCGCGGGTCGCGGCGGCGCGTGCCGCTGCCGCCGCGTCGGGGATCGATCAAGTAGCGCCTGAGAGCTCCGTGCAAGCGCGCACCGCAACGGTATCGCATCGGTTCGTCGCACCGCCGCAGATCGAGCCGCAGAGCCAGGTGCGGTCCGCTGCACCGGCGCGCAGCAGCGCGACGTTCACGGCGTTTCAGCACGGCCCGAAGATCGGTGCGTCGCAGAACGAAGCGAAGGTCGCCGCATCGCAAGCGAACGCGAAGAGCAGCGCGCCGAATCCTATCGTGCAGTCGGGCGTGGCACGAGCTTCGCAGCTGAGCGCGTATGCCGAGCCGGTCGCGATGCTGCGCGCGCTGCGGCTTGCGGTGACGCCGAGCAACGTGGCGTCGGCGGCGCTCGCGCTGCAGCATCCCGAACGCCTTCCGAACGCGCTCGCCGCGCTCGAGCGCGCGCTGCCGAGCACGAGCGGCGATCCGAACGTCGCGACGCTGCGCACGCTGCTGGCGTTCGTCGGGCGGATCGATCCACGCTCGCCGGCGCTCGCGGCCCAGATCGCGGCGTACGTCGATCACGTCGTCGACGGCGCCGAGCCGAAGCTCGCGACGCTGCTCGCCGCCTCGCGCGCCGCCACGCCGGAGCCGGATGCTTCGGACGATGCGCCGCCGGTGCGTGGAAGCGCGGATCCGTCGGCGGACGTGCCGCCGCTGCCGGCCGCCGTCGCCGTGGAGCGCGGTGCCGCGCTGAACGCGGATCTCAAGCAGACGCTCATGTCGCTTGCGACGAACCCCGCGACGCCGGAGTCGCTCGCGCCCTCGCTCGCCGGCGCGCTCACCGCACTGACCGCCGTGCAGGTCACCGCCGCGCAGACGCTCGCCGCGAACCCGAACGGGCTCGCGTTCACGATCCCGCTCGCGGCGCCGCACGGCACGTCGAACGCGCACATCAGCGTGAAGCGCGACGCGCCGCACGCGGGCGGCGCGCGGCTCGACGCGGAGAACTTCCGCATCGCGTTCGTGCTCGAGACCGCGCACTACGGCACCGTCGCGATCGACCTCGTCACCGTCGGGCGCGAGGTCACGGTCGACGTGCGCACCGAGGCGGCGCCCGCCATGCGCGCGTTCCGCGACGCGCTGGGCTCACTCACGGCGCGGCTGGAGTCGCTGCGCTACCGCGTCGCGTCGGCGGGCGCCTCGCTCGGCACGACGTCCACCGTCGCGGTCGAGGCGCCGCCTTCGCGCCCGGTCGATCCGGACGCCGCTGTGGACCGGTCCGCGTGAAGGCCCGGGGCAGGAGCGTTGTGGAGGATCATCTCGGATGAAGGCACGCTACTACGACGCACGCCGGAATGCGCCGGAACGACCGGCCGCCGCGGCGTTGGCGTACGATCCGATCGGGCCCGAGCCGCCGGAGATCGTCGCGATCGGGCGCGGGCTCACGGCCGAGGAGATCGTGCGGCTCGCTCGCGAGCACGACGTCCCGATCCATCAGGACGCGGGGCTCGTCGAAGCGCTCGCCAAGCTGGAGGTCGGTTCGACGCTGCCCCGCGAGCTCTACGCGGTCGTCGCCGAAGTCCTCGCCTTCGTCTACGCGGTCGACGCGCAAGCCGCGCCCTGAGCCCGCCCGAGACGTCGTGACCGCGGCGTCCCGCGGGATAGCGCGCGCGGACACCGAACGGCGCCCTCCGTGACAATACGGAGATTCGCGGCCTTTGCGCTCGCGCCGCTGGTCGTTTGCGCCGTGCTCGCGACGGCGCGGCCTGCGGCGGCGGCCGATCCGGCCCCCTCGGTGACGCACCACGTCGTGACCGTCGGCGGGAAGCCGCTCGCGTACACGGCGCGCGCCGGGACGATGCCGATCCGCAATGCCGACGGCGACGAGATCGCGCGCGTCTTCACCGTCGCGTACACGCTCGACGGGAGCGATCCGCGGACGCGCCCGGTGACGTTCTTCTGGAACGGCGGACCGGGGACCGCGACGATGTGGCTGCACATCGGCTCGTACGGACCCGTGCGGCTCGCGGTCCCCTCGAACGCCGCGCTCCCCGCGCCGGGGACGCCGCTCGTCCCGAATCCCGACACGCTGCTCGACGTGACCGACATCGTCTTCATCGACGCGGTCGGAACCGGATACAGCCAGATCACCGGGAAGGGGACGCCGAAGACGTTCTACGGCATCGACGAGGACGCGCGCGCGTTCGATACGATCATCCGCACCTGGACCACCGACGCGGACCGCTGGGCCTCGCCGAAGTTCCTGTTCGGCGAGTCCTACGGGACGATGCGCGCCGCGACGACCGTCGCGCGCTTGCAGGCCGACGGGATGGCGGTGAACGGCGTGATCCTGCTCTCGTCGGCGCTCGACTACAACGCGCTCGACATCGGGCAAGGGCCGGGCGAGGACTACTCCAACGTCGCGTTCCTCCCGTCGCTCGCCGCGGTCGCGTGGTACCATCACGCGCTGCCCTCGCAGCCGGCCGATCTCGACGCGTTCATGAACGAGGTGCGCGCGTACGCGATCGGGCCGTACGCCGACGCGCTGATGCGCGGCGACTCGCTCGACCGCGCGGCGCGCAGCGCCGTGATCGCGAAGCTGCACGCGTACACCGGGCTCGATCCCGCATACATCGACCGCGCCGACCTGCGCATCGATCCCACCCGGTTCGAGCACGAGCTCGAGGCGTCGCGCGGGATCGTCGTCGGGCGCGTCGACGCGCGCTACCAAGGGCCCGAACTCGACCGCACCGGCGACTCGGCGACGTACGATCCCTCGTTCTCCGACGCGATGACCGACGCGTACGTGAGCGCGTTCACGCGCTACGTGCGGGACGATCTCGGGTTCAAGGTCGACCGGCCGTACATCGGCGGCGCGCGGATCGGCGGGCAGTGGAACTTCCGCCGCGCCAGGTCGGCGGTCGCGCCGAACGGCGCGCGCGACATCCGCGACGCGATGACGAAGAACCCGTACCTGCACGTGTTCTCGGTGAACGGCTACTTCGATCTCGCGACGCCGTTCTTCGGGACCGAGTACACGCTGAACCATCTCGGGCTCGACCCGTCGCTGCGCTCGAACCTCTCCTTCGGATTCTACCGCTCGGGGCACATGATCTATCACAACGACGAGGCGAGGCGCGCGCTCAAGAGCGACCTCGTCCGCTTCTACGCGCAGGCGAAGGGCCGCTGATGCGCGGCATCGCGACGCTCGCCCTCGCCGCGGCCTGCCTCGCGGCCGCGCAACCGTCCGCCGTCGTCGCGCAGACCGCGCCCGCCGCGGCCGTTTCGCCGGCGCCGTTCCGGCCGCTGCCGAACGTGCACGACGCGGTGACGAAGCACACGATCACGCTCGGCGGGCGGCGCATCGCGTACACCGCGCGCGCGGGGAGTCTGCTGCTCAAGGACAAGGACAACGAGCCGACGGCGAGCGTGTTCTACGTCGCGTACACTGCCGACGGAGCGAGCGCGCGGACGCGGCCGGTGACGTTCTTCTGGAACGGCGGGCCCGGCTCGTCGACGATCTGGCTGCACATGGGCTCGTTCGGGCCGATGCGCGTGCAGGTACCGAAGAACGCGACGCAGCCGGGCGCGACGCCGGTGCTGCGCGAGAACGACGCCTCGCTGCTCGACACCAGCGATCTCGTCTTCGTCGACGCGGTCGGGACCGGCTGGAGCACGATCGTCGCGCGCGGGAAGACGAGCGACTTCTACGGCGTCGACGAGGATGCGCGCGCGTTCTCGCAGTTCGTCGAGCGGTGGCTGACGCGCAACGGGCGCTGGCAGTCACCGAAGTTCCTGTTCGGCGAGTCGTACGGCACGACGCGCGCGGCGAACGTCGTGAACGTGCTGCAGAACGACGGCGTCGCGGTGAACGGCGTCGTGCTGCTCTCGTCCGCGCTCGACTACAACCTGCTGCCGATCCCGAACGGGCCGGGGCAGGACCTCATGTACATCGGCTATCTACCGACCGAAGCCGCGGTCGCGTGGTATCACGACAAGCTGCCCGCGCCCCGTCCCGCCGATCTGCCGCGCTTCCTCGACACGGTGCGCGCGTTCGCCGGCGGTGCGTACGCGCAGGCGCTGCGGCGCGGCGACACGCTGGACCCGGCGACGCGCGCGCAGATCGTCGCGCAGCTGCACGCGCTGACGGGCCTCAGCACGGCGTACATCGAGGCCGCGAACCTGCGGATCGACCCGAACCGTTTCCAGCAGGAGCTGCTGCGCGGCGAAGGCCGGAACGTCGGCCGGTACGACGGGCGCTACAGCGGCCCGGCGATCGACCGCAACGCGGCGTACGTCGACTACGACCCCTCAGACACGATGACCTCGGCGGCGTTCGTCGCCTCGTTCAACCACTACGCGCACGACGTGCTGAAGTATCACGACGAGCGGCCGTACGACGTGCTCGACTACAATGTCAACAACAGCTGGAAGTACCAGCGCGGTCAGGAGCCCGCCGCGGTGAACGTCGTCGGCGACCTGCGCTCGGCGATGGTCCAGAACCCCTCGCTGCACGTCCTCTCCGCGAACAGTTACTTCGATCTCGCGACCGGCTTCTACGCGACGGAGTACCTGCTCAACCACATGGGGCTGACCGCCGACCAGCGCCGCCGACTGCACTACGCCTACTTCATGTCCGGCCACGAAGTCTACCTGAACCACGACGCGCTCGTGCAGTTCAAGGGCGATTTGGTCCGGTTCTACCGTGAGGCGGCCGCCCAGTAGGACTACTCGGTCCTCCCGTAGACGCGAGCAACCGTTCGTGCTATAGTAGCAAAACCCCAATCCAACGTGACGGCGAGACGCGCCGTCCCGGGTGTATCTGCCGGCACGTGCTTACCGCCTGCCGATGAGTTCGTCGCCTGCCCGAGGCGCACGACGTTTCAACGTGCACCCACATGCGCGAATGTGGCGTCATGCGCTTGCAGCGCCTCGAACACTGCAAGGAGTTACCTCATGTCAACCGCGACGCTCAATATTTGGGTAACCGAGTTCGCCGACCCGTGTCACATCATGGGAACCCACCTCGTGCCCAACACCGAAAGCCGGGAAAACTGGTACGCGCACGTCGCCGACTGCGGCGGCAAGCCGTTGACCTGGTGCGGCAAGAACTACACCTTCATGCCGATGAAGTGCGGCCACCTCGAGGTCGAGATCCCGCCGGGCTGCTACGTGGTTTTCGCCGGGCATAGCCCTTCCCCGGGCGGCCGTCCGCCGTTCGGGAACAGGCTGACCCACATTCAAGTCGTTCGCGCGAACTGCGGCGATCATGTCTGCGTGACGTTGTTCTCGCCCGAGATGTGGTTCTGCGGGTCGTGGTTCCTCGAGGCGCTGCAGACGCAGCCGCACATCCTGAACGATCCGAACCTCGCGGCGAACGCGGCTCGAGCCGTGCAAGCCGTGCTCGGACAGATCAAGCCGACGGAGTTCAGCGCGAACCTCGAGGCGTTCAAGAAAGAAGCACCGCCGAAGGCCTGAGGCCTTACATCGCGAGCTCTCGCATAGGCGGGAAGCCGTGCTGGGCGCGCCCTTCGTCGGCGTCGTTCTTCGCGGTGGACTTGTAGAGCTCGAGGTGACCGTCGGTGGCGCGGTCGCGGTACTTGTCGCGCAGCGCTTGGAGCGCGACCTCGTCGAGCGGCGTGAAGCCGTCCGCGATGCGCACGTGGTGGTCGAGGACGTGCTGTGAGTCGATCCCGGTGATCGTCGTGAGAACGCCGGGGAGGGACATCGCGTAGCGGAGGGCGTCGTCGGGGTCGACGCCGCCGTTCTCGATCATGCGGCCTTCGGACATCGACTTCATGCCGAGTACTTTGATCCCGCGCTCGCGGGCGAGCGGGAGCACGTGCTTCTCGAAGCTGCGGTAGTTGGGATCGAGCACGTTGAGCGGCATCTGGACCGTGTCGAACGGGTAGCCGCGCTCGATCATCTCGCGGTGGATCGAGGGCATCTTGTGGCCGGTGAAGCCGACGAAGCGCACCTTGCCGTGGCGTTTCGCGGCGTCGATCGCCTCGATCGCGCCGTGCGGCGCGTAATGGCGCGCCGGGTCGTCGTCGTAGACGACCTCGTGGATCTGCCAGAGGTCGAGGTAGTCGGTGCGCAGACGCCGCAGCGACTCCTCGAGCTGCTGCATCGCGACGTCGTAGCCGCGGCCGTGCGAGCACAGCTTCGTCATGAGGAAGACCTGCTCGCGGCGGTTGCCGCTCGCGAGCGCCTTCCCCATCCGTTCCTCGCTCACGTGCTCGTTGTACTCCCACGCGTTGTCGAGGAATGTGATCCCCGCGTCGATCGCGGCGTGGAGCAGGCGGATCGCCTCGCGCTCGTCCTCGATCATGCCGAGGTGATAGCCGCCGAAGCCGATCACCGGGACGGCGACGCCGGGCGCGAGCTCGCGAGTCGGAATCATGCCCCGCGTCTACCCTGTCGAGGCGCGCTCGGTCGCTCGCCTGGTCTCGTGCCGCAAAGGTCGCATGGGGAGATCGCGTCGCGCCGCGGAATCAGCGCCGGTCGTGAGTTGGTTCGGGAAGATCAAGTCCGCGTTGACGCGGACGCGCGAGGCGTTCGGCGGCGAGCTCGAGGCGCTGGCGCTGGCGAAGCGTCCCGTCGACGACGAGCTGTGGGACGATCTCGAAGAGCTGCTGCTCAAGGCCGACTTCGGCGTTCCGACGACGACCAAGATCGTCGACGCGCTGCGCGCCGTCGCGAAACAGGACCGGTACGAGACCAGCGATCAGGTGATCGCGCGCTTCCGGCGCGACGTGCAGAACTTCCTCACGCTTCCGAACATGGGGCTCGAGCTCGAGCGCAAGCCCGCGGTGATCCTGGTCGTCGGCGTCAACGGCAGCGGGAAGACGACGACGATCGGCAAGCTCGCCGCGCTGCTGCGCGCGCAGCGCAAGCGCGTGATGGTCGTCGCGGCCGACACCTTCCGCGCCGCGGCCGCCGAGCAGCTCGACGTCTGGGCGAAGCGCGCCGGCGCCGAGTACGTGCGCGGCGCCGAAGGGTCCGATCCTTCGTCGGTCGTGTTCGACGGGATGAACGCGGCGAAGGCGCGCGGGATCGACGTCGTGCTGGTCGACACCGCCGGCCGTCTGCAGACGAAGACGAACCTCATGGAAGAGCTCAAGAAGATGCGCCGCATCATCGAGCGCGAGATCGGTGCGCCGCCGGCCGAGACGCTGCTCGTCGTCGACGGCACGACCGGTCAGAACGCGCTCTCGCAGGCGAAGCTCTTCAACGAGGCGACGCAGCTCACGGGCGTCGTCGTCACCAAGCTGGACTCGACCGCGAAAGGCGGCGTCCTCGTCGGGATCGTCGACCAGCTCGTCGTCCCGGTGAAGTACATCGGGCTCGGTGAAGCGGTGGACGCGCTCGCGCCGTTCGACCCCGCCGCGTTTACCAAAGCGCTGTTCGAGACGTCGCCCGCCGCATGAGGATGGCCCATATGCTGATGCCGTTGCTCGTCGTGGTCATGCCGCTTCAGTCCGTGGCCGCGGCCGCGGATACTCCACCGCTCGTCGTTCCGCTGCATGTCGAGCACGGTCCGAACGGCGATCCTCGCCTCGGCATCGACGTTGGCATCGGCAGCCGAACCGTGCGCGTGCTTTTCGACACCGGTTCGGCGGGGCTGCGCGTGCTCGCGAGCGCGGTGAACGATCCGTCGGTGCGCCGGGGCGGCCCCGTTCGCGGCGGCGGCTTTTACGGCAGTGGGCTGACGCTTCGCGGAGACGAGGCGACCGCGCCGCTCTCGCTCGGCGGCGGAGCGCCGCAACAGACGTCGTTCGAGCTCGTCGACGGCTTCGGCTGTGCGGAAATGATCCCGAACTGTCCCGGGGCCAACGGACGCACGCCCGAGATGTTCGGCACGCTGTTCCCCGGGATCTTCGGCGCGTCGATGACCGATCCGCCGCGCGGGCGCTGCTGCGCGAACCCGATCGAGGCGCTGCCCGCATACGGGAAGCGGTTCATCGTGCACGCGGCGTTCTCGGGGCCGTCCGTCACGCTGGGTCCGGATCCCGCTGCGCTCGCGGGCTTCACGATGATCGACGTCGCACGCGGCGTGCTGCCGCGCGGCTGCGTTCGCGTCTCGAGTGCGGCGGGTGAGGTGTGCGGCGACGTGCTGTTCGACACCGGGACGCCGCAGATCGTGGTCTCCTCGCCCGGCGTCGTCGCGCAGGGACCGCAGCCCGCGGGGACGACAGCGACGCTGACGGTCGGCGCGTGGTCGCACGCGTTCGCCCCCGCTCCCGAAGCGCCGCTACGCGTCGCGATGCGCCGCGGGCAGATGAATCGGATCGTCGTAGGGCTGGCGGCGCTGCAGTCGGTGGACCTGTACTTCGATCTCGCGGCGGGGCGCATCGGGCTGCGGGCGCTCTGAAGCCGCGAGGCCGAGTCGCGCTAGAGTTGCACGCGCGCGATCCGTCCGGCGGCTTCGGTGAACCACATCCCGCCGGGCCCGGGCGTGATCCCGCCCAAGCCGCCGCCGGTGATCCCGTTCGTGAACTCCGTGATGGTGCCGCTCGTCGAGATCCGCCCGATGCGTCCGGTGGTGCCGCTCTCGGTGAACCACAGGTTTCCGTCGGAACCGGCGGCGATCGCGTACGGCTGCCCGCTGGAAGAGATACCGGCGGAGAACTCGGTCACCACGCCGGCCGGCGTGATACGTCCGATGCGCTGCGTCGTCTCGGTGAACCAGAGGTTCCCGTCCGGCCCGGTAGCGATGCCGTAGAGCCCGGTGCCGGTGATGCCGCTGGAGAACTCCGTCACGACGCCGGCCGTCGTGATGCGGCCGACCTTGCCGCCGCTCTCGGTGAACCACAAGTTGCCATCAGGACCGGTCGTGATCGCGCCCGCGTACGACCCAGGCGTGATTCCGGAGCTGAACTCCGTCACGCTTCCCGAGGGCGTGATGCGCCCGATCTGCGCGTTCTCGGTGAACCAGAGATTACCGTCCGGCCCGGCCGTGATGCGGAACGGACTCTTCGTGATACCGCTCGAGAAGTCGGTGATGACGCCCGCCGGCGTGATGCGCCCGACGTCGTTCCCGATCGCGTTCGTGAACCACAGGTTCCCGTCCGCCCCGACCGCGATCCCGCTCGGGACGTAGCCGTTCGGCGCCGTCACCGGAAACTCGGTGCCCACACCGGCCGGGGTCATCCGCCCGACCGCGTGCAGCTCGGTGAACCAGAGGTTGCCGTCGGGCCCGAGCGTGATGCTGAGCGGGCTCGAGTTCGGCGTGATCCCGTTCGAGAACTCGGTGACCGTACCGGGTGGAGTCGTCGGTGTCGGTGTCGGTGTCGGTGTCGCTGTCGGTGCCGGGCCCGGTGCCGGGGACGACGAACCGCCGCCGCAGCCGGCCAGCATCGTCACGACCGCACCGGCCAGCAGCGCGCGCCGAAGCACGACCATCGTCTTGAAGGCGTTCACGCGGGCTGGCGTTCACCGGCGCACGCCGCACGCCTCCGCCAGAGTGCGCCGTATCGCGCGATCCCGCCCGGGACGACCGCGACGATGACGGTCCAAGAGTGGTCGCACACGTTCGCGCTCGGTGCGAGCGGCGGGCTCGGCCTCGCCGTGGCGCGCGGTCCGCGCAACCGCATCGTCGTCGGCCTGACGGCACTGCGATCGGTCGACGTCTTCTACGATCTGCCGAACGAACGGATCGGGCTGCGCGCGCTCGACCGCGGCGTCGAACCGGCGGCGCCTCCGCCGCCCCCGCTGCCCGCGATCCTGGGCGACTGGCGGTGCACGTCGGGCGAGTATCCGTATGACCGGTATGCGTTCTCGTTTCGCGGACCGGACCGGAACGCGAACGGAGGACCCGAAGGGGCCGCGCCCGACCATCAGCGCGTTCACGTACATGCGCCTCGACGACGGCGCGATCGCCCTGAGCACCGGGGATTCGTCGTGGTCCCGGCTGCGCGTGTACGGCGAAGGCGACAAGCTCGAGCTCAGCGGCAACGAGTACTGGCACGAGTCGCGCTGGACGCCGCAGCCGACGGGCGAAAGCTACGCCTGCACGCGGGCGTGATCGCGTGCCGGCCGGCCGTTACTGCACGCGCCCGATGCGGCCGGTGCTCCCCTCGGCGAACCAGACGGTGCCGTTCGGTCCCGCCGTGATCCCGGTCGGCTGAGCCTGGCCCGTGATCCCCGCGCTGAACTCCGTGATGACGCCGGACGGCGTGCTGCGCGCGACGCGATTCGTCCCCGTCTCGGTGAACCACAGATTACCGTCGGGGCCCGTCGCGATGCCGGACGGCGACGCCTGATTCGGCCCGCCCGTGAACGGATCGGTCCCGCCGGTCGTGATGCCGGCGGAGAATTCCGTGACGGTGCCGGACGGCGTGATCCGGCCGATCTTGTTCGCGTTCGCTTCGGTGAACCAGAGGTTTCCGTCCGGGCCCAAGGTGATCTCGTCGAGCCCCGATCCCTTGCTGATCCCGGCGGAGAACTCCGTGACCGTGCCCGACGTCGTGATCCGCCCGATCCGGTCGACGAACGACTCGGTGAACCACAGCGCGCCGTCGGGGCCGCGCGCGATCCCGATCGGATACGCCTGCGGCGTGATGCCGGCGGAGAACTCGGTCACCGTGCCGGCCGGCGTGATGCGGCCGATCCGGTTGCCGTACGATTCGGTGAACCAGAGGTTACCATCCGGTCCCGCGACGATGTGGGACGGAAACGCTCCGCTTCCGACGCCGTTCGGCGCGGTGCTGCCGGTGAAGATGCCGTTCGAGAACTCGGTCACCGCGCCGGCCGGCGTGATGCGGCCGATGCGGTCCGCGGTCGACTCGGTGAACCATAGATTGCCGTCCGGCCCGCCGGTGATCCCGAGCGGCGAGGAACCCTGCGTGATCCCCGCGGAGAACTCGGTGGCGACGCCGTTCGGCGTCATCCGGCCGATGCGGTGCAGGTCGTGCTCGGTGAACCACAGGTTGCCGTCCGGTCCGGCGGTGATCCCGGTGGGCCGGCTGTTCGAGCTCAGGCCGGCGGAGAACTCGGTGATGCTCCCGGAGAGCGTTCGGGGCGGAACGGTGGGCGCGACCGTCGGCGCAGTCGTCGGCGGGGTCGAGACGCCGCCCGGCGTGCTCGAGCCTCCGCCGCCGCAGCCCGCGGCGAACACGGCAATGGCGCAAACGGCGAGCATTCGCTGAAGCATACGGACGTTCAATACCCACCGGCCCGAAGGGCGCCGTCGAACAGAGGTTCGATGCTCGGCCGGTCCGAAGTGAGGGTCTAACGACGCGCCTAGCCGGCGCGGTGCGGCGTGGGAAGGACCGGTGACGGGCTTCGCACGCTGCCACGCATCTGGCACAACGGCGCGGTACCGTCGGATCACAACCGACAGCATTCCGCCCGCACGGAGCATCATGGCCGACGAAAAACAGCTCGCCCTCACCAACGCGCTCGCGCAGATCGAGCGCCAGTTCGGGAAGGGCTCCATCATGAAGATGGGCGAGATCGCCGAGAAGATGTCGTTCGACGTCATCTCGACCGGGTCGATCGCCCTCGACCTCGCGCTCGGGATCGGCGGTCTGCCGCGCGGGCGCATCGTCGAAGTCTACGGCCCGGAGTCGAGCGGCAAGACGACGCTCGCGCTCCACGTCATCGCCGAGGCGCAGAAGCTCGGCGGGACCGCCGCGTTCATCGACGTCGAGCACGCGCTCGACCCGACCTATGCCCAAGGGCTCGGGATCGATCTCGACAACCTCCTCGTCTCTCAGCCGGACGCCGGTGAGCAGGCGCTCGACATCGCCGAGATGCTCGTGCGCTCGAA
>DATAQE010000148.1:0-12144 GCA_036264835.1 Candidatus Elarobacter sp.
CCCCATCTTTTTCTCGAGCTTGCCGACGGTGAACCCCGGCGTCCCCTTCTCGACGACGAACGCGCTGATCCCGTTCGCGCCCTTCGACGGATCGGTCACCGCGAAGACCGTCACCACGTCGGCGACGCTGCCGTTGGTGATCCAGATCTTCGTCCCGTCCAGCACGTAGTCGTCGCCGTCGCGGCGCGCGCGGGTGCGCATCGAGCCGGCGGCGTCGGAGCCGGAACCGGGTTCCGTCAGCGCGTACGCGGCGATCTTCGCGCCCGAGGCGAGATCGGGGATCCAGCGCCGCTTCTGCTCGTCGGTCCCGCCGATGAGGATCGGCAGCGCGCCGAGCTCCTGCACCGCGATGATCAGCGCCGACGACGCGCACGCCTTCGAGACTTCCTCGACGACCTTCACGTAGGTCACGAACGAGCCGCCCAGCCCGCCGTACTCCGCCGGGAACGGGATCCCGAGCAGGTCGTTCTCCGCGAAGAGCTGCTTGATGTCCCACGGGAACTCGCCCTTGGCGTCGATCTCGGCCGCGCGCGGCTCGACGCGCTCTTTGACGAGCTGCCGGACCACGTCCAGGATCATCGCCTCTTCGTCGGAGGTGTCGGGGCGGGCGGGTGCGATCGACATGACGGACACGAATTCGACGGAATCCGTACACTACCCGGCAGGCCTACGGCCGGAACCCCCCGATGTACCGGCCATGGCGGCTCATCGCACGGCGATCGCGCTCCCTCGCCGGTTCCGGGCTCTCGCACGCGGTTGGGCCGCGGGGACGCTGGCCCTCGCCTTCGCGCTCATCCCGCTCGCCGCGGAGGCGGAGGGCGTCGCCTTCACCGTCCCCGACCACTACCTCGTCCTTCCGTCGCCGCCGGCCTTGAGCTTGCCCGGAACGTACCGCGCGTGGGCGCGGTTCCTGGACGGCACCCGCCACAGCATCGTCGTGAGCTCCTCGCCCGCGACGCGCACCCTTGCCGCCGAGCTCGACGCGACGGTCGCCTCGGTCTCCGCGCGGCACGCGATCGACGTCGCGCGCTCCGACGGCGCACCGCTCTGCGGGATGCCGTCGATGCAGCTCTCGTACGCATACGCGAATCAGCTGACGTACCTGTATCGCTACGCGGTCGTCGGAGACCGCATGCTGATCGCGAGCTATGCACATCCGGTCGGGACGGCCGCCGACCCGTCGGCGGTGGCATCGCTCGACACGTTGTGCAGCGGGATCCATCAACCGCGAACTCCGGCCGGCTGGACGATCACGTCGCCGTACCCGCCGAACGGTTCGGCGTGGACGCCGGCCGCGGGCGGGACGGCGCTCTTGATGCAGATCGCGCGTCCCACGAAAAACGACGGCACGCCGCTCGTCCCGTTCAGTGGACCGGGAACGATGATGAGCACGGCGCAGCAGGCCTGCGGCGCGACCGCGATTCGCCGCACGACCGTAAAATCGGCCGACGGCGCGAACCTGCTGGAATACGCCTCCGGGACCGCCTACGCGTACGACTACGTGGTCGCGTACAAGCGCCCGGCGGCCGACGCCGCCGACGCGAACGCGATGGCGCTCCTCACCTCGTTCTGCGAGGGGACGCTTCCGCCGAGCTAACCGCCGTGAGGAGCGACGCTCCGGCCGGCCTACACGCCGGCCGGGATCGGCATCTCCTTCGGCGGCGACGGGACGTGGAGGAGCGCGCCGGTCGCGGCCTGCACGTCATCGACGCTCACGCCGGGCGCGACTTCCCGCAGCACGAGCCCCTCGGGCGTCACGTCGATCGCAGCGAGGTCCGTGACGATCTGCTGCACGACGCCTTTGCCGGTGAGCGGGAGCGTGCAGCGCTCGACGATCTTGTGCGCGTTGCCTTTCGCGACGTGCTCCATCATCACGATGACGCGCTTCGCGCCGTGGACGAGGTCCATCGCGCCGCCCATCCCTTTGACCATCTTGCCGGGGATGATCCAGTTCGCGAGATCGCCGTTCGGCGCGACCTGCATCGCGCCGAGCACCGCGACGTCGACGTGCCCGCCCCGGATCATCCCGAACGACGTCGCCGAGTCGAAGAACGACGCGCCCGGCAGCACGGTCACCGTCTCCTTGCCCGCGTTGATCAGATCGGGATCTTCCTCGCCTTCGTACGGATAAGGCCCGAAGCCGAGGATCCCGTTCTCGCTCTGCAGCACGACGGTCACGCCGTCCGGGACGTAGTTCGGGATCAGCGTCGGCAGACCGATGCCGAGGTTGACGTACTGGCCGTCGCGCAGCTCCTGCGCGACGCGCGCGGCGAGCTGGGTTCGCGTGAGCGCCATCGTTATCGCCCTCCGTCGCGCTTGCGCGTCGTCACGCGCTCGATGCGTTTGCCGCCGGGGCCGACCTGCACGACACGCTGCACGTAGATCCCGGGGAGATGGACCTGTTCGGGATCGATCGCGCCGGGCTCGACCAATTCCTCGACCTCCGCGATCGTGATCTTCCCGGCCATCGCGCAGAGCGGGTTGAAGTTGCGCGTCGCCTTGTGGAAGATCAGGTTGCCGTGGCGGTCGCCGATGCTCGCGCGCACGAGCGCGAAGTCGCAGACGATCCCCTCTTCGAGGACGTACTCGCGGCCGCCGAACGTGCGCGTCTCTTTCTTCGGGGAAGAGACGGCGACGGAGCCGTCCGCGTTGTAGCGCCACGGCAGCCCGCCCTCGGCGACCCACGTCCCGACGCCGGCCGGCGTGTAGAACGCCGGGATCCCGCTCCCGCCCGCGCGCAGCCGCTCGGCGAGCGTCCCTTGGGGGACCAGCTCGACCTCGAGCTCGCCGCTCAGGTACTGGCGCTCGAACTCCTTGTTCTCGCCGACGTACGAGCCGGTCGTGCGGCGGATCCGGTGCGCGTCGAGGAGGACGCCGAGGCCCCAGCCGTCGACGCCGCAGTTGTTCGAGACGGTGACGAGGTCGGAGGCCCCCTGCTCGAGCAGCGCGCCGATGAGGTTGTGCGGGATGCCGTTCAGGCCGAATCCGCCCACCGCGAGCGACGCTCCGCTCGGGATGTCCGCGACCGCTTCCGCGCACGAAGCGACGACTTTGTCCATACGAGCGCGACTAGTGCTGCGTCCCAAGGACGCAAACCTGTCCTGAGCCTGTCGAAGGAACCCGGGCCAAAACTCCCCGACGGGAGAGGCGACATTCGGCCCATGCTGCCGATAGACTAAGCAACGACAGGTGCGACAATATAGACTCCCGGTGATCCGGAGCGATCGCGAGGGCGAACAGACGCGCGATCTCGCCCGGGCCTGGACCCGCGCGTTCGACCACGTCGCCGAGCCCGAGCTCCGGCTGCGCGCGGCGCTCTCTCTCGCGAGGACCCTGGTCGGCGCGGAGCGCGCGATCGTCTTCGACGAAGACCGGATCATCGCGGGCGTCCCCGGCGCGCGCGACGGCCCGGTGCTGCGCCGGCTCTTCGAGCGCGCGCGCCGCGTCCTCGAGGACGAGCTGATCACGCCGGAGCTGTACGTCGCGCGGCTCGCCCCCGACCGGCGCGAGCGCGTCGCCTGGCGGTGGCGCGCCCCGCGCCCCGACACGGTCGAGATCGCTCGCGCGATCGTCGGGAGCTGCGCGTGGGCGCTCGAAGTGCCGGCCGGCGAGCGCGTCCCGGCCGACCTCCCAGACGGCGGCGCTACGCTGCGGCGATTGGAACAGCTGCTGCACGACGCCCGCCGGATGAGGCGCGCGTTCGCCGTGGTCTACGTCGACGTCGAGCCGGCGCGCGAGGGTCCGCCGAGCGAGGCGGTCCGCGACGCGGTCGCGCGCCATCTGCGCCGCGAGGTGCGCGGGAACGATCACCTCGGCCACCTCGGGGGCGATACCTACCTCGCGCTGCTCGCGCTCGAGTCGAGCGAGTCGGAGGCGTATCCAGCGGCGCAGCGGCTGATGCGCGCGGCGGCGGCGGCCGCGCCCGAGGCGTGCGCGAGCGTCGGCGTCGCGATCTGCCCCGACGACGGCGTCGTGCCCGAGGATCTGGTCGAGAAGGCGGGCGCCGCGGCGATGGCGGCGGCGTCGGTCGGCGGCGGGCGGCCGTACTGGTACCGCGAGTCGGCCGGGCGCGAGCTCGACCAGCGCGCGCGGATCCGCGTGCAGCTCCGCGAGGACCCGGGTGCGCTGCTGGAGCTCTGCTACCAGCCGATGTTCGACGCGGCGAGCGGCGCGCCGTGCGCGGTCGCCGTCGCGCCGGCCTGGCGCGAGGACGACGGCGACGCGCCGCCGGCGACGCCCCGCGTGTATCTCGCCGGCGACCCGGACCGCGTCGCGCGGGAGGCGCTCGAGCGCTGGACCGTCGCCGAAGCCGCCCGGGCGCACCGCGCCTGGCGCGCGGACGGGCTCGACCTGAACGTGCACTTTGCATTCGCGACGACGAGCGATGCGGTCGTCGACGCGGTCGCCGCCGGCTTCGGAAGCGACGCCGCGATGCGGAGCGTGTGGGCGGAGATCGCCGGCGAAGACGACGGCCGGGCGGGCGGGCCCCAGTCGTTCGCGCGCCGGCTGCGCGCGCTCGGCGCGCGGCTCGGCGCCCCGGTCTGGCGGACCGCGACGTTGCCGTTCGACGGCTCGAGCGCGCTGCTCGACTTCGTCAGCGTCGACGGGACCCACGACGTGCGGACGCTCGCCGAGCTCGCGCTGGCGTCGGTCGTCGCTCCGACGGTGATCGCGACGGGCGTGGCCGACTCGGAAAGGGGCCGGTGGCTCGCTCGCCACGGGGCCACAGTCCTACGCGGCGAGGGACTTGCTGGGTCGATGCGTTTGCAGCAGCTCGTCCGGTGGGCAAGTGAGCGGCGGGGCTCGCTCGGTCTATGAGAGCGACGATCGGCCCTCTCCGGGCGGGGAGGTTTTCGAGGCACGAGGGTGTGACGAGGGGCGCGCCACCGTCGGGCCGGGAATTTGACCACCCGAGGACGTGGAGATGATGACCCCTGAGCGGCGCCGGGATGCCGAGACCGAAGGTTTGGCGGAGCTTTTCCACGCCGCCGTCGAGTCCCGGCGCTCGTCGCAAGACTTGATGCGCGTGATCCTGGCCGGAGCGCTCCCGCTCGCCGGCGCGGATGTCGCATTGGTCTGCGGTCACGACGGCTCGCTGCTCGCATTCGCGACGTCCGAAGGCGTCGGCGACGAGGCCGCCCACACGCTCGCCGCCGAGGCGACCGCGGTCCCGGTCCGCGAGAGCGTCGACGACGACCGCTACGTCGCGCGCCTGACCGCGACCGCGCCGTACTTCTTCGCGATGCGCTGGGCGCGCGGGCGCTCGGCGAGCTATGAGGTCGCGCGCGCCGTCGCCGGCGCCGTCGCGCGGCTGCTGCTGCGCTCCGAGGAAGAGCCGCCCCCGGTCGGCGACGCGGCGCTCGACCCGCTCACCCAGCTCCCCTCGCGCACCGCGACGCTGCACCATCTCGACAACGTCCTCGCGGCGGCCCAGCGCGGCGGCGGGCGGGTCGGCGTGCTCTTCATCGACCTCGACGGCTTCAAGGCGATCAACGACACCTTCGGCCACGCCGTCGGCGACCAGACGCTGATCGAGGCCGCGCGCCGGATGCAGGAGAGCGTGCGCCGCAACGACTTCGTCGGCCGGCTCGGCGACAACGAGTTCGTCGCGATCCTGACCGTCGTCGACGACGAGCTCGAGATGGTCGAGGCCGCGCAGCGGTTCCTCGAGCGCGTGCTGGTCGAGGTGCAGGAGGGCGGGTTCACCAGCCTCGTGCGCGCGTCGATCGGGATCGCGGTTTCCCCCGAGGACGGGATGACGCCGGAGCAGCTGCTCCAGCACGCCGACGAGGCGCTCTACGCCGCGAAGGAGAGCGGCGGGAACAGCGTGCGCTGGTACCGCGACGGCGTGAGCCAGGAAGTGCGCGCGCGGCGCGAGTTCCGCGAACGGCTGCGCGATGCGAACTTCGAGCGCGACTTCATGCTCTGCTATCAGCCGATCGTCTCGACGTCGTCGATGCGGGTGGTCGGCGCGGAAGCGCTGGTGCGCTGGCGACACCCGTCGCGCGGCTGGCTCACGCCGCGCACGTTCCTCGACTTCAAGGGCGGCGCGATGGCCTCGTCCGCGCTCGACGTGAAAGTCGTGCGCGCGGTCGCCGACACGCTGCGCACGACGCACCAAGAGCTCGACGTGCGGATCCACGTGAACATCTCGAACGCGAACTCGACGGTGTGGAACGAGCTCGAGGGCTTGATCCGCGAGGTCGACGACGCGCCGAACCGGCTCGCGCTCGAGGTGCGCGAGGCGACGATGCTCGCCGACAGTGACGCCGGCGGCGCGTTCCTGCGCCACGCGCGCCGGATCGGCGTCCCGATCGGTCTCGACGGGTTCGGTGCGACGCCGACCTCGCTCGCCGCGATGGCCTCGCTCCCGCTCGACTTCATCAAAGTCGACCGCCGCGTGACGAATCCCAACGGCGGCGTCGGCGGCGACGGCCAGTGGAAGCGCGTCGCGCGCGCGGCGATCGGCGTCGCGCAGACGCTGCAGATCCGCACGATCGCCGACGGCGTCGAGGACCGCGAGCAGGCGAAGTGGCTGGTGCAGAACGGCGTCGAGCAGATGCAGGGGTACCTGATCGCGCAGCCGATGACGGCGCCCGACTTCGCCGACTGGCTGCGCTCCGCGCGCCCCGGCGTCCGCGACGCCTGGTGAGCCGCACGCGCCCGCGAGCGTAAACCGTCCGTAAAATTCACTCGCTTTAGGACCTAAGTCTCGGTAAGTGCCGGGACGATTTTCCCTGCGCGGCTAGCTCGCTCGCCTGGTGTCGTGATCGCTCGGTTGCGAAATGTTTGTGAAAGGCGTCACGACCGAGATGGAGCTGACTATGACGGCAGGGGCCATGGTGCATGGCGACCCCCGGTTCTCCGCGCAGGATGCGCATTCACAGGGCGCGCTGGGATACGCGGCCGACGTGTTCGCGGCGATCGCGGGCGCGGACGCCTACGACCTGCGCACGTACGTGAACGGCGCGCCGTCGCCGCGCGCCTGCGACGACGACGAGCTCGAATGGGCGCAGTTGCTGCGCGACCTCCATCTCCGCGACGAGCAGCTCCCCGCGCTGGTCGCGCGCACGCGCACCGGCGGCGCGATCTTCCTGGTCTTCGGCCGGCACGGCGGTCCGATCGCGGTGATTCGGCTCGACGTCGACAGCGCGCGCGGCTTCCGCCCCGCGCAGATCGCGGCGACGCGGAAGTTCCTCGACGAGCACGGTGCGGCGATCACGCACTGGATCGTCGACGGCGCGGCCCCGGAGTGGCGGCGCAGCAGCGCGCCGGTGATGTTCGTGATCGACGAGCAGCTGCGCCCGGTGCTCGCCGAAGAGTCGGCGCCCGACGACTCGCCGCTGCACGCGCTCTACCGCCCGCGCGGCGGCCACGTCTCGCCGCTGCTCGCGCACGCGCTCGCGCAGATGATCCCCGAGGTCGAACGCTCGCCGCGCGGCGCGGCGTCCTCGCGCGCGCTGCCGTTCGCGTTCGTCCGCGTGTCGCGCCTGATCGGCGGCTCGGCGCCGTTCTTCCTTGTCTCGGTCGAACCCGCGCGCAAGCGCGCGACGGTGCTGCGCGCGATGACGCGCTACGGCCTGAGCCGCCGCGAGGGCCAAGTCCTCGGCGAAGTCCTGCGCGGCGCCTCGAGCACCGAGATCGGCGAGTCGCTCTCGATCTCCGGCTCGACGGCGACCTTCCACCTCAAACAGCTCCTCCGCAAAACCAGCTCCCGCAACCGCACCGAGCTCACCGCCCGCGTCCTCGGCTGGGAAGAGGGCTCCTGAACCACTAGCCGCGTTCGCGGTGACTACGGGGCCGGGAGGCGGTCGATGCCGCGGGCGAGGTGGAGGGCGGCGATGTGAATGAGGAGCGCGGCTTCCACGAGTGCGGTGAGCGTGGCGGCGGCGATCGCGATGACGAGCGGAGCGTTCAGCGCGTAGGCGGTGATCAGGCCGGCGATCCACGGCGGTGCGAGGAGGACGAAGAAGAAGAACGCGCGCGCGAACGCGGCGGGGCCGTACTGGTCGAGCGGGTCGGGAACCATCGCGAAGACGGCGAGGCCGATTGTGCGCGACAGCGCGAGGAAGCCGGCCGCGCCGATCAGCAGCGCCGCGGGATCGCGCCATTCGCCGCCCGCGACGGCGTAGCCGGTCGCGACCGCGGCGGCGATGATCAGATCGCGCGAGAGCGCGCCGAGGCTCCACGAGGCGAGGCGCGCCGCGAGCGGGGCCCCACCGAGCCAGAAGAGCGGCATGCGGAGCGCGGGCACGAGGCGCACGGTCGTCGTCGTCCCGAGGACGATCGCGAACGTTGGGATCGTGCTCAGCAGGACGACCGACGCCGGCTGCGGGCTGCGGTGCGCGAAGACCCACAGCACCGCGCCGCCGAGAAGCCCCAGCACGACGATCCCTACGCGCACGAGCGGCGAGACTCGGCGCTTGAACATCAGCGCGTCGATCCAGAAGAACGCCAGCGCTCCGCGCAGGCCTCCCGCCGCCCCGGCTCGCGCATCCGCGATGCGTGGTGCCGCCGGTGCGCTCCATCTCGTCGGACGGCCGGCGGCGCGGTCCGCGCGCGCGTCGCGCTGCTCGAGGTTCGCGACGGAGATTGCGTAGAGCTCGGGATACGCGTCGCGCGAGGCGAGCACGAACGCGACGGTCGCGCACGCCGCGACGACGAGCGGCAGCGCGACGGCGCGCGCGTCGCCGGCGGCGAGCGCGTCGAGGACCAGGCCGGGATGGATCCCGGGCGCGCGCGCGAGCAGCGCCGCGGTATGCGGAAGCTGCATCACCCGCAGCGCGTCGAGGACGAGCGGGATCGCGGCGAGCGCGATCAGCGCCAAGCCGGCTCCGGTCGCGGCCCACCGCGCCGCGCCGCGCACGAGCGCGCGCGGGAGCGGGACGCTCGCGATCGCGGCGCCGGCTGCGGCGAAGAACCCGAGCTCCGCGAGCAGCGCGCCCGGCGTCTTCGCCGCCGGCAGCGCGATCAGGATGAAGTACGCGTAGCGCGTCACGCCGCGCCCGGCCGTGACGACGATCGCACGGAGCTGCAGATAGACGACGACGAGCGCGGCCGGCGGGTCGGCTCGCACGAGCATCAGCGCTTCGGCGCGCGAAGAGAACGCGCCGAGCCAGCGCGCGGACCCGGTCGCGAGCGCCGCGCCGAAGACGATTGCGAGCCCGCACACCCACGCGTCGTGCGACGCCGCCGTGAACCCGCCCAGCGGCTTCGCCGCTGCGCCCGGCATCAGCTTGAGCACCGCCCAGACGCCGATTCCGAGCGCGTACGTCGCCCAGATCGCGATCCGCCCGGGGCTGCGGCGCAGCGCGCGCAGCCAGTGCACCACAGCGCGGCGGTCGGCGTACGAGACCGCGAGCAGCGCGTTCACGCGCGCGGCTCCTCGCGCGCGGGGTCGCGCAGCACGTCGAGAAAGACGTCTTCGAGCGAGCCGCCGCCGCTGCGCGCGCGCAGCTCCTCGATCGTTCCGCTCACTACCAGCCGGCCGCCGTCGAGCACGAGCAGGCGGTCCGCCATCGCGGCCGCGCTTTCGAGCAGGTGCGTGCTCACCATGATCGCGTGCCCGTCGCCGCACAGCTCGGCGATGATCGCGCGCAGCTCCCGCTGCGCGAGCGGGTCGAGGCCGATCATCGGCTCGTCGAAGAGCAGCACCGGCGCGCCGCCCAGCACCGTCGCCGCGATCAGCGTCTTCTGCCGCATCCCTTTCGAGAGCGCGCTCCCGAGCGTGTCGCGTTCGCGCGCGAGCGCGAGCCGTTCGAGCAGCCCGTTCGCGCGCGCTTCCCAGCCCGCCGGCTGTTTCGTGAGCGCGGCGACGAACGCCAAGTGCTCCCACACCGTCAGGAGCGGATAGACCTCGGGTGTCTCGGGGATCAGCGCGATCCGCCGCCCGCGTTCGGCTCCCAGCACCTCGCCGTCGAACGCGATCGTCCCGCCGTCGGGGCGCACCAGACCGGCGAGACACATGAGCGTCGTCGATTTCCCCGCACCGTTCCGCCCGGCGACGGCGACGACCTCACCGCGCGCCACCTCGAACGAGAGATCGTCGACCGCGATCTTCCCGCCGAACCGCTTCCAGAGCCCGCGGACGCTCAGGCCTTGGCTCAGATGTCCCGCTCCGTCAGGTGCCGACCGCTTCGGTGACGGCGCGGTCGCGGAACTGTTTCCAGTAGAGCTGCGCGTAGGCGCCGTTGCGCGCGAGGAGCTCGGCGTGCGTCCCGTGCTCGGCGATCCGGCCGTCCTCGACGACGAAGATCACGTCGGCGTTCAGGATCGTCGAGAGCCGGTGCGCGATCACCAGGCTCGTGCGGCCTTCCATCAGCGGCACGAGCGCGGCCTGGATCGCAGCTTCGTTCGCGGAGTCGAGCGCGCTCGTCGCCTCGTCGAGGATCAGGATGCGCGGGTTCTTCAGCAGGACGCGCGCGATCGCGAGGCGCTGGCGTTCGCCGCCCGAGAGCTTGTGGCCGCGCTCGCCGACCGTCGTCTGGTAGCCGTCGGGGAGCGAGGCGATGAACTCGTGGATGTTCGCCGCGCGCGCCGCCGCGACCAGCTCCGCGTCGGTCGCGTCCGCCCGCGCGTAGCGCAGATTCGAGGCGATCGTGTCGTGGAAGAGGTACGTCTCCTGCGTCACGATCCCGATGTTCTCGCGCAGCGAGGCCAGCGTGACGTCGCGCACGTCGTGGCCGTCGACGCGGACCGCGCCGGACTGCGGGTCGTAGAAGCGCGGGACGAGCTGCGTGATCGTCGTCTTCCCGGCGCCCGAGGGCCCGACGAACGCCGCCATCTGGCCGGGAGCGATGCGGAACGCGACGCCGTCCAGCGCGGTGCGCTCGGGCGTGTACGCGAAGTGCACGTCGTCGAACGCGATCTCTCCGCGCACATCACGCAGCACCAGCGCGTCCGGCTTCTCGGCGCCTTCGGGCTCCATGTCGAGGTATTCGAAGATTCGCTCGAAGACGGCGAACGCGGAGACGATCTGCACCTGCACGCCGGCGAGCGCCGACGCCGGGCCGTAGAGCCGGCCGAGGTACGCGACGAACGCGACGATCGTCCCGATCGTCAGGCCGCCGGATATCGAGAGCCGGCCGCCGACGAGCCACACCACCGCCGGCCCGATCACGACCATCGCGCCGATCGCGGCGATGAACCAGCGCCCCACCATCGCGAGCCGGATCTCGAGCGCCATCAGGCCGGTGCCGGCGTCATAGAACCGCTTGCGCTCGAAGCGCTCGCGCACGAACGACTTGATCAGCGTGATCCCGCTGATCGAGAGCGTCTCCTGGGTGATCGACTCGATCTCGTCGCGCTTCTCACGCGTGCGCTTGCGGATGTCGTACATCCGGCGCCCGACCGGCGAGAGCGGGAAGATCATCAGCGGGATAATCGCGAGCGCGACCAGCGCCAGCCGCCAGTCGAGCACGAAGATCGTCACCACCGTCGTGAGCATCATGAAGACGTTGGTGACGATCGAGACTAGCGTCCCGGTCACGACGTTGTCGATGTTGTCGACGTCGTTCGAGACGCGGTTCATGATCTCGCCGGTCTTCGTCGAGGTGAAGAACGAGAGCGGCATCCGGTGCAGGTGCGAGACCAGGCTCGTCCGGATGTCGCGCATGATCCCCTCGCCGACCAGCGAGTTCAGGAAGCCCTGATAGACGCCGATCCCGCCGGCGACGATCGCGCTCGCCACCATCCCGCCGACGTCGAGCCACACGCCGCTCATGTCGTGCGCGGGGATCGCGCCGTCGATCAGCCACTTGGTGAAGAGCGGCGGGAGCAGCCCGATCAGCGAGGTGAGCAGGATGCAGAAGAGGACGAGCGCTTCCTGCAGCCAGTACGGGCGGAAGAAGGCCAGGATGCGGCGCAGGTCGACGCGTCTCGTCACCTTCGGACGATCCGGGTTGTACATCGAGGACCACATCAAGTGGACCGGAGGGCCGCCGCCTAACATCTCTCGCTAAGAACCGCGCCGGCCCGCCGCGGTTCCCGGCCGCGGTTCAGCCGAGACGGACGACCGCTTTGCCGACGCTCGCGTTCGGGCGCAGGATGTTCATGAACGCGGCCGGCGCGTTCTCGATCCCGTCGGTGAACGTGGTTTCGGATTTGATCTCGCCCTTGGCGACCAGCGGCGCGACCTCGGCGACG
>DATAQE010000163.1:0-14093 GCA_036264835.1 Candidatus Elarobacter sp.
GGTCGCCGAATACGACGTGATGCGCGCCCGTACCGGAGACGCACCGATCCTGCTGCTCGACGACGTCCTCTCCGAGCTCGACGCCGAGCGCGCCGGCGGCTTCCTCGGCGCGGTCGAAGGCTTCGAGCAGGCGTTCCTGACCACGACCGAGCTGCCGCGCGAGATCGGCGCTGCCGCGACCTGGTCGATCCGCGCCGCGACGGTGACGCCGTGCTGAGGCTGGGCGCGATCCTCGACGGCTGGCGGCCGGTGCCGGGGCCGGGGTCGGATCCGCTCGTCGCGGTCCGCGCGGCCTGGATCGAGATGGTCGGCGCCGACGTCGCGCGCGCCGCGCAGCCGGTCGCGATCGAGCGCGACGCGCTGATCGTGCTGACGACCTCGGCGGCGTGGTCGCACCAGCTCGCGTTCCTCGAGCCGGAGATCGTTCGCGGGCTGCGCGCGCTCCCGGAGACCCGCGCGCTCACCCGGCTGCGGTTCCGGGTCGGGAAGCTGCGGCGGCCGCTCGCGGTTCGCGACGGTCCGGGCGGGCCGCGGCGCGCGTCCGCCGACGCGGACGGCGAGCCGCCCGCGAAGACGCTGGACGACGCGCTCGCGCGGCTGCGGCGGACCGTCGAGCGGACGCGCGCCGCGCACCGCGCGCAAGGCGGGACGTTCTGCGCGCTCTGCGAGGCGGCGATCGACGCCGGGACGGCTTGCACGCCGTGCCGCGACGACGCCGAGCGGCGGCGCCGCTTCGCGTGCGAGCGGCTGCTCTTCGAGGCGCCGTGGCTCGGCTCGGAGGAGGTGCTCGCGCTGGTCGACGGCCTCACCCCCGAAGCGTACGACGCGATCCGCCGCCGCCTGCTGCAAGCCTGGTGGGACGAGCTCTGGCGCGGGAGCAAGCTGCACGCGCTCCGCCAGCCGATCGACCGCGCGCGCGTCCGCAAGCTCGCGAGCTCGTTCGTCCTGCTCGACACCGGGATCGATCCGCTCCGTCTGGAGATGGACTCCGCGGTGCGCAAGAACTCGCTCCGCGAGCTGTTCGATTTCGTGCGCAGTATTGAAGGCGAGCATTAGCGCCGGGCGAGCGTTCAAGTAAAAATCAGCCCGCGCGTCGAAGACACCGGATCGAATGAGTGATGACTATACCGGCGATCAGATCCAGGTCCTCAAAGGCCTGGAGGCTGTTCGCAAGCGCCCGGGGATGTACATCGGCAACACGGCCGAGCGCGGGCTCCACCAGCTAGTCTATGAAGCCGTCGACAACAGCGTCGACGAAGCGCTGGCCGGCTACGCCAAGAACATCGCGGTCATTCTCTACAAGGACGGCTCGGTCTCGGTCGAGGACGACGGCCGCGGCTTCCCGGTCGACATGCACGCCGAGGAGAAGATGCCGGCGGTCGAGGTCGCGATGACGATCCTCCACGCGGGCGGGAAGTTCGGCAAGGGCGGCTACAAGGTCTCGGGCGGCCTGCACGGCGTCGGGATCTCGGTCGTCAACGCGCTCTCCGAGTGGATGATCACGCGCGTCAAGCGGGACGGCTGGCTCTACGAGATCCGCTTCGAGCGCGGCTTGACGACGCAGAAGCTGAAGAAGCTCGGCCGCGCCGAGGGCACCGGCTCGCTCCAGTGGTGGAAGCCCGACCCCGAGATGTTCGAGACCCTCGACTTCTCGTGGAAGATCCTCGAGCAGCGGCTGCGCGAGCTGGCGTTCCTGAACCGCGGGCTCTCGATCAAGCTGCGCGACGAGCGCGGCGACGAGGTCAGAGAACGCACGTACATGTACGAGGGCGGGATCATCTCGTTCGTCGAGTGGCTCAACGAGAACAAGGAGTCGCTCACGCCGGTGATCTCGACCAACGGCGAGCGCGACGACGTCGTGGTCGAGTGCGCGTTCCAGTGGCAGGACGGCTACAACGAAGTCGTCTACTCGTACGCCAACAACATCAACACGATCGAGGGCGGGATGCACCTGACCGGCTTCCGCACCGCGGTCTCCGGCAAGGTGAACGAGTACGCGCGCAAGCGCGGGATGCTGAAAGAGTCCGAGCCGAACCTCTCGACCGACGACTGCATGGAAGGGCTCACCGCGATCGTCTCGGTGAAGCTGCAAGAACCGCAGTTCGAGGGGCAGACGAAGACCAAGCTCGGCAACGCGAAGATGCGGCCGATCGTGAACGGGCTGGTCACCGAGCGGCTCGACTTCTTCCTCGAGGAGAACCCGAAGATCGCGCGCGCGATCGTCGAGAAGTGCATGCAGGCGCAGCGCGCGCGCGAGGCCGCGAAGAAAGCGCGCGACCTCACCCGCCGCAAGAACGTGCTCGAAGGGAGCGGCCTCCCCGGCAAGCTCGTCGACTGCAAGACGACCAACCCGGCCGACTCGGAGATCTTCCTGGTCGAGGGCGACTCGGCCGGCGGGACCGCGAAGGGCGGGCGCGACCCGAACACCCAGGCGATCCTCCCGCTGCGCGGCAAGATCCTCAACGTCGAGAAGGCGCGGATCGACAAGATGCTCGCCAACGAAGAGATCCGCACGATGATCACCGCGCTCGGCGCGGGGTTCGGCGACGACTTCGACGTCGCCAAGCTGCGCTACCACAAGATCATCATCATGACCGACGCCGACGTCGACGGCTCGCACATCCGCACCCTGCTCCTCACGTTCTTCTACCGCAAGATGAAGCCGCTGATTGAGCAGGGCTACGTCTACATCGCGCAGCCGCCGCTCTTCGGGGTGAAGAAGGGGAAGAAGCAGTGGTGGGCGTTCAACGACGCCGAGCTGCAGCAGATCTTCAACGGCGACGATCCCAAAGAGTTCACCATCCAGCAGTTCAAGGGGCTGGGCGAGATGGACGCCGAGCAGCTCGCCGAGACGACGATGGACCAGTCCTCGCGCCGGCTCAAGCGCGTCGAGCTCGACGAGGCCGGCGAGGAGGCGGAGAAAGTCTTCACCGAGCTGATGGGCGAGAAGGTCGAGCCGCGCAAGCTGTTCATCCAAGAGTACGCGCGCACGGTCCGCAATCTCGACCTCTGATCCTGAGAGGGTAGCTGGGAGACGTTCCCTGAGCCGAAGGCGTTTGTAAAGACGGTGGCTCGGGGACGTAGGAAGCGGTGTTTGGCGTGAGAGCGTCGCGTCGCGCGGTGATCGTCGCCGCGGCCGTCGCGGCGCTCCTGGTCGTGGTGATCGCGGCTCGCCACGCGATCACGCGCGCCGTGCTGCAAACGGTCCTCTCCGGCGCGACCGGCTACCAAGTCTCGATCGGCGAGCAGCGGCTCGGGACGAACCACGCGGCGCTCTTCGACGTCCACGTCGTGAAGAACGGCGACCCGGTCCTCGACGCGCAGCGCGTCGATGTCGACTACGCGCTGCGCGACATCTTCCCCGGCGGCCAGCACCGCTTCGGCTTCGCGGCGATCTCGATCCAGAAGCCGGTCCTCACGATCACCCGCCACGCCGACGGGACGCTGACCTTCAACCGCAAGGGCGGGACGTCGGGGACGCCGCCCGCGCCGACGCGCAAGGCGGCCGCGCCGTACTACTTCACCGCGCGGGTCCGCGACGGCGTGATCCGGCTCGTCGACGCGGCGCCGCTGCAGCGCGACCTCGCGTACCAGACGATCGAGCACGTCTCGATCGACGCGTCGGTCAAGTCGGACGCGCGCACGACCGCGAAGGTCGACGGCGTCCTGCTCGGGCGCCGCGCGCCCGGCGCGGCGCTCGAGCGCTACCCGCTCTCCGAACGGACGGTGATCGACGTGCAGCGCGGGATCGCGCTGAACCGCATCACCGCGCGCGAGCTGCCGATGCGCGGCGCGCTCGGCTTCTTCATCCACTCGAAGACGTTCCGCTTCGACGACGGCGTGCTCGACGCGGTCGACGCGCGCTACTACGCGCTCGCGCCGAAAGCCGGCGAGGAGTTCGCCTACAAGCTCGGCGGCGGCGCGCAGCTGCGCGGCGGCGCGCTCTACGTCTCCTCGCTCGCGCACGAGATCCGCAACGTCGACGCGCCGCTCGTCATCACCGACGACATGCTCGCGGCGCCGGCGATCGGTGCGACGATCAACGGTATCCCGGTCCGCGGCCGCGGCGCGATGTACGCGCTGTTCTCGGACCCGACGTTCCGGCTCGGGTTCACCGGGAGCTCGGACCTGCACGACGTCCGCTCGCTCTTCACGTTCCTCGCGAAGATGCCGCTCAGCGGCGGCTCCCACTTCGAGACGCTGCTCGCCTCGAGCATGGCGAAGCCGCTGATCCGCACGCGCTTCAGCGCCGCGCACGTCGCGTACGACAAGTATCCCGCCGACGGCGTCGACGGGCTGATCGACTACTACGACGGCGCGATCACCTTCGGCGCCGTGCGCGCGCGCTACGGCAGCGTCGACGTCGGCATCGGCGGCCGCGTGATCCTCGGCAACGACGGAAAGAACGACGTGCTCATCGCGGTGAACGCGACCGGCGCCGGCTCCGCGCTCCCGTACGCCGACATGCTCGCGCCCGACGCGAGCGTGATCGCGACGGTGCTGCTGAGCGAACCGCCCGGTCAGCAGTTCAACGCGCGCGGGACGATCGGCGCGGTCGGGCGGACGACCGGTGCCGGGACGTTCAGCGTCGACCAGAAAGGCGTCGGCGAGTTCGGGCCGCTCGCGTTCACGCGCTCGAACGGCGAGTCGTTCGCCGGCGGGTTCGAGCTGCAGCGCCCGATCTCGCAGAGCGCGGGTTGGATCCACGCCCGCAACTTCCGCCTCGCCGACGTGCGCAACGGGGCGATGCTCCCGGGCGGGATCGCCGCCGCGATGCCGCCGATCGCCGGCGTGATCGACGGCGACTTCGCCGGCGGGGGGACCCCGGACGCCTTCGGGCTCGCCGGCGCGATGCACGGCTACGACCTGCGCTACGGACCGTACGCGCTCGGCAGCGGGTCGGTCCGGCTCGGCGGGACGTTCAGCGACATCCGGCTCTCGGAGATCGACCTGGCGGGCCCGCTGGGCCGCTTCAACGGCGCCGGCGCGTACGACGGGGACGTCTTCGCGCTCGAAGGCCGGTACGACGGCCGGCTCGAGAACCTGCGGCCGTTCATCGCCGACGCGAGCGCGCAGGGCGAGGTCCACGGCCCGATCCGCGCGACGATCGGGCCGAGGCGGATCGTCGTCCAGACGACCGGCGCCGATCTCCCCGGCGCGCGGATCCGCGGCGTCGCGGTCGACCACGTCGCCGGGACGCTCGCGGTGGACAACGGTAAGACGCTGCGGCTCCTGGCCGCGAACGGCTCGATCGGCGGCGCGCAGGTCGTCGCGGCCGACGCCGGCGGACCGTTCCTGGTCTCGGCGCCGGCGGTCCCGGTCTCGGCGCTGCGCGGCGCCGGACTGCCGCTGCAGGGCGGGACGCTCGCGTTCTACGGGCTCGCCGACATCCGCGGCGGCGCGCCGAGCTTCGACGGGCTGGTGAGCGTCGAGGACGGGCGCGCCGCGGGCTACCCGATCAGCGGCGGCGCCGACCTCGCGCTCGCCGGCGGCACGGCGACGGTCCGCCGCGGCGTCGCCGCGCTCGGCACGACCTACGGCAACTTCGACGGCCGCGTCTTCGGGATCGGCTCCAGCGGTCCGAACGCGCTCGCGTACGACCTGAACGCGCAGGTCCCGATCGGCGACGTCGGCGAGATGCGCCGCGCGCTGCGGCTCCCGGTGAAGTATCTCGAGGGCAGCTTCTCGGCCGACGTGCGGGTGCGCGGGAACGGCGCGCGCCCGCGGATCGCCGGCGCGGTCGCGGTACCCGAAGGCTCGTACAACGGGCTCGACTTCAAGGACGCGCGCGCCGGGGTCGCGATCACCACCAGCTCGGTCGCCGCGAACCACGGCGTCGTCACCGTCGGCTCGACGCACGCGAACGTCGACGCGGCCGTCTCGGTCGCGCGCGGCGCGTTCGACGTCGACGTGCGCAGCGCGAACGCGAACCTCGCCGACTTCGACGACTACTTCGACGAAGCCGAGACGCTCGCGGGGACCGGTCCGGTCGCGCTGATGTTCGCGAACGACGGCGTGAGCACGCGGACCAGCGGGCGCCTCGCCGTCACGGGCTTCCGCTACCGCCGCTTCACCCTCGGTCAGACGAACGCGAACTGGTCGCAGCGCGGGAGCGCCGTCGTCGCGGCGCTCAACGTGCGCGGCTCGCACGGCGCGCTGCGCGCGAACGGCTCGGTGATCCCCGCGCGCGGCGGGCCGGTGCGCGCGATCGAGCAGGCGTGGTACCGCGCGAACGCGAGCGCGCAGCAGGTCGATCTCGGGACGTGGCTCCCGCCGTTCGGCGTGACCGCGCCGATCCTCGGGCAGGTGAGCGCGAGCGGGACGATCGCGGGGCGCTGGCCGCGGCTCGGGGTCAACGGCGACGCGACGCTCGCGAACGGCTCGCTGTTCGGCTACAAGGTCGTCTCCGCGACCGCGCACGCGCGCGGCGACGGCAGCCGCATCGCGCTCTCGAACACCGACCTCGACCTCGGCTTCGCGCGCTTCAACGCGACCGGCTCGTTCGGACTGACGCCGGCCGCGCCGCTCGCGCTCTCGGTCCGCGCGCAGTCGCCCGACGTCGAGAAAGCGCTGGTCGCGCTGTTCCCGAAAGGCCCGCGCTACGACGTCGGCGGCGCGGTCACCGCGAACGCGCTGCTCGGCGGCTCGTTCGCGAAGCCGCGCGCGACGGTCGGCTTCGAGATGACCGGCGCGCGCTACAAGACGCTCGCGATCCCGCGCGTCCTCGGCAACGTCGCGTACGACGGCAAGACGCTGAACGTCAACGACGCCGAGGCGACCTTCGCGAAAGGGAACGTCGTCGTCACCGGCCTGCTCCCGCTCACGCTGCAGCCGCTCGGCGTGACGCGCGACGCGCCGCTCTCGTTCTCGGTCGCGCTGAGCGGGCTCGACCTCGCGCCGTTCGCGCCGTTCGTCCCCGGCGCCCACACCAAGCTCGGCGGGACCGCGGACGGGACGCTCTCGATCGAAGGGACCGCGGGCGCGCCGCGGCTCGCGGGGACGATCGCGCTCGCGAACGGGCTGTACGTCTCCGACCTCGACCGCGCCGCGATCACCAACGCGAACGCGCGGCTGGCGTTCAGCGGAACCAGCGTCGCGCTCGAGGCGCTGCACGCGAACGTCGGCGGCGGGACGCTCGACGGCGGCGGCCGGCTCGACCTCCCGCTCCCCGGGACGCGCGCCGGGAACTATGCGATCGGCCTGACGGCGCACGGCGCGCGCGTCGACTCGCCGACCTACGGGCGCGGCGTCGTCGACGGCACCATGCGCCTGCGCAGCGCGACGCCCCGGCCGGTCCTCTCCGGTGACGTGACGCTGACCAACGCCTCGATCCCGATCCTCTCGATCTACCGCAGCGCGAACGGCGGCGGCGGGAACGGCGGCGGCGCGGCCGGCGGCCTGCCGTTCGACCTCGCGCTGAACATCGCCGCGCACGCCGGGAAGAACGTGCGCGTGCAGGCGTCCTCACCGTACATCGACATCGGGACGACGGGGACGGTCGACCTCACCGGGACACTCTCCTCGCCGAAGCTCGCCGGCGTGCTGACCGCGACGCCGGGCGGCGTCTTCTCGACCTACAACCGCGCCTTCCGGGTGCAGCAGGCCGCGGTCGCGTTCAACCCGCAGAACGGGCTCCTCCCGTACATCGACCTGCGCGCCTACGCGCACGTGACCAACCCCGACCCCGACCCGACCCGCAACGCGGTCGGCAGCGCCGACATCACCGTGACGGTCGACGGGCCGGCCGACGAGCTCGCCGCCGGGACCGGCTCGGTGATCCAGTACTCCTCGAACCCGCCCTACTCGCAGGAGCAGATCATCGGGCTGCTGCTCGACGCCTCGGTCTTCGGCGCGGTGAACTTCGGGCAGCAGCAGAACGGGACGACGCTCCGCGGCGCGCCCGGCGAGTCGAACGTCCTCCTCCCGCCCGGCGTCACGGCGTACCAGGCCGGCGCGATCAACTTCAACCAGGAGGCGTTCTCGGTCCTGAACGGCCAGCTCACGCAGCGCTTCCTGGCGCCGGTCGAGCGGCTCTTCACCGGGCGGTTCGGGCTGACCGACTTCGAGCTGACCGTCGACTACGGCGGCGGGGTCGGCTACAACGCGCTCAAGCAGCTCGGGAAGCGCGACGTCTACGCCAGCTTCGGGCAGACGCTCTCGCGCCCGGTCCGCACCCAGCTCGGGTTCACCGCCCGCCCCGACGCGACGACCTCGGTGCAGTTCAGCTACTTCACCGCCAACGGGCTCCCCGCGATCACCAACAACGCGAACGGGACCTCCGCCTTCAACGGCACGCAGCGCCTCCAGGGAATCCAGCCGGTCTCCAACCGGCAAGGATTCACCTTCAGCATCGTCCGCAAGTACCCGTGAGTGGCTTCGGCGCTCTGGACGAGCGCCGAACCCATCGCGTTTGCGGCTGCGCCGCAAGCCGCCGGCGCGTAAAACCATCGTCGTCCCCAAGGGGCTGACGGCGGGGTGTCGTACCCAGGGCGGCGGGAACGCGCATGGAGCGACGCGCGTTACGCCCATATCAGCGACCCGGCGGTCCCTCTGACCGGTGACGGGTCGGAATCTCGCACGAAGGACGTCTTTCGCTTGTTCCATCGGTTCCGCCGCACGCCGGGCATCGTGCTCGCCGTGCTCGCGCTGGTAGGCCTGGCGCTGCCGGCTCAATCCGCGCCGGCTCCCGCGCCGACCGTCGTCTCGGTCTCGGTGACCGGGAACGCCCACATCCCCACCGACCGCATCCTCTCGGTCGTCACGACGAAGGTCGGCGACCCGTTCGATCCGGCGAAGGTCCAGGCCGACTTGCGCGCGATCGCGGACCTCGGCTTCTTCGCCGACCAGGCGCCGCCGATCATCAAGCAGCGCCCCGACGGCGTCGCGGTCACCTACCGCGTGATCGAGAACCCGGTCGTCACCTCGATCCGGTTCGACGGGAACAAGAGCGTCTCGGCCGACACGCTGATGGCGCTGATGGACACGGCGCCCGGCCAGGTCTTCAACATCAAGACCTACCAGCAAGACGTCCTCAAGATCAACAGCTACTACGACAAGATCGGCTTCGGCGGCCAGCTCCCCTCGCACGTCACCGACGTCAACATCACCCCCGAAGGCGTCCTGACCCTGAAGATCCAGGAAGGCCTGACGGTCCGCAACATCATCATCACGCCGTATCCGGACGCCGACCCGCTCCTGCGGCCCGACCTGATCAAGGCGGCGCTGGTGACGAAGCCGGGGACGCCGTACTCCGAGGCGCAGCGCGACAAGGACTACGACGCGATCAAGGCGCTCTACGAGAAGTACGACCTCAAGGTCGGCGACGTCGAGGCCGGCGTCGATCCGGCGACGGTCGACCCGAAGGCCGGGACCGCGGACGTGCGCTACTCGATCAGCGTCCTGCGCGTCGGCGCGGTCGAGATCACCGGGAACACGAAGACCCACGACGAGGTCATCCGGCGCGAGCTGCGGCTCCGCCCCGGGATGGTCGTCACCGAGTCCGGGCTGCGCCGCGACTACGACCGGCTCAACAACCTGGGCTTCTTCGAGAAGATCGACTTCCAGGGCAAGCCCGGACCGGATCCCAAGCGGCCGGGGCTGATCACCGTCAACTGGCAGGTCAAGGAGCAGCGGACCGGGACCGCGACGCTCGGCGCCGGCTACTCGGGCGGGATCACGGGGACCGGCCTGACCGGGACCCTCTCGTACCAGGAGAACAACATCAACGGGACCGGGAACGGCGCCTCGATCCGGCTCGAGCGCGGCACGCAGGTCAGCGACGCGCAGCTCTCGGTGACGATCCCGTACGTCGGGAAGTCCGAGCGGTCGCAGAAGTACAGCCTCGGCGCGACGCTCTTCACCCAGCAGCAGACGAACTTCTACCCGGTCTACTACGCCTGCACGAACTCGTCGTCGTCGGCGGCGAGCACGAGCACGCTCTGCCCGACCGGGACCGACATCCCGGTCACGCTGGTCCCGGTCGACGTCACCAACCCGAATCTGGTCAGCGGGGTCGTCTCGACCTACAAGGCGCGCTCGACCGGCGTCTCGTTCACGCTCGGCCGCCGGCTGACCGACGTCTACCACGTCTCGGTCGGCGCGAACCTCCAGCAGGTCGCGGCCTCGGCCAGCCTGCCGAGCGGCTACACCTTCCCGACCAGCGCGAGCACCGGGGTCGTCACGACGACCACGACGTGCTCCGACCCGACCTCGGCGATCATCGGGTCGTCGTGCAACGTGCTCAACAACGCCTACGGGATCAACGCGCCCTCGATCGCGACGATCGACGCGAGCCACCCGTACAAGGTCCGCAGCGCGCTGGTCGGCTTCGGCGCCGACTCGCGCGACGACGTCTTCAACCCGCGCCGCGGGACGCTGCTGAACCTCAGCGACGAGATCAGCACGCACGGCTTCGGGTCCGACTTCAACTACACGATCGCGACGCTCGACGCGGCGAAGTTCTTCCCGGTGATGCGGAACGCGACGCTCGGGCTCCACGGGCGGGCCGGGATGTCGACCGGCGCGATCCCCACCAACAAACTCTTCATCTTCTCCGACCAGGACCTGCGCGGGTATACCGACCCGTTCTACGGAACCGACATCCTGCTGGGGCAGATGGAGCTGCGCATCCCGCTCACGACGGACCGCAAGTTCTCGGTCGTCGGGTTCGCCGAGAGCGGCGGGACCCGCATCCGGGGCGGCAGGTCGGTCCAGACGAGCGCGTCCGGGATGACGACCACCACCTTCGACCTCAACCGATACAGTTTCCACGGCGACGTCGGCGTCGGGATCCGGTTCGACGTTCCGCAGCTGAACCTGCGAACGATCCGGCTGGACTTCGCGAAAGGCAGCCAGGGGACGCACACCTCGTTCGGGATCGGACAGAGTTTCTAGAAGCATGAACACCCTCTTCACGCGCGGCCGGGCAGCCGCGCTCGCGTTCGCGCTCGGCGTCGCCGTCCTGGCGACGCCCGCGATCGGCGCGACCGACGTCACCGACATCGGTTCGCTCGACCAGGGCGCGCTCGCCGCGCTGCCGTCGTTCCAGGCCGCCAACAAGCAGCTCACCGACTACGGCACCGGACTGCGCAACCAGTACATCAAGCGCGCGCAGCACGCTTCGCAGGCGGAGCAGGCGCGGCTCGGCAACGAGTTCCAGCAGAAGATGGCCGACAAGCAGCGGCAGCTCTTCGCGCCGCTGTTCCAGAAGGCGCAGTACGCGATCGCGTCCGTCGCTTCGTCGAAGAATCTCAGCGTCGTCGTCGACAAGCGGATCGTCGTCTTCGGCGGCCAGGACATCACCCCGAGCGTCCGCCAGCTGCTGACCGGGATCGGCGATCCGGTCCCGCCCAGCTCGACGCCGCCGCCCTCGAAGGTCGGCTACGTCGACCAGTCCGCGATCGACCAGACCGCGCGCGTCAAAGCGGCCGCCGAAGAGTTCTCGAAGTTCAAGAACGACCAGGACAAGGCGGCGCAGGACAAGCTCAAGGCGGCGAAGACCGACGCCGACCGCGACGCGGTCCTCAAGGACTACCGCAAGACGCTCGACGACAAGCAGAACACGACGCTGAAGCCGGTCGTCGACCAGACGCGCAACGCGATGTCCGACGTCGCGAAGAGCAAAGGTCTGATCCTCGTCGTCGACAAGGGCAACATCGTCTTCGGCGGGACCGACATCACCAAAGACGTCGTCGACAAGCTGAAGTAATGCGCTCCGCGGCGATCGCGCTCGCACTCCTCGCACTGGCGGGCTGCGGGCACGGGCAAGGGTCGCCGGGTCCCGCCCCCTCCGGGAGCGGCGCGGTCGGGTACGTCCGCATGGACGAGCTGGTGCAGAAGCACCCGCTCTACGACCAGCTCGCGCGCTACGAGCGGAGCATCGAGGCGTTCGACCTCAGCTCCACGACGCCGCAGGTCGCCAAGGCCGACCCGCAGCTCGCGCAGCGCGAGGCGGCGCTGCAGAAGGAGCTGCGCGACGCCGCCGACCGCACCAACAAGCTGCTGAACCAGAAGCAGCTGCAGTACCAGCAGGAAGAGAACGCGGCGATCGCCGCGGCGCTGCGCGGCGCCGGCCAGACCGGCCCCAGCGCGGCGCAGATCGCGGGGAACGTCAACGCGACCGCGGTGCAGCAGCAGAGCGGGGTCGCGGCGCAAGCGCAGCGCAACCTCCAAGCGTACCAGAAGACGCTGCAGAAGCAGGATCAGGCGCAGATCGCGGCCGCGCAGAAGGCGCTGACCGAGCGCGCCGACCGCACCTACCGCGCGAAGGTCGACGAGCTGCAGGCGAAGGAGTCGGCGCTCTCGCTCAAGCTCGCCAGCGACGATGCGGCGCAGCGGCTCGCGCTGCGCACGAAGCTCTCCTCGCTCGCGCTCGACGACGCGGTCCGCGAGGAGACGCAGAAGCAGCTGACCGCGCTCGACCGCAAGGAGGCCGACGCGCTCGCCGCGCAGCGGAACCGCGACCAGCAGACGCTGCTCACGCTCAACGCGCAGCTGCACGAACAGGTGCAGCGCGACCTCAACGCGCAGGTCGCCGCGATCCAGAGCCGTTCGCTGGGCTCGCTCTCGCAGCGGCAGCGCTCGCTCGCGCAGCAGGTGCGCAGCGCGCCGGCGACCGGGCCGGTCGTGCGGACGCAGGTCGTGAGCGGCCGGCCGCAGCAGCAGATCAACCCCAACCTGCCGCCCGCGCTGCGCGCGCGGATCGAGCAGTTGCACACCGACTACCAGAAGCGCTTCCAGAACGACGCGAAGACGACGATCGCGCAGTTCAAGAAGACGCGTGACGATCTCTCGAAGCGCTACAACGAGCTGCACGGGATCGACGCCGGCTCGCAGGCCGGCGCCGCCGCGCAGGTCGCGGCGCTGCGCAAGAAGCACGACGAGCTGTACGACCAGATGGTCGCGCAGATCGACCGCGAGGTGAAGCTGATCGCGCAGCAGCGCGGGATCAGCGTCGTGCTCACCAACGTCGTCGCATCGCCCCCCGCCGGCGGAGTCGATCTCACGCCGGATGCCCTCAAAGACATCGAAAGCCTGCACGAATGACGATCGCCCGCGGCCTGCGCGCCGCCCTCTCCCTCGCGCTGCTCGCATCGCTCTGCGCCTGCGGGCGCGGCGGCTCCGACTCGAACATCGGGCTCGTCGACGTGCAGCGCATCGCGCAGAACTGGCCGAAGTTCCAGAACTACCAGAACCAGCTCGCGAACGACGCGCAGACGATCGAGCGCTCCAACCGCCCGGCGCGCGACAAGGACCGCGCGCGCGCGCAGCTGCAGCAGCGCTTCAACCAGGCGCAGAGCGAGCTGACGACGGACGTGAGCAACGCCGCGAAGCAGGTTGCCGCCGACAAGCACCTGACGTATGTCTTCACGCGCCAGTACGTCGGCTACGGCGGCGTCGACATCACCCCGGACATCGAGAAGATCCTCCAGATCACCGAGAAGCCGAGCCCGACGCCGTAGTGAGCGCCCTGGGCACGCTGGGCGAGCTGGCGGAGCGCGTCGGCGGGCGCGTCGTCGGCGATCCGTCGGTCGTGCTCGAGCGGATCGCGGCGGTCGACGAGGCCGATGCGAGCGCGCTGACCTTCGCGGTCGACGAGCGGTATCTGCGCAGCGCGCTGGAGTCGCGCGCCGGCGCGGTGCTCACCGACGCCTCGCTCGTCGCCGGCGACGAAGCGTATCCGAAGCCGATCCTCGCGGTCGAGGACACGCGCGTCACGCTCGCCGCGCTGCTGAAGGCGCTCGAGCCGCCGCAGCCCTCGGGCCCGTTCGTCCATCCCTCGGCGGCGGTGCACCCGAGCGCGGAGATCGGCGCCGGCGTGTGGATCGGGCCGCACGTCGCGGTCGGGCCGCGCGCGCGCGTCGGCGACCGCACCGTGCTGCACGCCGGCGTCGTGATCGGCTCCGACGCGGCCGCCGGCGCCGACTGTCTGTTCCACCCGCGCGCGTACCTCGCCGACCGCTGCACCGCCGGCGATCGTGTCGTGCTGCAGGCGGGCGCCGTGATCGGCAGCGACGGGTTCGGCTGGGCGTCCCTCGACGGGCGGCTGGTGAAGATCCCGCAGGTCGGGACCGTCGCGCTCGCCGACGACGTCG
>DATAQE010000170.1:0-46996 GCA_036264835.1 Candidatus Elarobacter sp.
GTCGAGCCGCGTCGCCGCCGTGAACGCCGCTTGCGTGCGCGCGCGGCTCTCGATATGCGCCTCTTCGAGGCGCCGCAGCTCGTGGCAGGTCGCCGCGTTCGCGGTCTGCATGTCGCGCAGCCGCTTGCGCAGCTCCGGCAGCTCGATGCGGACGGTGTTCACGCCCGCGCCGCCGGTGCGCAGCGCGCCGATCCGCTCGCGGAGCGTGTTCTCCGCCGGTATCTGGGTGAGCGCCGGCAGCGTGCGCCGGCGCGCGGCGATCCCGTCGCGGCGGACCGCCTCGGCGGTGCGGATCGCGCCGAGCGCGTCGCGCATCACCCCGATCCAGCGGCGCTCGCCGCGGTTCGCGGGCGGGCGGTCGAAGCGCACCTCGATATCGAGCGGGAACGCCTCGTCGACGACGAGCCGTCCGGCGGCGAGCCGGACCGCGCTCCCGAGCCGCGGCAGCGGGCCGAACGCCGCGACCGCGCCGACGAGCCGCTCGCCGGTCTCGATCACGACCAGCGAGCGCTGTGCGTCGAGGTCGTGCGAGTAGACCAGGATCCCGGCGTGGTGGCGGTCGCGGTACGGGCGCGCCTTGTCCACGTCGCAGTGGCCGCGGGTGTAGATGAGCCGCCACAGGTCGTCGGCGAGTCCTCGCGGGACCACGCCGCCGGCCGCAACCTCATCCATGAGACTCATCAGTCCGGGCGTCATGGCTACCGGTTTCCCGCGCCGGAGAGCGGGCTAGCGCGATTCCGGTCACACCCGCCGTCCCCCGCGCCGCGCTGATTAAAACGCTTCCTCCCCGGGCAAGCCTCGCTCGGAAAGGGAGGAACTACATGTCGGGAATCATCTGGGCAATCATCGTCGTACTCTTCATCGTGTGGCTACTCGGCGGGTTCGTGATCCACTTCGGCGGCGGGCTCATCCACCTGCTGATCGTGATCGCGATCATTCTGCTGATTTACAACCTGGTCACCGGACGCGGCGCCCGCGTCTGACGGCGATCGCCTAGAGCCCCGCGGGGACGTCGTCAGACGTCCTCGCGCGGGTGGAACTTGTCGAACTCGGTGCGCAGCCGCTCGCGGGCGAGCTTGGTGTAGATCTCCGTCGTCGCGGTCGACTCGTGGCCGAGGAACTCTTTGAGGAACAGCAGGTCGGCGCCGCGCTCGCGCATCAGCGTCGCGACCGTGTGCCGCCAGGTGTGCGGCGAGGCGTACTCGGTGATCCCGGCGATCGTCATGTACGTCCGCACGATCTTGTAGACGGCCGGCGCCGAGAGCCGCCGGTCGCCGCGCCCGACGAAGAACGCCGGGACGCTCGCGCGCGGGCGGACCGCGAGGTAGTCGCGCATCGCCTGCGCCGCCTCGGGGGTCATCGGGACGTAGCGGTCCTTGTTGCCCTTGCCTTTGACGACGCGGATCTGGCGGCCATCGAGGTCGACGTCGTTCAGGTCGAGCCCGACCAGCTCGGCCCGCCGAACTCCGCACGACCACAGGCACTGCAGAATGGCCCGGTCCCGCCGTTTCTGCAGCTCGGTGAGCCCGGCGATCTTGACCTCGAGCACTTTGGCGACCTCGTCGCCGCGCATCGCCTTGGGGAGCGGCTTGCCGATCTTCGGGAGGATCGCGTCGGCAGCCGGGTTGTCGTCGCGGCGGCCGCTATGGCGCAGGTGCTTGTAGAACGTCCGCAGCGTCGCGATCTTGCGGCGGACCGAGCGCGGCGCGTAGCGGCGCGAGCGCGCGAGATGCGTCTGGTACGCCAGGATGTCGGCGTACTGCGCGCCCGGCAGCGCGTCGTAGGGCGGCGGCGTTTTCTCGTCGGGGTTCGTCCCGAGCGCGCGCGATTTCAGGAACGACCCGAAGTGCTCGAGGTCGCGTTGATACGCCTCGCGCGTGCGCGGCGTCGTTCCGCGGATCAGCAGATAGCGTTCGGCGAACCCTGCGATCTCGGGGTCGGCCGACAGGTACTCGGGGGCCTCGTAGACCGCTTTCCGTGCTCGGGCCACGTGCGGGCGTCCTTTCCGCGGCTTCTTCCGCCGCCGTCCGTAGTGACGATAATCAGTATTTCAGTTACTGAGCGGAAGGGCGGAACTCCTCCTCGGCGGGTCGCGGCGAGGGGCTCAGCGCAGGAAGCGGATCGTGAGCGGGTAGCGGTACGGCTCGCCGTTGCTCGTCTTGATCGCGGCGATGATCGAGAACACGATGTCCAGGACCGCCAGCACCAACAGCATCGGGATCCCGATCAGCACGAAGATCAGGACGCCGGAGATCACCATCCAGATCGTCATCGAGATCTGGAAGTTCAGCGATTCTTTGCCGTTCGCGTCGACCAGCGGCGACTGGTCGCGTTTCACGAGCCAGCATATGAGCGGACCGATCAGGTTTCCGAACGGGACGAACAGGCCGAGCAGGGACGAGAGGTGGCACCCCATCGCCCAGTTGCGGGCTTCGGCCGGGGCGGCTAGGGTCGTCACCGGGGCGCCGGGATAGGGCACCAGCGCGGTGCCGCAGCTCGGGCACGAGCTCGCGGTGGACTGGGTCGCGCACGAGGGACACGTCGTCATCGCACCGCTTCCTTCGCCGGGATGCACGGGCGGTACCTTGGCGGCGCCGTAAGATCGCGGCTCGTTCGGGAACGTACCGGGCATGGCTCTCGACCTCGACTACCAGCGCGCCGCCGAGGCGGCGGGCGCCGCGGACCAGGCGGCCGTCTCCGCGCATGCCGCGCTCTTCGATTTCGCGCGCGAGCTCGGCGAGCTCAGCGCGCAGCTGCAGGCGCGCTCCGCGCCGCTGCGGCTGCGCGTGCGGTTCGTGCGGCGCGAGCCGCCGCGGTTGGACGCGCCGGCCGGCGTGCACGTCGAGGACGCGCCGAAGGAACGGCCGGCGGGGTTCGCCAGCGCGATCGTCGAGGCGCGCGACCTGTTCGTCGCGATCGAGACGATCCCGGGGATCGCGGTCGCGGCCGTCACGAACGTCCCGGCGCTCGAAGAGTACGCGGCGACGATCTGCGGGATCCGGACCGCGGACGACGGGCGGCCGCATCTGCTCGCGCGCGACGCGTCGTCGCTCACCGTCGTCGTGCCGCCGGTGCACACCGCGGGCGGGCTGCTCGAGGTCTTCCTGGTGCTCGCGGGCGACGTGTTCGTGCAGCGGGCCGGATTCAATCCGCTCCCCGGACCGTTGGAGCTGAGCGGGGACGCGGCGCCGCCGATTCCGTAAAAGTACGGTGAGGACCCTCCTCACCGGGGGCACGCTTGCCGATGGTCCAAGCACGATGAACCTCTTCGGCCAGTTCTTGCGGCAATCGGAGCCGCGGTGGTTCGAGAGCACGTCCGGGCGGGCGGGGCGCTTCGACGCCGTCGCGACGACCGGCGGCCGGCAGGTTCAGGTGCTGGGGACCCGGGTCGCGCGCGAAGGGATCGCGTTCATCTCCGGCGTCGCGCTGCTCGAGCGCGAGATCCCGCTCACGTTCATCCTGCGCCGCCGCGCGATCCCGAGCCGCGTGCGGATCGACAAGGACGAGGCCGTGCGCGAAGCGACGCGCGTCGTGCACCGCTACCACTGCTCGTTCACCCACATCGAGGACGCCGACCGCGAGGCGGTCGTGCGCTACGTCGACGACGTCCCCGAGCCGGTCGCGCCGAAATCGCCGCTCGTCGAAGGCGCCGGCGCGCTGACCGCGGGCGCGCAGACGCGCATCGCCGGCGAGCTGGTCCGCATGAAGCGCCTCGCCGTCCCCGCGCCCGGTCTCGCGCCGCTGATCCGGCTCGAAGCGCACCCCGCGCGTACGCTCGACGACGGCGACGTCGTCCGCGACGTCGTCGTGCACAGCCGCATCCGGAGCGGCGAGGGGATTCGGGCGTACGTCACGCGCTTCCGCGTTCACTCCGACGACCGCGTCGATCTGCTGACGCGCTGATCGCCGGCGGCGTTCAGCCGCCGTAGGCCGCGCCGAGCAGCTCGCGGACCGTCGCTTCGTCCGGCATCGCGGGGTTGTTCTCCAGCAGCCGGTGTTCCATGACGCGCGGGAGCGCGCGCTCGGGGAGATCGGGCGGTGCGCCCAGTTCCGCGAACGTGCGCGGCAGCGCGTAGGCGGCGGCGATCGCTTGCGCCTCGGCGGCGAGATCGGGGATGCCGAAGGCTTCCGCGATAGCGGAGACCGCGTCGGGTGCGATGTGCGCGTTTGCGCGGACGGCGTGCGGGAGCACGACCGCGTTGACGATGCCGTGCGGGACCTGCGTGAGGCCGCCGACCACGTGGCAGACCGCGTGGTGCAAGCCCATCGAGCGCGTGTCGAGCGCGAAGCCGGCGAGGTGCGCGGCGCGGAACAGCTCTTCGTGCAGCGCGTCGTCGCGCTGCGTCGCGGCGCGCTTCAGCAATGATGGCATCGAGCGGCCGGCGTCGAGCGCGGCCGCCGTGCCGAGCGCGTGTTGCAGGCGCGCGTAGGAGGCTTCGATCGTGTGGGCCCAGCCGTTGATCCCGATCGAGCCCAGCTCGCGCGGCGGGAGCGTCGCGAGGAGCGATGCGTCGTAGATCACGATGGGTGCCGGCGACCGCAGGCGCCCGCCCTTCTTCTCGTCGCCGTCGAGCATCCCGTAGCCGCGTGACATCTCCGCGCCGCCGAGCGCGGTCGGGACGAGCGCGAGCACGACGTCACGCCCGTCGGCGACCGCTTTGCCGAGGTCGATCGCGCTGGAGCTGCCGATCGCGACGACGCTGCGGCACCCCTTGGTGTCGACGAGTGTGCCGGCTGCTACGACCGTTTCGCGCGGGTTGTGCGAGCGCGCGCCGGTGAAGCGGTACACCGGCGCGGCGCCGAACGCGTCGTCTGCGACGAGTGCCGCGGAGCGCTCCGTGCCGAGGAGCGCGACCGGTCCGTCGAGCGCGACCGCGTGCAGCGCTTCCGCGACCGGGGCGAAGATGATGCGGCGCTCGGCGATCCGCTGGTCGTTCATGTGGCGGACGATACGCCTCGCGGTGAGGTGAGACCCATGAGCGCTCGCAGGCGTGCGGCGGCGATCTCGGCGGCGTGGTCCCATGTCCAGTCGCGCCGGGCGCGCTCCGCGCCGCGCAATGCTTTCGCGCGGGCTTCGTCGCGGTGCGTGACGACGTGGCGCATCGTCTCCGCGAGCGCTGTGCGGTCGGGCTCGAGCCACCAGCCTTCGCCGGCGAGCTGCTCGCCGCGCAGCGTGCCGCTGATCGGGACGCGGCGCGCGGGGATGCGGTACGCGATGTCGTCGTCGAGAAACGCGTCGGCCGCGCCGCCGGCGGTCGCGATCACCGGCAAGCCGCATGCGAGCGCCTCGAGCATCGGCAGGCCGAAGCCTTCGCCGCGATACGGGAACGCGAGCGCGTCGCAGCTGCGGTACAGGCGCACGACGTCCTCGTCGGTGAGCTCCTCGTCGATCAGGACGAGCTCGGGCGCGCGCGGGTCGTCCATGAACGCGCGCAGCGCGTTGGCCTCGTCGCCGAGCTGGTAGAACGTGCGCGTGCCGAACAGCTTCAGCACCAGCGCGACGTCGTCGTCGCGGGTGAATGCCTCGCGGTACGCGGCGAGTAGCACGTCGACGCCTTTCCGCGGCAGCAGCCCGCCGATGAACAGGAATTTGAACGACTTCTTCGTCGCGATCGGATAGGGCGCGACCGCGCGGTCGGGCGAGAACTTCTCGGGATCGATGCCGTTCGGCACGACGGCGACGCGCTCGGGCGCGATCCCTGCCTCGAGAAACATCGCGCGGCAGTACTCGGTCGGCGTCCAGACTTCGTCGGCTCCGCCGGCGCGCAGACCGTCGATCCAGGCGCGCGGCAGCGCGCCGTACTCCCACGGCAGGATCTGCACGATCGTGCGCGCGCCGGCGACGCGGCGGAAATCGGCGGCGCCGTTCGACTGCCGGATCAGCACGTCGCACGGCGGGACGCCGCGGCGCTTCTTCTCCCGCAGCCCCGCGAAGCGCGGGTCGGCGAGCACCGACGGCTCCGGCGACGGTTCGTCCGGTATGATCACGGGCGCGACGTCCGAGTACGTTTGCAGCGCGCGGGCGAGCTCGCGGTTCACGACCGCCATCGAGTTGTACGCGAAGAACTCGCCCTGAAACGCGACGGCGACGTGCTCTTCGTCCTCGCGCGGCGCTGCGGGCGCGCGGCCGAGGATGTAGAGGTGCTGCCAGCCGTCGGGCTCGTTGCCCGCGCCGACGATGCGCAGGCCGAGATCGGTCAGCACCGCGTGCAGCGTCTCGAGCGGCCACGGGCGCTTCGCCCACGGCTCGTACCAGAACGCGCCCTCGCGCACCGCGGCGTTGCGCGGGTTCAGCGTGCGCACGACCAGCATTCCGTCGGGGTTGAGCAGCTCGCCGCACGCGCGCAGCGCGGCGATCCCTTCGTCGCCGTCCATCGTCTCGATCACGAACGAGAGATGGATGCCGTCGAAGCGCTCCCCGAGCGAGGGCAGGCCGGTGCGCGCGTCGAGCACCCGCGCGTCGAAGCCGCGTGCACGCGACTCTTCGACCATCTCGGGATCGCGGTCGACGCCTACGATCCGCGCGACGCCGCGCTCGCGCAGCATGTCGAGGAACACGCCCGTCCCGCAGCCGACGTCGAGCGCCGAGCCGATGCCGGCGAAGACGTCGGCGTACGCATGGTGCCACGCGCGCCGGCCGGGCTCGTCCTCGGCGGAGCGGTGGAAGACCGAGAAGCGCTGGTGGCCGCGCGGGCGCTCGGCCAAGCGCTACACGTCGTCGACCGCGGGGTTCTCGCTCGGCGCGTCGCCGACGTCCTCGACGGACGAGAACTCCCGGTCGTCGGTCTCCTCGACGCCCACGTTGCCGACCCGGCTGCGGTCCTGGTCGCGCCGGCCTTCGTCTTCGATCGATTCGCGTTCCATGTCGCTCGTGTACCCCGCGCTACGGCGCGGACGTAGGCACGGCCTCCGGCGTGGAGAACGGTCGTCCGCATGACCTGTCCGACCTGCCAGAACCCGATCCCGGACGGCGCGCGCTTCTGCCCGTCGTGCGGCGCGCCGGCCCCGCAGCCGATCGGCGTCGGGAGCTACACCGAGCCCGTCGCGGAGAAGGACAATCCGAAGGAGCCGATCCGCGTCGGCGACACCTCGATCGTCATCGAAGGCGAGCTGGTCCCGGTCGTCGACGTCGAGCTCGGGCCGCGCACGACGATCTACTTCGAGCACCATATCCTGCTGTGGAAGCAGCCGCAGGTGCGGCTCGGGTTCATGGGCTTGAAGAACGCGGCGAAGCGCGTCTTCGCGGGGTTGCAGATCTTCATCTCGACGGCGCAGGGGCCGGGGAACGTCGCGATGTCGCGCGAGGCGCCGGGGCAGATCGTCGCGCTGCGGCTCGCACCGGGGCAGATCGTCGACGTGCGCGAGCATCAGTTTCTGCTTGCGACCGACACGGTGGCGTACGACTTCTACTGGCAGCAGGGGCTGGCGAACGTCTTCTTCTCGCGCACGGGGCTGTTCATCGACCGCTTCTCGGCGGCGGGGCGCGACGAAGGGCTGGTGCTGCTGCACGGATACGGCAACGTCTTCGAGAAAGTACTCGCGCCCGGCGAGCAGCTCGACGTCGAGCCGGGTGCGTGGCTTTGGAAAGACGCTTCGGTCCGCATGGACACCGTGACGGTGCTGCAGTCCGGCGGCGGCGGCGGATTCCTCGGCGCGCTGGGCGCGCTGGTCGGCGGCGCGTCGTTGATGATGAACCGCTTCACGGGGCCCGGGCGGCTGGGTCTGCAGTCGATGACCTATCACGAGCCGCAGTACGAAGGCGCCACTCAGGCGGGTGGCACGAGCAACATCGGCGGCGTCCTCGGAAGCATGTTCAACCCGCGACAGTAAAACCGAACGCGGCTACACGCCGCTCGCGAAGTCGATGGTGATCTCGGTCTCGCCGTTCGTGATGCGAGACCGAGCAACGCCGCGCAGCACTTCGAGCCGGTCGCTCGTCGATCTGTCGAAGAGCGTCAGGTCCTCTTTCCCTGCCTCGTGGACGACTTCCGCGGGAGTCCCGATGACGTGAACGCGGATATCAGGGCCGAGCCTCATTTCGTATGTTACGGTCGTCTCTTCGAGCGTCATACCGTTGTCCATGATAACCCTCATACCGTGTGCACGGTGGCGATGAAATACCGGGCTCTCCACGAGACTTTCACGCGGATGATTCGGCGGCCGTCCGCTTCCGCTTCGAGGTTGAGTCCGATCTGACGTCCGAAATCTTCGTGGCAATCTTTCGACCGGGCCTTACCATGTCGTATCGTGCGCCAGATCCACTCGTGCGCGATCCCTTCGTCCTGTGCTGCCTCTTTTGCATGCTCGGTGAGGCGGATCAGACGTTCCCTTTCGGCCACGCGGATGAGCGCGACTTCATGCTTTCGCACCTTGGTGGTGGAAAGGTCGAAGGCTTCTTCGATCGAGCGGATTCGGAGCACGTCCTCGCGCGTCGGCACGAGAACAGCATGAGCGACGCGCGTTGCCGCGCCGTGACTGCGATGTTACCGGGAAAAGATTCTCAACTGACGTAGCTGACGTTGACGCTGTAGCCGCCGGCTTCGGCTTGGCGGAGGACGCCGAGGACGGACTCGATCTCGGTGTCGATCGCGATCATGTCGCCGGCGCTGATTCCGACCGGGCCGGCGTTCTTCCACAAGAGTCGCCTGGCCGTTTGGAATGCGGCGCGCAGGCGCTGCGGGGTCGCCTCGAGGACCGGCCAGTCCTCGTACGACATCGCCGGGACGATCCTCCAGCCGTCGCCCGCGCACTCCTCTTCGTCGGCGTAGGCGTGCGGGACGTTCGCGAGGACGTCGAGCTGCGCGCGGTCGGCCGAGCTCGCGGAAAGCGGCGCCTCACCGAGGCGGAGCACGTAGCGGTAGAACGCGGGGTTCGCGACGGTGCACATGCCGGCCGGCGAACCGACGCTGACGCTGACCATTGCGGACAACCTTCTCCCGGTCGGATGGTGTCCCTCTCGCTCGCTCGCTCCGCCGTTCCGTCTCTTTACCTGCGCTCCGCGACCGTGAGCGTCAGTCCGGAGAAGGCGAGGGCCGGCGTGAGGACGGCGGCGCGGACGCCGTGGCGGGCGAAGATCCCCGCGATCAGGCGGCCGATGCGTTCGGGGCCCTCGCGCACGAGCGCGAGAACGGACGGGCCCGCGCCGGAGAGGGCGACCGCGACGACGGCCGGATCGTCGAGGGCGAGCATCTCGCCGAGGCCGGGGACCATCGCCGCCCGGTACGGCTGGTGGAGCCGGTCGCGGACCGCCGCGCGCAGCAGGTCGACCCGGCCGCTCGCGAGCGCCGCGCCGAGGAGCGCCGCGCGCTGGACGTTGTGGACGACGTCGGCTTGGCCGTAGCTCTCGGGGATCAGCGCCCGCGCCTCGGCGGTCGGCAGCACGATCTCGGGGACCACGACGACCGCCGCGACGGCGGGCGGAGCGAACCGCGCGGAGGTCAGGCCGTCATCGCCGAGCGCGGCGACGACGGCACCGCCGTACCACGCGGCGAGCGCGTTGTCGGGATGGCCTTCGAGCTCGGCGACGGTGTGCGCGAGCAGGTCGTCCTCCGGCGCGTGGTCGACCAGGCGCGCACCGATCGCCACGCCGAGCGCGTGCGCGGCCGCGCTGCTGCCCAGCCCCGCGCCGAGCGGGATCGCGTTGTCGAGCGCGACGCGCAGCGGCGGCGCGTTCGGGGCGATGCGGACGATCCCGCGCTCGACGTTGCCTCGCAGGCCGTCGTGCGTCGGCGCGTGTGCGCCGGAGTACGTCCAGTGCGAGGACGCGCCCGGGGTGAGCTCGCTCACGCGCGCCGTCATGCGCAGCTCGAGCGCCAGCGCGACGGCGTCGAAGCCCGCGCCGAGGTTCGCGCTCGATGCCGGCGCGGAGACGGTGAACTCGGTCGACGGGGAGGCGGTGCTCACGCGCGCGTGAGCATCACGAGGTTGAGGTAGTCGGCGAGGTCGGTCCCGCGGACGATCGCGTTCGCGTTCGGCGCGTTCGAGGCGTGGTAGCGCTCGGCGTACGCGGTGTCTTTCAGCACGTGGCCGGTCAGGACGCAGACGACGTCGGCATCGCGCGTGACGGTGCCGTTCGCGACCAGCTTGCGAAGACCGGCGAGCGACGCCGCCGAGGCCGGTTCGCAGCCGACGCCGTCGCGGCCGATGATCGCGCGCGCCTCGGCAATCTCCTCGTCGGTGACGTCGAGTACGGTACCGGCCGACATGCGCACTTCGGCGCGCGCTTTCTTCCACGACGCGGGCGCGCCGATGCGGATCGCGGTCGCGTCGGTCTCCGCGCGCACGGGCTTCAGATCGCGGTTGTCGCGCCAGGCGCGCGCGAACGGCGCGGCGCCCGACGCCTGCACGACCGCGAGTCGCGGGAGGCGCGTCGTGAGGCCGATCCCGCGCGCCTCGCGGAAGCCTTTGCCGAGCGCGCTCGCGTTGCCGAGGTTTCCGCCCGGCAGGACGACCCAGTCCGGTGCGTGCCAGCGGCGCTGCTCGAGCAGCACCAGCGCCGCGGTCTTCTGGCCTTCGATGCGGTATGGGTTCACGCTGTTGACGACGGCGACCGTCGCGGGGTCGAGCGCGCGCACCGCGCGCAGCGCGTCGTCGAAGTCGCCTTCGACCGCGACGACGTGGGCTCCGTAGTCGAGCGTCTGCGCGACCTTCGCGGCGCTGATCCCGTCGACCGGCGCGATCACCACCGCGCTCATCCCCGCGCGCGCCGCGTAGGCGGCCATCGAGGCGGCGGTGTTCCCGGTGCTCGCGCAGACCGCGATGCGCGCGCCGCGCTCGCGCGCGTGCGAGATCGCGACGGTCATCCCGGCGTCCTTGAACGACGCGGTCGGGTTCATCCCGAGGTGCAGGTACGCGAGCCGGTCGACACCGGCGTACGAGGCGCCGCGGTTCGCTTCGATCAGCGGGACGTCGCCTTCGCGCAGCGTCGTGATCGCGTCGTCCGCGACCGGCGGGAGCAGCTCGCGGAAGCGCCACACGCCGCTGCGGTCGCGCGGGTCGACCGACATGCGGCGCAGCCGCGCGTTCTCCTCGACCGCGTACGCGTCGACTTCGTCGGTGTGCAGGTCGAACGCGAGCAGGTCACCGCACGCCGCGCACGCGAGCGCCCCGTCGGTGGGAACCTCGGCGCAGCCGCTGCAGCGCAGCGCGATCATGTCGGGACGCGCGTGACGGCGCCTTCCGATGCGGACGACACCAGCGCGGTGTATTTCGCAAAGACGCCTTCGGTGTAGCGCGGCTTCGGCGCGCGCCATGCGCGCAGGCGTTCCGCGATCTCGGCGTCCGGGACGTCGAGCTGCAGGCGGTTGTTCTCGACGTCGATCGTGATCGTGTCGCCGTCGCGGACCGCGGCGATCGGCCCGCCTGCGAATGCCTCGGGCGATACGTGGCCAACCATCAAGCCGCGCGTCGCGCCGCTGAAGCGGCCGTCGGTGACCAGCGAGACGGAATCGCTCAATCCCTGGCCGACGATCGCCGAGGTGACGCCGAGCATCTCGCGCATCCCGGGACCGCCCTTCGGCCCTTCGTAGCGGATCACGACGATGTCGCCGGGGACGATCTCACGTGCGTCGACCGCGTGCATCGCGTCCTCTTCGCGCTCGAAGACCCGCGCGCGTCCCGTGAGCAGCGTCGGCTCGTGTCCCGCGACCTTCACCACGGCGCCGTCGGGGGCGAGGTTTCCGCGCAGGATCCGCAAGCCGCCCTTCGGCTTGAACGGGCGCTCCGCGGTCGCGACGACCTGCTGCCCCGGCGTCTCCTGCGCGCTCGCGACCTCCTCGCGCAGCGCGCGACCGCTCGGGGTGAGCGTGTCGCCGTCGACCAGCCCGCCTTCCACCATCCGCTTCGCGATCAGCTGGACGCCGCCGGCGCGGTCGACGTCGAGCGCGACGTACTTCCCGCCCGGGCGCAGGTCGGCGACGATCGGCGTGCGCTCCGAGATGCGCTCGAAGTCTTCGAGCGCGAGCGGTACGTTCGCTTCGCGCGCCATCGCCATCAGGTGCAGCACGCTGTTGGTCGAGCCGCCGGTCCCGGTCGCGGCGGCGATCGCGTTCTCGAACGCCGCGCGCGTCGCCAGCTTGCGCGGCGTCAGGCCCGCGCGCAGCATCTCCATGATCGTGACGCCGGCGCGATAGCCTTCCTTCTCCTTGCGCGGATCGGTCGCGCCGGGGCTCGCGCTCCCGACCATCGAGAGCCCGAGGAACTCGAAGACCGTCGCCATGGTGTTCGCGGTGAACTGGCCACCGCACGCGCCCGCGCCGGGGCACGCGGCGTACTCGATCGCGCGCAGCTCCGCGTCGTCGATTTTCCCGGCCGCATGCTGGCCGATCGCCTCGAAGACGTCGCCGATCGTCAGATCGCGGTCTTTGTAGCGGCCGGGCGCGATCGAGCCGCCGTAGAGCACGAGGCCGGGGATGTCGAGACGCAGCAGCGCCATGCCGGCGGCGGGGATCGTCTTGTCGCAGGCGACGAGCGCGACGATCGCGTCGAAGCCGTAGCCGCGCGCGACGAGCTCGAACGAGTCGGCGATGACCTCGCGCGAGACGAGCGACGCCTTCATCCCTTCGGTCCCCATCGTGATCCCGTCGGAGATCGCGATCGTGTTGAACTCCATCGGCGTCCCGCCCGCCGCGCGCACGCCCGCCTTCACGTGATCGGCGAGCGCGCGCAGCCCGAAGTTGCACGGCATCGCGTCGGTCCAGGTGTTCGCGATCAGGACGAGCGGCTTGGCGAGGTCTTCGTCGCTGAAGCCGACGGCGTGGTAGAACGAGCGCGCGGCGGCGCGGTCGCGTCCGTCGACGACGACGGAGCTGCGGGCGCGCGTGGGGTCGGCGGGCGGGGGCATGGCCCGCGCTTCGCGCTCGCGAACCCCGGGTCATCGTGATCGAACCCGTCGCTCCACAGACTTTCGTCGCGCCCGACGTTCCGCCGTCGGACGTCTTCGACCGCTGCGTGCGCTGCGGGCTCTGCCTGCCCACGTGTCCGACGTATGTCGAGACGCTGGTCGAGACGTCGGGGCCGCGCGGGCGGATCGCGCTCATCAAGGCGGTCGCCGAGGAGCGGCTCGACCTGCTCAGCCCCGGGTTCGTGCACCAGATGTCCGAGTGTCTGGACTGCCGCGCCTGCGAGGCGGTCTGCCCGTCGGGCGTCGAGTACGGGAAGATCCTCGAGCCGGCGCGCACGCAGATCGTCCGCGCGCAGGATCCGGCGCGCTCGTGGTGGGCGCGGCTCGGGCGCGCGGTGCTGATCGGGCGGCTGTTCCAGACGATGTGGCTGATGCGTCTGGCGGCGTGGTTCTTGCGGTTGTACCAGCGGACGGGGCTGCGCGATCTGGTGCGGCGGACCGGGATTTTGCGCGCGATGGGGCTGCAGGACGTCGAGGCGATGGCGCCGCGCATCTCGGCGAAGTTCTTCACGCCGCGCGGGCAGCGGTTCACGCCGCCGGGATACACGCGCGCGACGGCGTTCCTGCACGCGGGGTGTATCATGCACGTCGCGTTCGCGGAATGGAACGAGGCGACGGTGCGCGTGCTGAACGCCGCCGGCGTCGAGGTCGTCGTGCCGCGCGGGCAAGGCTGTTGCGGTGCGATCACGATCCATGCCGGGGAGATGCCGCTCGGGCGCGAGCTCGCGAAGCGGAACATCGAGGCGTTCGAGCGCAGCGGCGCCGACGTGTACGTGATCAACGCGGCGGGGTGCGGCTCGGCGCTCAAAGAGTACGGGCATCTGTTCCACGACGATCCGGAGTGGGCGAACCGTGCCGTCGCGTTCTCGGCGAAGGTGCGCGACGCGCTGGAGTATCTCGACGAGATCGGGCTGCCGGCGGAGCGGCTGGGGCCGGTGCGCGGCGTCGTCACGTATCAGGACGCGTGCCATCTCGCGCACGCGCAGCGGATCACCGCGCCGCCGCGGCGGCTGCTCGCGAGCATCCCGGGGCTGGAGATCCGCGAGATGGAGGAGTCGTCGCTATGCTGCGGCTCGGCCGGGATCTACAACGTGCAGCAGCCGGGGATGGCGCAGCGTCTGCAGCGGCGCAAGGTCGACCGCATCCTCGAGGTCGCGCCGGAGATCGTCGCGACCGCGAATCCGGGCTGCGCGCTGCAGATGCGGAACGGGCTCGACCGCGCGGACGCGCCGCACGTCAAGGTGAAGCACGTCGTGGAGCTGCTGGATCAGAGTCTTCGGGCTTCGGCGCATCCTTCGACAAGCTCAGGATGACATTGCGGCTCGGTCAGAGGTCGCCTACGCGTTGGCCATCTTTGACGGCGTCTTCGAGGGTTGGGTAGACGGCGAAGACTTTGAGGAGGCCGGTGATGCGGAGGAGGCGCAGGATCTGGCCTTCTTTCGCGACGAGGCGGACCTCGCCGCCGAACTCTTTCGCGCGGCGCTGTGCGCCGATCAGCGCGCCCAAGCCGGTCGAGTCGAGGAAGTCGACCAGCGTCAGGTCGACGATCAGGCGATGGCTGCCGCTCTCGGAGGCCGCGACCAGCGCGGCGCGCACCGAGGGCGAGGTCGCGATGTCGAGCGAGCCGGAGAGCTCGTAGACTTGGACGTCGTCGACGACGTGGACGTGGATCGAGAGATCCTCGTGATGGCCTTGTTGGCTCGTGGTTCCGTTGACGTTCATCCGTCGTACTCCCGCCATGCGGCGATGCGGCCGCCTTCATCGAAGCGGACGGTGGCGCACCCCGCGCGTTCGCGCCACGGTTGGCCCTCGCCTCCGCCGGTCTTGAAGGTGTAGGCGACGCACGCGCGGTTCCCGTCCACGATCAGCTCCTCGACCTCGACGCGAAACGGCACGCCGCCCTCGGCGTAGCGCGCGAACTCCGCCGCGATCGCCTCACGCCCGCGGATCGGCGCTTTGCGCGGTTCCTGGTACGTCGCGTCCTCGGAGAACGACGCGGCCGCGCCGTCGAGCTCGCCCGCCGTGAACAGGTCCAGCACGGTCGCGAGCGCGAGCGGGATCATCTCACGGAACCGGCTGCCGGCCGGCGGCGATCGCCTTCACCATCGCGGCGACGCGATCGGCCTGCACGGTATCGCCGCTCTTGCGGTAGCCGCGCAGCGCGACGTCGAGGTCGGTGAGCGCGGCCTGCTTGTCGCCGGTCCCGTAGAGCGCGAGCGCGCGCTCGCGGTAGCCGTCGGGATCGGTCGCGTCGCGCTGCACGTACGTCCGCAGATCCTCGAGCGCGAGCCGGTAGCTGTTGATGCGGTTGTAGGCGAACCCGCGGAAATAGTACGCGGTCGTCGACGAGGTGGGATTCTGCGCGATGTACGCGTTGAGGTCGGCGATCCCGTCGGTGTAGCGCGCCTCGGTGATCGCGAGGCGTCCGCGCGCCCACAGACCGCGCCGGCTCTTCGGGTCGAGCGAGAGCGAGCGCTCGCAGTCGGCGCGCGCGAGATCGCGCTTGCCGACCAGCCGTTCCGCGTCGCAGCGCGCGCCGAACAGGTACGCCGTCCCGCGCCCGAGCTGGACCGCTTTGTCGTAGTCGCTCAGCGCGAGCGCGTACGCCTCGCGGCTGAACTGCACGTCGCCGCGGTCTTCGTAGGCGAGCGGGTCGGTGCCGTCGAGCCGGACCGCCGCGTCGCAGTCGGAGAGCGCGCCGGCGGCGTCGTCGAGCTGCAGCCGCGTCTCGCAGCGCGTGACGTAGGCGTACTGGTACTCGGGGTTGACCTTGATCGCGCTGTTGTAGTCCTTGAGCGCCTCGGCGTTCTGTCCGAGGTTCGCCTTCGCGTCGCCGCGCAGCACGAGCGCGCGCGCGTCGCGCGGGTGCGCGGCAAGGTACGCGTCGAGGGCGGCGACCGCTTCGGCGTACTTCCGCTCGTGGAACAGCTCGTTGCCGCGCGTGTACCCGTTCGCCGCGTCGTCCGCGGCCGCGGCCGGCGGTGCGTCGGCGGCGCGCGCGATGCCCGGTACGGCGGCGAACGCGAGTGCGGCCGCGCAGAGCACGGCGGCAGCGAGGCGACGCAGGTCCACGAACGGCGCGATCGTCATGGACTCGACTTGTGCGAGCGCTCGCCCGTTCCTGCGATGCTCTGGGGCGGCTGGATTCGAACCAACGCATGGCGGAGTCAAAGTCCGCTGCCTTACCGCTTGGCTACGCCCCATCGTGCGCGGCGGAGGGCCTTCGCCCCGCCCGCATCGTTCCCTCGAAAGTGCGGCGGCGTCAGCGCTCCAGGCGGAAGACGCGGTCGGCGATCGGCGTCACGTACGGGATCGCGAAGAGCCGGCCGCGCAGCGCGCGCTCTCGGTAGCTCATCGAGAGCCCGAACAGGAACAGGGCGCCGAGGATGTCCGCGAACAGGCCGAGCGAGTAGATCACCACGACCGCCGTCGTCGAGCCGGCCAGCGGCGGGATCAGCACGGTGAGGATCAGCGGGAGCGCGAGCAGCACGAGGTACGCGAGCGTCGCGGCGATCCCGTAGACGAAGGCTTGGCGCGTGTGCAGCCGGGACCAGGCCGTCGCCTCAGGCGGCTCGCGGAACAGGTCCAACACGGCGAGCGGCCACACCACGTAGGCGTTGGCCGCTCTTTGCCGGAGTTCGAGGTCCTCGCCGCCGCCGGTCACGCCGGCAGCGCTTCGACGCTAGTTGACGACGCGCTTTGCGCCGAGGTAGCGCGGGCCCCAGTACGAGTCGTGCAGGCTCGAGACCATCACGCCGTGGCTCGACGAGGCGTGGATGAACTTGCCGTCCCCGAGCGCGATCCCGACGTGCGAGACGCCCGGCGCGTAGGTGTGGAAGAACACCAGGTCGCCGCGCCGGGGCTGGCCTTCGAAGGATTTCGCGGCGTAGTACTGCTCGTCGGCCATCCGCGGCAGGTGGACGCCCATCATCGCGAAGACGTGCTGCGTGAAGCCCGAGCAGTCGAACCCGTAGCCCGACGTCCCGCCGAACGCGTACGGGACGCCCAGAAACCGCATCGCATTCTTGGTGAGGTTCGACGCCATCGCGGCGCCGCGCGCGGCGATCCCGCCGGCGAACTTCTGGAGGTGGAGGACGCGGGCCAGGCGGGCCGGAGGGACGGTCGCGCTCGCCGGGGTCGCGGCGGCGGCGGTGTCGTCGGCTTGGCTCGGGGCCGCGTTCCACATGCTGAGGTCGGCGCCGTCGGTCGGGGCCGCTACCTCGGTGGCGCTCGACGCGGCCGTCGTCGTGACGGCCGGGGCGCTCGGTTCACTCGTGGATTGGGCGCTCGCCAAAGCCGGCAAACCGGCCGAGAGAAAGCAAACGGCAAACCCGGTGAGGATGGAACGACGCAAAACTGCTCCTTCTTCCACACGTACGGGGTTAGTTGACGGGTTCGGACGGAAGAATCGCCCGCGCGCCGACCGGCGCGTTCACCCCTGCCCTGGGTAGTCCCCCGCTCCGGCTTGCTAAGCCGGACTCCGTGATCCAATAGCAGGTATGTAAGAATCCGCCGAGGCGTAGACCTCGACGCATGGCCCCCTCATGTTCAGGGGCCACGGGATGGGGGATAGGCGCTTCCGCGGCCCATCTCCTCCCGGCCCGCGCACCGGAGCGTAAAGATCGTCTGAGCGCTCGCTCAGTACGACCTTTGTCGATCCGAAGCCCGATACTGATGGTTCGGCCGCGGCGCGGACAGAACTTAGCGCGGCGTCGGCCGTGGCTCACCCTTCGACAGGCTCAGGGTGACATTGGGGCTAGGGCGCGGTGGAGAGGTCGCGGATCACGTTTGCGACGGCGTCGGCGACCGTGCGGGTGCGCGTTTCGTCGGCGCTTTCGACCATCACGCGGACGAGTGGTTCGGTGCCGGACGGGCGGACGTTGATGCGGCCGTCGCCGGCGAGGTCGCGTTCCGCGGTTGCGATCGCTTCGCGCACGTGCGGATGATCGGCGACCGATTTGTCGGCGACGCGCACGTTCACCAGCACTTGCGGATACTCGACGAGATCCGCGGCGAGCTCGTGCAGCGTGCGGTTCGTGCGCGCGGCGATCTCGAACAGCGCGACCGCGGTCATCGGGCCGTCGCCCGTCGTGCCGCGCTGCAGGTCGATCACGTGCCCCGACTGCTCGCCGCCGAAGCGGTAGCCGCCGGCGCGCATCGCTTCGAGCACGTAGCGGTCGCCGACGTTCGCGCGGACGAGCCGGATCGCGCTGCGCTCGAGCGCTTTCTCAAAGCCCATGTTCGACATCACCGTGCCGACGACGGTCTCGCCGGGCAGCTCGCCGCGCTGCGCGAGATCGCGCGCGATCACCAGCATCACGTGATCGCCGGTCAAGATCTCGCCCGCTTCGTCGACGAACAGCGCGCGGTCGGCGTCGCCGTCGAACGCGACGCCCGCGACCGGTCCGGTCGAGCGCGCGATCTCCTCCTGCACGCGCGCGCGCAGCGGTGCGAGGTTCGTCGCGCCGCACTCGACGTTGATGCGGCTGCCGTCGTCGTCGCAGTGCAGCGCGACGACGCGCGCGCCGAGCCTCTCGAAGATCTTCGGGCCGACCAGGTACGCGGCGCCGAACGCGCCGTCGACGACGATCGTCCAGCCGCGCAGATCGGCGCCGGCGGTGACCAGCTTCGCAAAGTAGTTGTCGATCAAGCCGCGCGTCTGCGTGACCATCCCGATGTCGAGCCCGGTCGGGCGCGGGAGCGCTTCGTGCGAGTCGATCAGCTCCTCGATCTCGCGCTCGACCGCGTCCGAGAGCTTGAACCCGTCGGAGGCGAAGAACTTGATCCCGTTGTCCTCGATCGGGTTGTGCGACGCGGAGATCATCACGCCCGCCGCCGCTTCGATGCTCGTCGTGATCGCCGCGACCGCGGGCGTCGGCACGATCCCGAGCAGCACGACGTTGCGGCCGGTCGAGGTGATCCCGGCGATCATCGCGCCTTCCAGCATCGGGCCGGAGAGCCGCGTGTCGCGGCCGACGACGATCGGCTTCTCGATCGGCTGGTCGTGCGCGATGACCGCCGCGCCCGCGCGCCCGAGCGCGAACGCCAGCTCGGGGGTGAGCACCGTGCCGTTCGCGACGCCGCGGACGCCGTCGGTTCCGAAGTATCTGCCCATCGCTCCTATTTCGTGCGGCTCGTGGTGGCGGTGATGAACCTGACGCGGACCCGCACCAGGTTCGGCGAGACTTGCACGCCTTCGATCGGGGCGCCGTGCGCGTCGACAGGGACCGGGCGCACCATCTCGTCGAGCATCGCGGGCTTGCCCGGGATCTGGATCTGCGCGCGGACGCTCGCGACGCGCGAGGTGTCGCTCGAGGGGCCGCGGATCGTCGTCGCGGTCGGATCGATCTGCGCCGACTCGACGACGATCCCGCGCCGGTCGCCGACGTAGTCGAAGCCGACCGGCATCGCGCGGTCCTCGATCCGGTCGAGCGTCACGTCGACGAACGGCGGCGCGATCGACTTGATCACGATGTCGGGCGCGTTGACCTTCACCTGGACGTGGTGCGTCCCGAGCTCGGTCAGATCGCCGATCTCGAGCACGGCCTGCACTTGGTCGGGCTTCGGCTCGGGGCCGTTGCGCGGCGTCTCGACGACGACGGTCGCGACCTTGTCCTCGTAGCGCGCCTGGTAGCCGGGCTTCAGCCCGCTCACCACGATCGGGACCACCAGCGTCTGGTCGAAGTGCGCGGTCGTGCCGGGCGCTGCGGCGAGGTGGAAATAGCCCCACGCGGCGAGCGCGAGGACCATCGAGAGCGCCTTAAGTCCGAAGTTGTTCTTGAGGAGGTTGAGCACGCGGGACCCGGGTCAGCAGATTGGCGAGGATGCCGCCCTCGGCCTGGGCGCGCCGGCGCGTCGGCCGGATGCACGCCGCGAGGACGCGGCGCAGCCGGTCTTCTTCGTCGATCGGGACCGAGAGCCGGCCGGCGCGCGCGACCGAGACGAGCCCGCTCTCCTCGCTCACGACGACGACGACCGCGTCGGTCTGTTCGCTCAAGCCGACCGCGGCGCGGTGGCGCGTCCCGACGTGGCGGTCGGTGCGCAGCGTGTTCTCGCTCAGCGGCAGGAAGCACGACGCGCCTTCGACGATCTGGTCGCGCACGATCACCGCGCCGTCGTGGAGCGGCGAGGTCTTGTTGAAGATCGCGAGCAGCAGCTCGGGCGAGAGGCGCGCGTCGAGCGCGGTCCCGCTCTCGACGTACTCGCGCAGACCGGTCTGCTGCTCGATCACGATCAAGGCGCCGATCCGCTGGCGCGCGAGCGCGAACGCCGCGTGCGCGACGATGCGGATCTGCTCGGCGGCGATCTCGTCCTCGGCGCGCCGGTCGCGCACGAACAGCCGCCCGCGCCCGAGCTGCTCGAGCCCGCGGCGCAGCTCCGGCTGGAAGACGATCGGGAGTCCGACGGCGGTTCCGAGGAGAAGGTACTGCATCAGCGTGGCCAGGACGAGCAGGTGCAGCAGGTTCGAGACGGCGAGGATCACGACGAGCACGAAGAGCCCGAACATGATCTGCACCGCGCGCGTTCCGCGGATGAGGAGCAGCAGATAGTACGTCAGCACGTACGTCGCGAAGATGTCGATCAGGTCGATCCAGGCGAAGTGGATCGCGAGGTGCGGGAACCAGCTCATCGGGGCGGCTTGGGCTCGTCCAAGTACGTCTCGATGATCCGCGAGGCGTTCAGCTCCGGGTCGCCCAGGCCGGCCGACGCGATCGCCGCGGCCTCTTCGAACGCGAGCTCGTCCGGCGTGCGCGCGGGGACGAAGACCGACTCGATCGCGACCAGGTCGTCGATCAGCTCGGCGGCGGTCACCGCGTCGTCGAAGCGGACCGTCACGTTCGCCCCGTCCTCACCGACGTCGATCACGCCGACCGGGCCGCCCGGACCGCGCAGCGCGTCGACGACGTTGGCTCGGGCGAGCGGATCGGCGAGGTTCACGGTGCGGGTAACGATCACGGTCGCCCATATGTTCGCGTGAGCGAGCAGGGACTCCGCCGGGCGCGCGTGATCGCGGTCGGCCGCAACGCCGCCTGGATCGTCGCGGACGACGAGAGCGAGCCGCGCCTGGCCGCGCTCCGCCGCAAGGGCGCGCGCTACACGACGATGCCGGCGCCCGGCGATCTGGTCGACGCGCGCACGATGGCCGAGGACCGGGTGGTGGTCGACGCGGTGCTGCCGCGGAGCTTCGCGCTGGAGCGGCGGACCGGCGGGGGCCGCGTGAAGACGATGGCGGCGAACATCGACACGATCGCGGTCGTCGCGGCGCTGGTGAACCCGCCGCTGCACCTCGCGATGGTCGACCGGCTGATCGCGTTCGCGATCCAGCACGAGGTCGAGCCGCTGCTGCTGCTGACGAAGGCGGATCTCGCGGGCGAGGAGGCCGCGGAGCGGATCGCGGCGCTCTACCGCGCGGTCGGGGTGCCGGTGCTGATCCTGCAGCCGAAAGCCGGGCGCGGGATCGACGGGCTGCGCGAGCTGCTCGCCCCGCGGCACGCGCTGCTGGTCGGGAACTCGGGGGTCGGGAAGTCGAGCATCTTCCGCGCGCTGGGCGGGATCGCGGTCGTCGGCGACCTGTCGCGGTTCGGGCTCGGGCGGCAGACGACGACCTCGGCGCGGCTGGTCCGGCTCGGCGACGGGTTCCTGATCGACAGCCCGGGGATCGGCGAGTTCGAGCTCGACCCGATGCCGGCCACCGAGCTCGCCTGGCTGTTCGCCGAGATGCGGGAGCCGGCGACGCGCTGCCGCTTCGCGGACTGCCGGCACCTGAGCGAGCCGGACTGCGCCGTGCGGCGGGCCGCCGAGGAGGGGCGGATCGCGGCGAGCCGCTACGCCTCCTACCGCGAGATCGCGGCGGGGCATCCCGGCTAGGCCGCGGCGCTTGCCGCTGAAGGCGGAATTGTGGTAGTCTGCTCTTCGTGCCCAACATCAAAGCCGCCGAGAAATGGGCGCGCCAGTCCGACAAGCGCACCCAGCGGAACCTCGAGACCAAGACGCGCCTGAAGACCCTCTTCAAGAAGGCGAAGTCGTCGAGCGACCCGGCCGTCGCGTCGTCGGTGGAGTCGCAGTTCGACAAGGCGGCGGGCCGCGGGATCATCCACCCGAACAAGGCCGCCCGGAAGAAGTCGCGCCTCGCGAAGGCGCTCTCGAAGCAGGCCAAAGCCTAGCTCGACGTCGCCCGGTTCAAAGACGAGAGAGGCCGTCCTCAGGGAGTGGACGGCCTCTCTTCGTTTCCCCGGACGTGGATGAGGGTCCGGGTCAGCAGCCCCCGATCGTTCCGGTGCGCGTGCCGCGTTTGCTGCCGCTCGTCTTCCGCGCGCTCGAGGCGGGGCAGACCGTGGCGCCGGGCGACGGCGTCGCGGACGGTGTCGCGGTCGGCGCCGGAGTCGGCGTCGGGGTCGGAGCCGGCGTCGGGGTGCCCGTCGGAACCGGCGTCGGGGTCGCCGTCGGAGCCGGGGTCGGCGTGGCGGTCGGCGCCGGAGTCGGCGTGGCCGTTGGGGCCGGGGTGGCGGTCGGAAGCGGTGCCGGGGTCGGCGTCTGACCGTGCCCCGGGGTCGGGGTCGCCGTCGGTGCCGCGGTCGGCTTCGGGGTCGGCGAGGGGGACGGCGTCGGCGTCGGACAGCCGACGACCGTGACGCTGACGGTGTCCGTGTTGCCCTTCTTGTCGCGGACGACGATGGTGGTGAAGCCCGCGGCGAGCGGCGTGATCGTGAACCACGCGTTCTTCAGCCCGCCCTGGGTCGGATAGACCTTGTTGCGGAGCACGTCGGGCGAGACCGAGACGATCTTCGCGTTGGTGACCGTCGCCGTGACGCCCTCGAAGTTCTCGACCGCGTCGAACGTGCCGGTCTCGTGCGCGCACAGGTTCAGCGTAAAGTTGTTCGGCAGCGCGTGAACGACTTGCCCCCAGACGCCCGTGTTCGGCGGGATCTGGCATTGAACCGCGCGCACCGCGGCGTCGCTGCTGAGCGGCGTGCCGTCCGCGGCCAGCGCGAGCGGCGACACGGCGGCGCCGTGCCCTCCACCCGAACAGGCGGTTAATGCGGCCACAAGTATGACCGCGAGCCCTCCATAGCTTCGCACCTACGAGATCCTCCGGATCGTGCCTTCGCCCACCGGCTATCTACCCCGAAGGTCCTAGGACTACCGCTCTTCCGGCGGCGCTTAGCGGCATCTTTACCGAAGCGCGGGTTTTCAGGCGTCGATGGTGACCGCGAGGCGGACGCCGTCGGTCTCGGCGGCGAGAGGCAGGACCCGGGCGCGGATCGCCCCGCGGAGGGCGTCCATCTCCTTGGTGCGAGCGGCGGCGCGGTATCGCCATTCCTCGTTCACCCGGGCGACGGGGTACGGCGCGGGGCCCAGGACGTCGAAGCGCGGGTCGCCGCGGAGCGCGTCGGCCCAGCGCGCGATCGCGGCCTCGACGGCGCGGCGCGAGCGGCCGATCGCGCCGAGCAGCGCGACGCGGGTGTACGGCGGCCAGTGGAGGGCGCGGCGGTCGTGCAGCTCCTCGCGCGCGAAGCCGTCGTAGTCGTGCTTCGCGGCGAAGCCGATCGCGAAGTGCTCGGGGGAGTACGTCTGCACGATCGCCTCGCCGGCGCGCGCGCGGCCGCTGCGCCCGCAGACTTGCGTGAGCAGCGCGAAGGTCCGTTCCGCCGCGCGGTAGTCGGCGACGTGCAGGTCGAGGTCCGCGGCGACCGCGGCCGCCAGCGTGACGGTCGGGAAGTCGAGCCCTTTCGCGACCATCTGCGTGCCGACGAGCACGTCGCCTTCCTCGCCGAAACGCTCCAAGAGGCGCGCGTGGTCGCCGACGCGCGTCGTCGTGTCGGAGTCCATGCGGATCACCGCGGCGTCGGGGAAGAGCTTCTGCACCTCGTCGGCGACGCGCTGCGTGCCGGCGCCGAACTCGCGGACCGGGCCGGCGCTGCACGCGAAGCAGAGCTCGCTCTGCGGGGTCTGGAAGTCGCACCAGTGGCAGCGCAGGAGCGCTTCGCTGCGGTGCACGGTGAGCGAGACCGAGCAGCGCGGGCACTCGGGGACGTGGCCGCACGCGCGGCAGAGGACGAAGCGGCCGCTGCCGCGGCGGTTGATCAGCAGCACCGTCTTCTCGCGGCGCTCGATGCGTTCGGCGAGCGCCTCCGCGAGCGCCGTGGAGAACACACGGCGGTTTCCGGCGGCGAACTCCGCGCCCATGTCGACGATGCGCACGGTGGGGAGCGGCTGCGCGGTCGCGCGGCGGAGGAGGCGGACGAGCGGGAAGCGGCCGGCTTTCGCGCGTGCGTAGTCCTCGAGCGCGGGGGTCGCGCTGCCGAGGACGACGACGCCGTTCGCGCGGCGCATCCGCTCGCGCGCGACGGCGACCGCGTCGTAGCGCGGGACGTTGTCCTGTTTGTACGAGCTCTCGTGCGCCTCGTCGACGACGATCAGGCGCACGTTCTGCAGCGGCGCGAAGACGGCGCTGCGCGCGCCGACGACGACGTCGATCTCGCCGCGCGCCGCGGCCTGCCAGGCGTCGAAGCGCTCGCGCTCGGAGAGCGCGGAGTGCAGCACCGCGACGCGGTCGCCGAACGCGGCCTCGAAGCGCGCGGCGGTCTGGGGGGTGAGCGAGATCTCGGGGACGAGCACGATCGCGCGCTCGCCGCGCGCGAGGACGCGCGCGATCGCGTGCAGGTAGACCAGCGTCTTGCCGCTGCCGGTGATCCCGTGCAGCAGCAGCTGGCCGAACGCGCGCGCGTCGAGCAGCTCGGTGATGCGCGCGATCGCGCGGTGCTGTTCGTCGGTCGGCTCGAAGGGCGGCAGCTCGACGCGCGCGGTGCGCTCGCGGCGGATCTCGCGAATCTCTTCGATCAGCGCGCCGGTTTGCACGGCGCGGCGGATCACGGCGTCGGAGAATCCGGCGAGGACCGCGTCGGGGCGGCGCATCTCGCCCAGCTCGGCGACGTGCGCGATCAGCGCCTGGGCCTTCTTCCCTTTGATCGCCGTCTCGCCGGGGCGCAGCACGCGGATCATCGCGGCGCCGACCGACGGTTTCGCCAGCACGCGGCGGCGTTCGAGCGCGCCCGCGCGCGTCAGCGCGGCGATCGCGCGGAGCAACCCTTTGCGGTCGCCGGCGCGGCGCGCTTCGGGGTGGCGGAGCAGCACGTCCGGTGCTACGCCGTCGCGGAAGTCGGTCCAGAGCAGGCGGATTAGGCGTTCGGGGACGACCTTGAAGCGCGCGGCGTCGGGAGGATCGCCGGCAGGAATGAACCGCTCCACCGTGCGCGGGATCGCGGCGGCGAGGACGACCGCGCCGAGCGCCTCGCGCAGCGAGCAGACGTACTGATCGGCGATCCAGCGCGCGAGCTCGAGCCCGGTCTCGTCGAACGCGCGCGGCCCGTCGACGCGCGCGGTGACGTCGCGCAGCTTCGGATCGTCCTCGCCGCGATACGGCGCGGTGAGCACGTACGCGAAGACGTCGCGCGTGCCGAGCGGGACGCGCACGACATCGCCGACCGCGAGGTCTGCGCCCGCGCGCACTCGGTATGACAGCGGACGGTCGAACCGCGCGGTGTTGAGATGCGGTAGGACGTCGACCCGCAGGACCGTCAGCGCATCCACCAAGGGAACATCAGGCGCGTTCTTCGCGCCGCAGGCGAACGAACCCGCCGTCGAGACCGCGGTAGGAGACGCCGTCGCGGCCGGTCTCCTTGCTATGATACATCGCTGCGTCGGCGCGCTCCAGCAGCTCGCTGGCCGTCACTGCGTCGGCCGGGAACGCGGCGACTCCGATCGACGCGGTGACGCGCAGGGAGGCGTGCGGCGCGGCGGGATGCAACGCGGCGAAATCGATGCTTGCGATGCGGCGGTGCAGCGCTTCGGCGCGTTCGATCGCGGCGGCTTTGTCGGTTTCGGCGAAGACGAGGCAGAACTCGTCGCCGCCGTTGCGCGCGACGAGATCGCGGTCCGGCGGGGCGAATCCGCGCAAGACGATCGCGAGCTCGCGGAGGAGCGCGTCGCCGGCCGCGTGGCCGTAGCTGTCGTTCCAGCGCTTGAAGTGGTCGGTGTCGACGAAGACGAGCGCGAGCGACGTGCCGGGCGCGTGTCGGCCGCGGGCGACGAGCGCCGTGAGGCGTTCCCGGAACGCCCTTGGCGTGAGCAAGCCGGTGAGCCCGTCGTACTCCGCGCGATGCCGGTCGTCTTCGCGTTCGAGCGCGATGCGGTATGCGGGTGATGCCAGCTCGGCGAGCGTCACGAGACGCGCGATCGCCGCGTCGTCGAGTACGCTGCATGCCGCGACCGCGACGGCGCAGCGTCGCGCCGGGCCGAGCGAGAGGGGAAGCGCGACCGCGTCGGCGTCGCGAGGGTGCAGGGCCCGCATACCGTCGGCGAGGCGCACATGATGCGCGGCGACGATCGCGCGAACCGGGAGGGCGCCGTCGTCGCTCACCGCGACGGCGTTCTCCGCATAATACGCGAAGCGTTCGCCGAACGCGGCGACGCACCGAACGATGCCGTCCTGCTCTTCGTAGACGAGGACACCGTCGGAACCCGGCGCCGCCTCCTGCATCGCGGCAGCGATCGCGGACCGCAAGACGGTGACCGATTCACGCGCGGCGGTACCGAATCGGATCGCCGTGGCGACGACGCCGGCGAGGTCGTCCCGTCGCGTCGCGACCGACCTGCGCTCGGCTCGCGCGCGAGAGAGCTGCGGCGCCCGCAGGGCGCGGGCTGCGTATCCCACGGTGACAGCGGCGACCGATGCAGCGAGGACTCCGAGCGCCGACATGCCGCGTACGGTGCCCGCGGCGCACGGAGCGTATCGCCGACACGGGGCGTCGAGCCGAATCGCCTGCTCCGTCCCCCTTTACAGGTGACCGAGACAAGCGTAAGATGAGCGGAACGGAGGTGGGCTTATGCTGTCGGTCGACATACCGCCGATCTCGTTTCCCGCGTTGATGTGGATCGCAGCCTTCATCGGGCTGCTGCTCGTGATCTACGGTGTCGCGGGCAAAGGCGTGACGATCGGCGACAAGGTCGTCTTCAAAGACGTCACGGCGTGGCCTCCGCGCGCGGCGTTCATCGGCCTGGGCGTCGTCTGCTTCGTGCTGGCGCGGTGGGCCTACCTCAAAGGCGATTACGAGAACTATGTCGCGCAAGCCGAAGCGGTTCGCGCCGCTGTCGCGGCGCAGAGCGACGCGAGCGCATTCCGCCGTGCGAACGAGCGGATCTGGTCGCTCGCCGGTTCGAGTGCCGAGAAGCAATGCTACGTTCTCGACGCGCTCCGGGATGACGGGCGCGTCGACTGGATACCGGTCATCGTGATCGACGCAGCCCAAAACGCGCGTACGAGCGCGGCCGGATCGTGTATCGGCAAACTGCGCGATATGCTCCTGTCCAAGCACATGAGCGCGCAAGCTGCGCGCTGGCAGCTGTTCCCGGACGCCGCGGGACACCTGCTGCAACGTGAGGTCGCGGCAGGCGACCCGCTCTACAGCTATCTCGTCGAGCTCACGCCGCCGGGCACGGAAGGGATGATATACATCGGCGACGCCGGCAGCCCCAGCGCGCACACCTTCGTGATGAGCAACATCGACCGTAGCGACGTTCCGAACGGCGACGAGACGGTACAGATCGTCAAACCGCTGAACGTCAACGCCGAGGCGATTCCGCCTGACCGGGCGATCGGCGAGGCGATCGGGATCTTTGGGCAATACGCGAAGGTTACCCTCACGAGCAAGCCGGTGTTCATCGCGGACCGCTTCGCATGGTGCCGTGCGCGGCTTCTCCAGCAGCCGCAGATCGTGGTAGCTCCGGAGACGAATGGAACATGAGCCGCTTCACCGTTGCAGCGCTCGCCGCCGCCTGCGCGATCTCCCCGTCGATCCCCGTACGCGCGCAGATGTCCCAGTTCAGCGCGACGCCTCCACCCGTGTTCGCATCGGGTTCCGGCGAGACCAGCGGCTATGCGTATCGGGACGAGTCGCTGGTGATCTTCCGCACGTACGAGAAGGACGGCACGACCCTTCACCTGCGTAACATCGGGGCGCGCGCGTTGCGTGTCGCGCTGGCATTCGACTGCCCCACGGTGCCGTCGTGTCCCCTGCCGACGTCGATCATCGTGCCCGCCGTGACGATCAAGACGGACGCCTCGCAAGATCGCACCTATCGGACGCCCGGCGCGACGGCGCATCCGTTCCGTTGGGAGGTGCGTCTTGCCGACAGCGGTTCGCAAGTACAAGCGCCGACGCGGGTTGCGGCCCCGCGCGCGCTGGTCACCGGTCACGGTGAGACGGACAGCCCGGTGCGGGTCGGTAACGCGCAATTGAAGTTCTTCCTCGCGCGCGACGCGCACAGTACGGGGATCTACGTGCGCAACGTGGGTCGCCAGCGGGTGCATATTCGGCTGCAACCGCATTGCGAGGCCGTCGAGCTGTGCCCGATGCTAGCCGATGCGGTCGTACCGCCGGTCTCCGATCCCCGCGACGGCCGCAACGACTATATCTACACCGCGCAAACGCTCGGGAAGAACTTCACGTTCGACTGGGCGGCCTGGATCATCGACGATCCGGCGCTGAAATGAGGGCTACGGGATCAGCGCGCGGAGCTTCTCCGGCTCGGTGACGACGACGTGGGCGGTGCGCATGTCGACGAGGCGGTCGTCCCAGAAGCGGTTCAGGGTGCGGTTCACCGTCTCGCGGGTCGTGCCGATCATGTTCGCCATCTCTTGGTTCGTCAGGCGCAGCGTGATGCGCGTGCCGTTGTCGACCTGTTCGCCGAACTGTTCCGAGAGGTTCAGCAGCAGCGAGGCGAGGCGGGCGCGGATGTCCTGCGAGGTCGTCGCGGCGATCAGCGCGTTCGCGGCGCGCAGGCGCTCGGAGAGCTCGATCACCAGGAGCTTTCCGATCGCGGGGTTGCGGTCGATCAGGCCGAGGAAGTCCGATTGGCGGATCGCGCCGAGCGCGGCGTCGGTCAGGGTCTTGATCGAAGCGGAGCGGAGCGATGAGTCGAACATCGACATCTCGCCGAAGAAATCGCCCTCTTTGAGGATCGAGAGGATCGTCTCGCGGCCGTCGGGGCCGACGCGCACGACCGCCACGGAGCCCGACGCGATCACGAAGAACGTGTCGCCCGGCTCACCTTCGCGCACGACGAACTGATGCTTCGGGAGGCGCCGTTCGGAGACGGTCGCCAGCACCTGCGACAGCTGCTCGTCGGTGAAATCCCGGAACAACGGAATCCGGCGAAGCGTCGAAAGGTCGATCATCGTCCTCCACCCCTTTGAGCTTGCCCGCTTGGCGCCCTCCGTCGTCTAGCCCGGACTGGCGGGTGGCGCGCCGTGCAAGTGCGCTGCGTCATAGTGGCCGCCGGACGCGGGCACCGGCGACGGTATGACGGGTGACGACGAGGCCGTGCTGCACGCGCTCTCCGCCGAGCCGCGCAGCGCGCGGGCCGGCGAGGTGGTTCGGATTCTGTTTCGGACGCGGAACGTGGGGACGACGCCGAGCCCGGCCGGAACGGTCGTGTTCGCGCTCGGCGACGGCCTCGAGGCGTTGGATCCGCTGGAGGTGGCCGTCGATCCGGTCGCGGCAGGTGATGACGTGGTCGCGAGCGTGCGGGCGCGTGTCGCGGCACCGGCGGCGGAACGATCGGAGGTCGTGGTGCGGGCGGTTTTGCACGTGTCCGGGGCGGTGATGGCGACGAACGCGTGCACCGTCGTCGTGCGCGGGCGGCCGGTGTTCGATGGGCCGGCGAGCGGGACGTTCGTCGAGGCGCTCGGCGTGCACGCCGTTCGCGTGCGGGCCGTCGTGATCAACGAAGGCGACGCTCCGGCGTGCGGGGTTCGCGTCGTCGTTCCGGTGCCGGCCGGGTGCGCGCGCGACGACGGGCGCGATGAAGAGGTCGTCGAGATTGCGCGGCTCGGTGTCGGCCAAAGTGCGGAAGCGTCTTTCGAGGCGCGGATCGTCGCGGTGGTCGGCGAGGTTCGGTGCGAGGGCGGAGTGGTGCATTTCGGCGATGGACGGCGCGTGGCGCTCGTTGCGCGCGGGGGCGTCGTTCCGGAGCCGCTCGTCGTTGCGCCGAACGTGGTCGTCACACCGGGGCGCCGGCGGGCCGACGTCGTCATCGATGTGCGGAACGACGGGTGGGCCGAGGCGCGCGACGTCCGGGTTCGGGTGGAACTACCGGACGGTGTGCGCTGGATCGCGGACACGTTCAGCATCGACGGTGCGCCGGTCGGTGCACGATCCGCCGGTGCGCGGTCCGGCGGCGTCACCGCGCTGGCGCGCGTCGAATCGGCCGGTGATGCGCGGGTCGTCGTGATCTCGGCCGTACCGGCGCGCCGGTGCGTTCGCGTGAGCTTTGCGGCGGCGTACGGTCCCGTGTGCGCGGGTGGTGCAATCGTGGTGCGGGCCGGTGAGCATGTCGTCGAGGAACCGCTCGTTCCGATTCGCGTGCGTGACGTGCGCGTTCAGCTTGCGGATGTGGTCCGTGCGGTCTTGCCCGGTGAGGTGTTCACCGTTGCGGCGCGCGTCGAGAATTTCGGCGACGTCGCGGAGCGGTTGACGTTCGCGATCGCCGGCCTGCCGTTCAGCGACCAGGCTTGCCCTTCGCGTTCGGTTTCAGCGGGTTGTGCGGTCGAGGTGAAGGTCGACGTCGCGGTCCCGGATGATCCTACGGACGGTGCGTCGTTCGCCGCGGCGTTCGTCGCGACCGCCGAGGACGGGGAATCGGCGCGAGCGACGTTCGAGTTGCGTGTTCGTCATGGCGTCGTCGACGTGTTCGAGGGCCCGATCGCGGAGGCGATGGACCATGGTGCGCCGAGGCTTCGCGCCGAACTGCAGGTGCCCGAGGCAGCGATGGCAGGGGTGCCGTTCGCTGCTCGGATCGTCGTGGACACCGACGTTCCGATCGATACGATGACCGTTCGCGTTCCCGCGCCAGAGGCCACGGCGTACCTGCATGGCAGCGCTACGCTCGACGGCCTGGTGCTGCTGGACGGAACGCCTAAGCGTGCAGTGTCGCCGTTCGAGGGCGACGGGCTGGTGTTGCGCGACGTCGCGCCCCGGAGGCGGCTGGTCTTCGGGTGGTCGGTGCGCTGCGACGTAAACCGTACCGAACCGATCGTCGTCGTCGCGCAGCTCGAGGCCGACGGCGAAGCGGTCGGAGTCAGTTCGCCGTGCGTCGCGATTCGTGCGCGCGACAATTTCGCGGCGCGGCCGCCGGGCGTTCCGTATCACGTGGAGAGCTGCGCGATCGCGCCGGCCGCCGAAATCGCGGCGGCTGAGATCGCGGCGCCGGTGACGCTGAACGTCTCGGCAGCGGAGATCGAGGAGACGCCTGTCTCTCATCGCGGCGGCGTCGTCGGAGCATCGTTTGACGAAGCGCCGGTCGATGAAACGTCCTCGGAGGGTTCGTTCGATGAAGTGGCGGCGGCCGAAGCCGGCGCGGCGGATTTCGAGCCGTCGATGCGGCTGAGTTCGGCGCGGCTCGACGATGTATCGCGGCTTTTCGCGAGCTTCCGGTTCGAGGGGCTCGTGCAGCACCTGTTCGCGTTGCGGTTCTTCTTCGCGGATGCGGTCGGGGTCAGCGGAGTGGCGCAGGCGGAGCTGGACGCGGTGAACGGGGCGATGCGGGACGTCTTCGACCGGCTGTTCGTCAAGCTGCGCATCCCCGGGTTCGGGGTCAGCTCGGATGATCTCGAAGATCACGAGCTGCGGCAGGCACTCGTCGCGCTCTTCGGCGAGCTCGCGCTTTGTGTGCCCGATGTGGCGAACGTGTGTCGCATGCTGGCGGAAGCGCGGTACGGTGCCCCGCCCGTGTTGCGCGCGCTCGTCGGATTGCTGCCGGTTCGATGCGACGATGATCGCGCGGTCGGCGGCGCGCTCGCGCATTATGCGAGCGTGCTGGACGGTGTTCTCGCGCGCTATGAAGGGCTACCGCTCGAGCTCTTCGACGACGCGCTCGCGCACCGCGGAGATGCCGCGCTGGACGATGCACGCGTCGCGTTGCTCGATGCGCTGCGGCCTCACATCACGGCGGTCGCGGTCGCATGCTGACGTTGCATCTTCCGATGCTGCTCGCGCTGCTCGGCACCGTTCTGATGGCGGTCGTGATCTTCGCGCCCGTCCCCGTGCCCGCGGCGGTCACGATGTCGTTCGCGCCGCCGCTGCGGCCTCCGCGCGATCATCCGGCGTCGCAGGCGTGGACGGACACGCCGCCGTTCGAGTCGACGCAGTCGTTCGAGTCGGAATCCGCGCTCAGGTGGCCGGATACCGTGGCGATGGACGACGTTCGGTTCCCGGTCACGCAGCCGGCCGAGGAGACGACGGTGTCGCGAGAGACGCGGTGGCCGGTGCTCGTCGATCCGAGCGCGTTCGAGTGCGACGCCTCGACGCGGCTCGCGCTCGTCGGCGCGCTGGCCTCCGTGCGCGCGCCGTGGGCCGACGAGATCCTTCGCCGCGCGCTCGACGACGAGCATGACGCCGCGGTTCGCGAGGCGATCGTCCTCGCTACCGGCGCACCGGCGGTGAGCGCTCCGTGCTAGGCGGAGGGGCTCTTGTAGAGGCCGACGATCTCGCCGCTTGCGAGGACGTGGCCGCGGATCATGAAGCGGAACTTCGCGTACGTCGTCGTGTCGTCGACGCCGAGCTTCTCCAGGTCGAGGGCCCAGACCGTGAGGTGGTAGTGGTGCGCGGGGTCGCCGGGCGGCGGGCAGGGGCCGCCGTAGTGCGCGAAGCCGTAGTCGGTGAAGCCGTGTGTTGCGCCGACGCCGGCGTCGCGCTTCGCGCCCGCGCCGCCGTCGAGCGACGTCACGTTCGCAGGGATGTCGAAGAGCACCCAGTGCACGAAGCCGACCGTCGTCGGCGCGTCCGGGTCGTACATGGTGACCGCGAACGATTTCGTTCCGGGCGGCGCGTCGGACCATGCGAGGTCGGGGCTGCGGTTGCTGCCGGTGCAGCCCATCTGGTCGAACACCGCGCTCATCGGGATCGTTTGGCCGTCACTGAATACCGAGCTCGTGACGGTCAGTCTCGCCTGCGTCTCCATGGCGGCGTTCTACCCCGAAACCGACGCGCGGACCCGGAGTACCAATCGGCATGGCAACGGTCAGCACCGAGGGCGGCAGCCTTCGCATCGAGTTCACCACGTGGGAGAAGGTCCTCGCCGTGCACGGCTCGTTCACGATCCCGCTCGAGAACGTCGCGGGCGCGTCGGTCGAGAAGCCGCCCGGGTTCTGGGACGTGCTCAAGGTCATCGGCACCGACTCGCCGTGGCCGTTCAAGATGGCCGGGACGTTCCTCTATCACGGCGAGGTCGTGTTCTTCGACTACCAGCGCGAGGACGCGGTGCTGGTGATCGACCTCAAGCCGGGCGCGTCGAACTTCAAGCACATCTTCGTGCACGTCGACGAGCCCGACACGCCGGCGGACGCTGCAGCGCGCGTTCTCGCCGCGACGGCGGGCGCAACGTAAACCGCGCGTAAACCCCGGGTAAAGCGCGCGCGATTTGACGCGCTTTTCGTGTGACGTGCGTCAAAGAAGCGTTAGGTTTCGCCCTGGAGAGCAGGGCGCATGGCGCTCGCTTGCCGATCATCCGAGTAGGCAGATGCAGCTCTTAGACTCGTTCTTCGGGCGTCGCGAGCAGCGCTGGTTCGAGAACGGCGCCGCCGGCGCACGCCGCGGGAAGTTCCAGGGCCACGCGGTCAGCGACGGGCGCAAGATCCCGTTGCTCGGCACCGCGGTCTCGCGCGAAGGCGTCGCGTTCTTCGCGCCGCATCAGCTCGCCGAGAGCGAGCTGCACATCACCTTCGTGCTGCGCGAGCGCACGATCCCGAGCCGCGTGCACGTCGATCAGTGCGATGCGATGCAGGCGCCGGATCGGGTCGTGCACCGCTATTTCTGCAGCTTCACCGCGATCGCGGCCGACGACTGGGACGCCGTCGTGCGCTACGTCGAGAACAAGCCGGAGCCGCCGAAGCTCGCCGTCGTGCCGAAGAACGACGACGAGTTCCGCGCGCTGCCGGTCCTCGTGCAGGACGCGATCGTCGAGCAGCTCGTGCGCGCGAAGCGCTTGAACGCGCCGGCGCCCGGGACGGTGCCGCTGATCCGGATGAGCGCCGGCGGAATGCGGGACGTGGGTCACGGGCGCACCGCGCAAGACGTCCTCATTCACAGCCGCGCGAAGGTCGGCGATTCGATGCACGCCTACGACACGCGGTTCCGCGTTTTCTCCAGCCAGCGCGTCGAGCTGATCGCGTAGAGCGCGGTCGGGACGAGCAGCGCCGCCGCCGCGAGCGGGAAGGCGGCGCGGTACGATCCCGTGCGAAGCGCGACGTGCGTCGCAAAGAGCGGTCCCGCGATCTGGCCGATGCCGTACAGCGCGGTGAGGACGCCCGCCGCGGCGTTGCTGCGCGCGGGCCAGTAGGTGCGGCCGAGGCTCATCGCGAGCGACGAGATCGCGATGAACGTGCCGCCGATCCCGATCGCGACCGCGAGCGCGCCGAGGATCCCGCCCGCGACGGCGGGGATCAGCAGCGCGAGCGCTTGCGCGACGAACGCGAGCGTCAGCGCCGTCGCGACGCCGATGCGCCGCGAGACCGCGCCCCAGACCGCCGCGGACGGGACGGCGAGGAGGCCGACGACGACCCAGGTGAACGGCGCGAAGCCCGCGAGCGCCGGCGTCTCGGCGATCAGCGCGACCAAGAACGTCGCCGGGATGATGTACACGCCGCCTTCGATGCCGTAGACCAGCGCGAGCGCCCAGAAGCGCGGTGACGGCCCGGCTGCGCCCGCGTGTTCACCGCCGGCGGGGCGGGCGTCCGCGCGCGGCGAGGCGTCGTCGCGCGGGAGCCAGCCCGCGACGCATGCGACGGCGATCCCACTCAGCGCGCCGAGCGCGAGCCACGTGCCGCGCGAGCCGGCGAACGACGCGAGCGCGGGGACGAGCAGGCCGCTCGCCGCGATCCCGACGCCGACGCCGCCGAACAGCATCGGGGCGCCCCAGCGCGAGTCGTGCAGCGTCGCGTGGTCGAGCACGATGCCGACGGCCAGGACGAAGACCAATCCGCTGCAGATCCCCGTCAGCGTTCGCGCCGGGAGCCAGGTCCAGGCGGGGCCGGCCATCGCGGCGGTCAGCACGGCCACGGCGGCGGCGGACGCGATCACGACCGTGACGCGGCGGCGGCGAATCGCCGGGATCGTCGCCGCGAGCGCGCCTGCCAGATAGCCCGCGAGGTTCGCCGAGGCGAGGACGCCGGCCAGCGTTACGCTGAGGCCGGCGTCGCTGCGCATCACGACGAGCAGCGGCGTGTAGGCGAAGCGGCCGACGCCCATCGCGACGGCGAACAGGACCGTCCCCGCGAGGTACGGGCGCAGCGAGCCGAGGCGTTCGGCCGGAGAGGTCATCGCGGTCCCTCTCGGGGCGTGGGCTGGCGGCGCCTCTCGGCGCTCGCGAACGGCTCGCCAGGTATACAGGTCGGTATACGAAGCGGGGGCAACTCCGCGGCATCATGCGACTGCGCGGACCCGCCGGACAACCCATCGCCGACTACATCGCCGAGGTCGCGGCGGATCTGTTCTACCGGGACGGCGTGCACGCGGTCGGCGTTGACCGCGTCGCGGATACCGCCGGTTTGACGAAACGCACGATCTACCGGCACTTCCGCTCCAAGGACGAGCTGATCGCGGCTTCGCTGCGGCGCGCGCCGCGCGTGCGGTTTCCGTCGTCCGGTGCGCCCGCGGAGCGGATCCTCGGCGCGTTCGCGCTGCTCGAGCAGTTCTTGGCGGGGACGAAGTATCGCGGCTGTCCGTACATCATCTACACCGCGGAGCTGACCGATCCGGGGCATCCGGCGCGGCGGCTGATCGAGACGTACATCGCGAAGCGGCGCGCGTGGTTTCGCGACCGCGCCGCCGAGGCGGGCGTGAGCGATCCGGAGACGGTCGCCGAAGAGTTGGATCTGTTGTTCGACGGCGCGCTCGCGTCGGGCGCGAAGCGCGGCAATCTGGTCGCAGCGCAGACGGCGCAGCGGATGGCGCGGCTCGTGCTGAACGCCGCCGTTCCGGCGCGCGCGCCCGTCGTCGCGGCCTGATCACGCGGTCGCGACCGCGGTGCGGTAGCGGATCGGCAGGTTGACGGCGGCCGCGGCGTAGCCGACGACGACGGTCGCGATCCAGACCGTCGCGTACGAGCCGGTCAGCTGCAGCGAGACGCCGCCAAGCCATGCGCCGAGGAACGAGCCGACTTGGTGGCTCAGGAAGCTCACGCCGAAGAGCGTGCCCAGGTTGCCGAGGCCGAAGAGGCGCGCGACGACGCCGTTGGTGAGCGGGACGGTGCCGAGCCACGTCAGTCCCATGAGCACCGCGAAGCCGAGCGTCGTGAGCGCGGTCGGCGGCGTCGCGAGGAACGCGAGCGTCGTCGTCGCGCGGACGGTGTAGAGGACGGCGAGCAGGTTCTGCGGTTCGTAGCGGTCCATCAGTTTCCCGAATCCGAAGCTGCCGATGATGTTGAAGAATCCGATCGTCGCGAGCGAGGCGGCGCCGACGCCGGCGGCGACGTGGCACATGCTCAGGTACGTCGGCAGGTGGACGCCGATGAACGCGAGCTGGAAGCCGCACGCGAAGAAGCCGGCGGTCAGGAACAGGTAGTTGCGGTCGCGCAGCGCGCGCCAGATCGCGGGCCAGGTCGGGCTCGCGAGCGCCGGTGTGGCGGCGGCGTTTGGGGCGCGGCGTCGGGCGAGCATGAAGCCGAGCGGGGCGGCGGCGATCGCGATGCACGCGAGAGCGATCAGCGCGCGCTGAAAGCCGGTGGCGCCGATCGCGACTTGTGCGAGCGGGACCAGCGCGACTTGGCCGAGCGATCCGCCGGCGGCGGCGAGCGCGACCGCCGTCGCGCGCTGCGTGTCTGACGCGGCGCGGCTCACCGCGGAGATCACGACGGCGAACGTCATGCCGCTCAAGCCGACGCCGACGAGGATGCCGAAGCCGATCATCACCGAGATCACGCCGGGGTGCAGCGCGACGGCCGCGAGGCCGACCGCGTATGCGGCTGCGCCGGCGGCAACGACGGGCGCCGGTCCGAAGCGGTCGGAGACGTTGCCCGCGAACGGCTGCGCGATCCCCCAGATGAGGTTCTGCAGCGCGATCGCGAACGCGAGCAGCGGCAGCGAGACCGCGTGCGATGCGACGATCGGTCCGACGAACAAGCCGAAGCTCTGGCGCGCGCCGAGCGCGACCGACATGATCAGTGCGGCGGCGACGAGCAGCACGGTGAAGGGAACGGAACGTTTCATGCCGCGCCGTTGCGCGGTCGCCGGTATACCGGCCTGTGGCGTTCGTCGCGCCGTTCGCGCGTTTTTCGCGGTACACGGGTGAGTGTACGTGGCGGCTGCAACGCGCGGGGATGGCGGTCGAGGTGCGGCGGGTCGTTCGCGGGGCGGTGGTCGCGGCGCTGTTCGGTGCCGCCGGCGCGAGCGTCTATGTGGTGCAGCTTCTTCTTCCGCGTCTTGCGCCGTATGCGTCCGGCGCGCCGGCGGTGTCGTTCGATGGGACGTTCGCCGCGCATCGTCTTGCGCGCACGACGGTGCTTTCGGACGAGCGGCGCGTGGTCGTGATCGGCGCGGGGAGCGCTCCGGCGGTGCTGGTGCTCGGGTACACGCGCTGCACCGACGAGTGTCCGGTCACGATCGCCGCGCTGAGCCGGGCGCTCGCGATGGAAGACCCGGTGCGGCGGGTGCGGGCGTACTTCTTGACGACCGATCCCGAACATGATTCGCCCGCGGTGCTGCGCCGTTATCTCGCCGCGTGGGGGCATCGGGTCGTCGGCGTGACCGCGGCGCCGGGTGTCGTGCGCGGTGTCGAAGCGCAGCTCGGCGCGGGGACCGGCGCGCGCGAGCGGCACGACGCGCGCGTCTTCCTGGTCGACGGGGCGGGCGACGTCGTCGGGGAGCTCGAGCCGCCGCTCTCCGCGGCGGAGCTACGAGCCGCTCTGTTGCGTTTACCCCTCCCGGGGAGGGGTAAATCATAGTGCGGAGGCCCAGGACGCCGATGCTCTATCTCATTTCTTGCCCCTGCGATCACACGCTGGAGGATCACGACAGCCGCGGATGCGTGCAATGCCGGTGCGAGCTCTCGCGCGACGAGGCGCTCGACGCGGCGATCCTGGTCGTCCGCAGCCGCCCTTGGGCGGTCGGTTCTTCGGCGGCGATCGGAGCGGGCGCACTGCAGGCGTGAACTGACCGCGCACGATGGGATCGGCGTCTTCAGCGTGAAGCGCTGATCCGTTCGATGGGAGAGTTCACGGATGACGTACGACGCTTCGTGCGGCACAGCATCGACTCGGTCGAGCTGTTGGAGGTCTTGTTGTTGCTGCGCGAGGATCGCGCGCGGGCGTGGACCGCGGAGCAGCTCAGCGCGGAGCTGCGCAGCTCGCCGCACTCGATCGCGCGCCGGCTCGCGCATCTCCAGCGGCGCCGTCTGGCCGCCGTCGAGTCCGGTTCGTGGCGGTACGCGGGGGCGGCGAAGGACGACCGTTTGGTGCGGCGGCTTGCGGAGCTTTATCGCGAGCGGCCCACCACCGTGATCGACTTCATCTTCTCCCCGCCGAGCGATACGCTGCAGTCGTTCTCGGATGCGTTCAAGGTGGGAGACGGCGATGCTGATCGCTGAGATCGTCTACGCGCTCTGTGCGATCACCAGCGGGATGTGCGCGGTCTTGCTCTGGCGGGGCTATCTGCGGACGCGGCACCGGTTTCTGCTGTGGTGCGCGCTCGGGTTCGCGGGGTTGTTGGTGAACAACGTGATGCTGTTCGCGGACAAGGTCATCTTCGTGGCTGTCGATCTGTCGACGGCGCGGCTGATTCCCGCCGTGTTCGGGCTGGGCGTCCTTTGCTACGGGCTCATCTGGGACGCCGACCGATGATGACCGCGTTGTTGAGCGGCTGTGCGCTCACGCTGGCCGCGGTCGCGTCGCTGCTGTTCTTCCGCGCGTACCGGCGGACCGGCGACCGGCTCTTCGTGCTGTTCGGGATCGCGTTCGCCGTCATGGCGGCGGAGCGTCTCGTCCTGGCGGTGTTCGAGCGGCCGGAGATCGAGAACCCGCTCGGCTACGTTCCGCGGATCATCGCGTTCGGGACGATCCTCTTCGCGGTGATCGACCGCAACCGGCGCTAGAGCTTCTCGCAGAGATAGGGGGTTACGCGTTCGTTGCAGCGCAGGCGAATGGCGTCGCCGGCGTGCAGGCCCTTGAGCTGGCGGTGGTCCTTCAGCTTCACCACCATCGTCATCGCGGCCATCCCGGGCATCGCGTCGTGATGGATCGAGAGGAGTCCGAGCGCGGGGACCACCGAGTGCACCGTGCCGTGGATCTCCCTCGTGGAGGCTGCGCGGGCGGCCGGCGCCATTCCGGGCATCGGTGCCATGGTCGGCCGTGCTTGTGCGGGCGTCAGCTGCGCCGCAGCGGCGGCGATGACGGCGGCGAGTACGATGAGGAGACGTTGGCGCATGTGCGTGGGATACAGCGGGCGCACGATCCGGGCCCTCTCGCTCTGCCCCACGTTGTATTCCGCGGCAGGTGTGCCCGGTGGACGATCGCCGTACCTGGCGGGCGGGCAAGGCCGTTTCGACTGCGCTCGCGGGCGAAATCCTTTTAGCGAAGGAGATTTTGTGATGTCGGTCCGTTTCAGTCGGTTTCTGTTGCCGCTCGCGGTGGTTCTCTGCGGTGTTCCGGCGCTCGCCGCTTCGCCGGACGCGCAGTTCGCGATGCAAGCCGCGCAAGGCGGGATGGCGGAGGTGCAGCTGGCGCGGCTCGCGTTGAGCAAGTCGCAGAACGGCGTCGTGAAGACGTTCGCGCAGCGGATGATCGCGGATCACACGCCGAACAACGCGCAGCTCGCGTCCATCATGCGGTCGGAGGGGCTTACCGTTCCGACGTCCGTCGATCCGAACAGCCAGGCGATGATGACGCGGCTGCAAGCGCTGAGCGGACGCGCGTTCAACCGCGCGTATTTGGGCGGCCAAGTGCGCGCGCACCAGCAGATGCAGATCCTGCTGCAGAGCGAGATCAACGGCGGCCATGACGCGCGGCTCAAAGCGTATGCGCGCACGACGCTGCCGACCATCAACATGCATCTCAGCATGGCGAAGTCCGACGTGCAGCGGCTCCGCGCGCGGCGTGGGAGGGGCGGCGCGATGAGCGGCTCGATGCCCGGCATGTCGGGCGGATCGATGTCCCGCGGGTCGATGTCGGGTGGTTCCACCACGGGCGGATCCACGATGACGAGCCCGATGCCGGCCGGGTCGATGTCGCCGAGCAGCGGATCGATGTCGCGGCCGTCGTCGGCGGCGAGCGGTTCGCCCGCTCCTCGCCCGACCGGGATGTAGCGACCCCGCGGCGGTTCGCGCTGCGCTCTCCGGTACCACGAGATGAAGCGGTTGGGTTGCGACCTCGCCGCTTCCTTTTTGCCAGGGTGTTGCGGCGGCGCCGGGAAATCGTTGCAACCATGCGGCTCTGGGTTGGTGCCGCCGTCGCGGTAGCGTTGTTCGCGTCGGTCGTTCGGGGCGCGGTCGCGGAGACGATCTCGCCGTCGTGGAAGTTGTGCGCCGCATCGACGACGATCGTGGTCGGTACGTTGCATGTTCCCGATGACGCGTTGCGAGCCGCGCAAGGCGGTGACGGCGACTACGTCGACTTGGCGGTCGACGTAGCGCAGACGCTCAAAGGCGCATCGTCACGTCGGATCGTCGTGCGGTTCTACAGCAAGGACACAGCGTACGCGCCGAGCAGCAAGACGTTGCTCGCGATGAACGGACGGCCGGTGATGGCGTTTCTGACGACGATCGACGTCGGCGGGCCCTCGGGTGCCGCGGGAACGTATTTCGCGGGCGACACGCCGTCCGCGCTTCGCGCTCCGTCTCCGGGGGCGACTGCGGAGATTAGGGCTGAGGTGGCGCGGCAGGCTCGTGTGCTGCGCGATTGGCGGCCCCATCCCGACTGGCCGCACCACGCCGCCGTCAAAGCGCTCATCGCGAAGACGCTGCGCGCGCAGACTGAGGAGCAGGCGTTCAAGGACCTCGAAGCGCTCGGCCCGGACGCCGTGCCCGCGATCGCCGACCTCATGGACGACCGGCGTGCGCTGGGAGAACCGAGGATCACGCTCAACAACCCGCCCGACTTCTTCGAAGCGACGTCGCACTACGCACCGGAGCTCGTCGTGGACGCGCTCGCCGTGATCCTCGGGCAGATCACCGGCGAGCATTTCGGTGCTGTGGCGAACGGCGGCTCGAACGCGCAACGCCGGCTCGCGGTGGACGGATGGCGGATCTACGCGGATGCCCAGCGGGCCTTCCCCAAGAAAGCCACGCCGCGGTCAGCCGCGACGCCGGTTCGCGGCTCCGAGCGCTAGGCCCAACGCAACCCCGATGCCGATTCCCAGCGATAGGCTGTGCATAGCGAGCCCGATGCTTACGCCAAGTGCAATGCCGATCGCGAGATAGTTCGGATTCAGGCGGCGGTTCATGCTGCGAGCGGTTCTTCTCCGATCGGTATCGCACCCTCGGCGAGGGTCCGCCCTCGATAACGGGCGTCTGTTTGATCAGCCGCGGTACGCGTAGAACCAGTCGGTGTCGGTGTAGTCCTCGGGGCGGCGGCTTCGGAGGAAGCTGTTGCGGCGGTCGAGGTCGGCGCCGGGGTGCATGTGCCAGTAGTCGCCCCATGCACGGGCGAGGGTTTGCACGCGCGCCGTGCGGTCGACGCGTGCGGCTTCGTAGCGGCGGAATGCTTCGTCGAGGTCGGTGTCGCCGGCTGATGCGACGGAGTCGGCGAGGACGACGGCGTCTTCGAGGGCTTGGCACGCGCCTTGTGCGAGGTACTGCAGCATCGGGTGCGCCGCGTCGCCGATCAGCGTGACGCGGTTGCGCGTCCAGCTCTTCGCGGGGAGGCGGTCGTACATCGGCCAGCGGCGGTCGCGCTTGATCCGTGTCAGTGCGGCGCGGAGGAGCGGTGCGCCGGCGCTGAAGCGCGCCTCGAGCTCGTCCTCGGTGCCCCAGTCGGCGGCTCCCGACGCATAGCGATCGCTCTTGAAGACGGCGACCTGGTTGTAGAGCTCGCCTCGGCGGAGCGGGTACTGCACGAAGTGCATGTCGGGGCCGGTCCACAGCACGACGTTGTCGAGGCCGGCGTGCACGGAGACGTCCGCGATCGGGATCGCGCCGCGGTAGGCGACGTAGCCCGAGCAGATCGGTTCGCCGTCGTCGAGGACGCATTGCCGCACGCGCGACTTAAGGCCGTCGGCGCCGATCAGGCCTCGGGCGCGGACGCTCGTACCATCTCGGAAGTGCGCTTCCAGGAACTCTCCGTGGTCCTTGAGCGAGACGAACGTCTTGTCGGTCGTCAGCGTGATCAGCGGGTTCGTCTCGCACGCGCGCACCAGCGCGTCGAGCAGATCGCTGCGGTGCATCACGAAGTACGGAAATCCATAGCGCTTGCGGAACGGCGCGCCGAGATCGAGCGAGGTGAGCGGTTCCCCGCTGAGCGCGTCCATCCACACCATGCGGGCCGGGAACACCGCGGTCTCGTTTACCTGCTCCAGAACGCCGAGCCGGCTCAGCGCCCAGGACGCGTTCGGAGCGAGCTGCAGCCCGGCGCCGATCTCGCGGAACTCCGCGGCCTGCTCCGCGACCTCCGTGGCGACACCGTGCCGCGCGAGCGCGAGCGCCGTGGCGAGGCCGCCGATCCCGCCGCCGACGATCAAGAGCCGTTCCGTCGAGCCGTTCGTCATCGTGACGAGAGACGAGCCGTGGTCGTGGAAAACATCGGCCGGGTCTTCGGCGCTCGTGCGGTGCTTCCGGCTCAATGAGGAGAGGCGCCGATCGCTCGACGCCTCTCGTTCCGTAGCTCCGTCACCGGACCACGCCCTTTTCGCAGAGGGCAGCTCGATTATGCCCGCGAGTCAGCGCGTTAGACGGCCTTTCCGGCCGGAGGGCGACAGAGCACGATGCCGTCGCGGTCGGGGAGCTTCGTCGCCGAACCGCGCCGGAGAAGATCCGCAATGGCGGTCGCCACTTCTGCGCGGGATGCGCCGCCTGTCGCGTTCGCTTCTTGCAGTGCCGTGTCGACGAGCATCAAGGCCGCGTCGACGGTAAGCACGGGCGCATCGGCCGACGAGACGCGGCCGACCAGTGATAGTTGTGCGTTCCACGCCGCCGTATGGAGAAGTGAGGCGATCACCGCGAGGCGTTTCTCGGAGCCGTGTTCGCGCGACCACGCGAGGTCGCTGAGGCGGTCCTCCACGATGCCGCCCGCGAAGAGGTCGCGGCACTCGAGCGGGTCGACGGCCAGCTGGAGCGCGTTGACGACGTCGTTCACGGACCAGACCGAGACGGCGTGGTTCTTCATCTCGTTCTCGAAGACGGCGTCGACGCCGAACGCCGGGCCGACCAGGACGGCGTACTGCGCGTCGTACGAGTCGCGGAAGCGGGCCGGTTCGTCGAGCTGCGGTGCGTTCACCGTCGTGTCGGCGTGGGCAGTCTTGCATTCGAGGATCGCGCGGTAAGCGAGCGGTCCCAGCGGGGCATCGAGGATGCCGTCGGGCATGCCGATCCCGCCGACGTGCCGCGCGACGAACCCCATCGCCTCGAACGCATCGCAGACGGCTTTCTCGAATGCTTCAGGCGCGGGCGCGGTGGACGTCGTGTGGAGGCGGTTCTCGAGCGCGTCGATCTGCGCGGGCGTGAGCCAGCTGCGCCGGGGCGGGACGTCGACCCGGGGCCAGTCGTCGACGGGGTGGTTGATACGGAACGCGTGCGTCGCCTCGTTCTGAATGATCAGCGGGCGGCGGCGGTGCGCGACGCTGCGCTGCACGTACTGGTAGAGCGATGTGTAGAGCGTGATCTTCTTCGTCGCCGACGGCAGCAAGCCGGCTTTGATTGCTTCCGCAAGGATCTGGCCCGCGTCGCGCTCGTGGCCGTCCGAAAGGACTCGCTGCGCCGCACTCAGGAGCGACGTGCCGGGCGTCGGAATGACGCGGTGCTCGACGATGCGACGGCGGTGATGACCATGATGCCCGCTCTTGGTCCCCATCGCGGGCCGGGTTCGACGTCTTGCAGCCTGCTCCCAGCCGACAGTCGAGCGGCGGCGGTTTATGGCGGCCGTGCTCGTTAGGCGATCTTCCTTGGCCGGCCGCCTTTCTTGCCGTTCTCGCGTGCGGCGGCCCCCTTCGCCGGCGTCTTCACTGCTCCGCCGCGCTTGCCGAGTTGCTGCATCCACGTCTTCGTGCCGAAGACGCCGTCGATCAAGCCTCGTATGTAATGCCCAATGTCGAGCTTCGGCCAGTAGAGTCCCGTGCCCGGCCCGGCGATGACGACCTCTCGCAGCTGACCCGGCAATGCCGTCTCGAGACCCTGGAGAATCCTTCGGGGAAACGCCATCCGCACACCGTTCTCAAATCGAACGACCACCTCGTCAGCCGCCTCGTCATACGATGCCTCGATTGCTCGGGGCATCGCGTGAAGCCGTCCTTGTGCGATCGCGGCGTCGATCTCGGCGTCGCTCGTCACGACGCGCGCTCGCGTCTTCGTCATTGGTGCATCGAATCCCAAAGGGCAATGAGATCGTCAAAGCGATCCGCCGCTGCGGCGAGCACTTTCCGCACTTCGGACCGCGTCGCTCCTTGCACCGCGTCGACGCGACGGGCAAGACAGACGGTTCGGTCGAGACTCAATTCAACGACCACTTCAGGACCTCCGATCCCGCCGATGAGTCCATGAACGTGCCGCGGTTCATGGTCGTCAGGATAAGCCATGAACTTCACGCCACCCGTATCGAGGCTACTCATGCCCCGCGCGCTCAGTATACCCCAGCGCGCTTGGGTTTTCAAGGGCGATCGGATATTTCACCCGGTGCTCCTCCGTCGTCAGGTCACGAGGCGGGCACCGTTGGCCCACCACCATGTGCGGTGCCCTCCGTGCGACGACGATATCGCCCTCGGTACTGACGAAGCACCGGTTGGCCTGATCTTCCGCAGGACGGCATGGGAAAATGTCCGAGGACGGTATGCACGAGGATGCAATCTCGTCGCGTCGCCAAGCGGGTATCACGCCGGTATGAACGTCTCCGCAATCGATCTCACCAAAGGTCCGCCACGGCCGGGGCGCCAGATGCTCGGCGGCTACGCGTGGTTGGCGCGTCTTGCAGACAAGGCTCGGGCTGCGCATGCGGGGACGGAGGGCGAGTACGTGGCGTACTGCCCGCTATCGATGGGCTTCCTCGATGAGGCGGGCGTCTCGCGCGAGGACTTCGACGCGCTCATCCGCAACGGCGAGACCGACGAGGAGCTCGTGCAATACTTCGACGCTCACGTCTCGCCCCAGCAGCGCGACGCGGCGAACCGCTTCGTGTTGGGAGAGATGGCGTCGCACCTTGACCAGCAGGACGCTGAGGAAGGCGTCAGCTAGCCCTCAGGGTTCGAGGCCTTGTAGTCCGTTCCATGACGACGAAATTCCGTCGGAGGTTCTTCGTCAATGCGGTTGGCCGGTGTGGACCCCGCTCGCCGGCGCGAGAGAGGCGGACGGGACGCACGCGCGTCGTCTGCAGTCGTGCTCGCCGCAAATGAGCCGGCAGAGAGGCACGTCAAGTGCCCGCGCCAGCGCCGGCAGGACGCGTTTGTCGACAGGTTCGCCGGCTTCAAGCCGGCGGACCGCTGGAGCCGACACGTCAGCGTTCGCCGCTAAGTCGTAGATGCTGAACCCGCGCGCGATTCGAAGGCGGAACAGACGCGCAGACAGCAATTCAACGGGCCGTGATTGCCGTTGGCCATTCCGGCGGTTGGAACCGCCGAGTGCCGCGGCGCAATGGCGGTGTTCCTCCGCGACCGAAAGAACGTGCCGAGGGCTCGACGTCAATGCGTCGAACTCGGATGGTGTCATTCGATGTTACCTCATCGGGTGACGGGCTCGGCCGGTGCTTCCAACGCCGGTCGAGCCGCTTCAGTTTTTCAACGCGATTTCTCGCACGGAAATTATAACACGAACATTTGTTCCGATCAAGATTTCATCGGTCCATCAGCTCGATTTAATAGGTCTTGTGTTGCAGCCGTCCACAGGCCGATCGCTTCAGCAATATTCTCGGCCGCGTCATCGAGCGTCGCGCCCCAACTAGTGCATCCCGGCAGCTCGGGACAGTACGCGAAAAAAGAACCGTCATTCAGCTTGCTCAAAGACTGTCTGATACGCCATTGTGCTTAATTCGGGTGAAGCAAATCGTCAAAGCGATCCAGAAAGAAGCCCGCCGTTGCAAGCAACGAACGGGGTTGTTCGTGACGCAAGTATCTCGATTCTGGCGTCAGTGTCAAGGCCAGCAGCGTTCCTGCTGGCGGCTTTTGACCGAAAGGTACGACGTCGTGCGACGGCCTCGCGAACCTTTAGCGCATCATCCGCAGCAAACGGCGCAGCGCAGAAGCGGTGAAAACCACGCGTTGCGCTGGCGCGAGGGCTCCAAAAAGCTTTGGCATATGGACTCAATACCTCGCAAAAGAGAAAACCCGGCGACGTTGATTTCGGCGCCGGGGGTGCTGAACTGAGTATAGCACGAGAGGCAAGGCCTTCGGCTTAAGACTATTCCCCCGAGGAGTCAGCGATAAGCGGCGACCGTACTATCTTGCACGAGAAACGGAAATCACGCGATCCTCGTTGTTGTCAAGAAAGAAGTCGTCGGTAAATGCGATTACTTGTACGTCGTGCTCGTTGATCAAATGCAATTGATTCTGGTAGTATTTCGAGCGATTATAAGTCTTCCAGCGCGCGAAAGTTCCGGGAAACGTTAATGGTTCGCCAGACGAATTAATTGCAACAACCGCGTGTTCGCATTCAATGACAGCACCGAAGCTGGAAGCCCCTGCATTTAGTACTTCTCCCTTCCAATATTGGAGCAGTATTTCGTGCTCTAGTTGGAGCACCGCCTCCGGCCTTAAATAGCCTGATCGCGCGGCCGCACTACGCCGCACGCCCGTAGTATTATACCGATAAACTTTCATTGTCTTGCGCCGCAATCCAAACAAGCGGTCTCGCGCTCCCCAGCTGTAATCAAATTCCTCATTTGCGAAGATAATAGGTGTGAGCTGAATTTCGGGGC
>DATAQE010000176.1:0-27222 GCA_036264835.1 Candidatus Elarobacter sp.
GTGGTGGTGATCGAGGAGTCGCACCTGTCGATCCACACGTGGCCGGAGACCGGCTACGCCGCGATGGACTTCTACACGTGCGGCGACCACACCGATCCCTGGGCGGCGTGCGAGTTCGCCGCGGAGGCGCTCGACGCCAAGACCATGTTGACCACGGAGATGAAACGGGGGATCGAAGCCGGCCGCGACCGCTTCACCCACCTCGTCACGACCGAGCACGACACCCGCGAGCTGCTGGCCACCGCCTAGGCTCTTCCTCGGGAAACCCGGTTCGGAGAATCACGAAGCCCGCCGAGCGATCGGCGGGCTTCATCGTATCCGGGAGGGCGCCGTACCCGCCCGTTCAACCGGACGGACGCGATGCCGAAGACCGAGCACTACCAGTGGTACACCGAGCAGTTCGGCCCGACCGAGCTGCACGCCCACGCGATCGAGGAGACGTACTACGCGGGCCGCACGCCGTTCCAGTCGGTAGCCGTGCTCCGCACGCCGGTGTTCGGCAAGATGCTCGTGCTCGACGGCGACACGCAGTCCTCGCAAGCCGACGAGAAGATCTACCACGAGACGCTCGTGCACCCGGCGATGGCGGCGGCGGCCGACCGCAGTGAGGTGCTGATCCTCGGAGGCGGCGAGGGCGCGACGCTGCGCGAGGTGCTGCGCGACCCGTCGGTGCGGCGCTGCACGATGGTCGACATCGACGGGCAAGTCGTCGAGCTCGCGAAAACGTATCTCGCCGAATGGTCCGACGGCGCGTTCGACGATCCGCGGGCGCGCGTGATCATCGGCGACGCGCTGAAGTTCCTCAAGGAAGACGCGGACCGCTACGGCGTGGTGATCAGCGATCTGACGGAGCCGCTGCCGGACTCGCCCTCGTTCCCGCTCTTCAACGGCGAGGTGTTCCGCGACATCAAGGCGCGCCTCGCGCCCGGCGGCGTCTACGTGCTGCAAGCCTCGACCGCCGGCTTCCACAACATGGCGCTGCACGCGAAGATGGCCCGCTCGCTGCGCGCGTACTTCCGTCACGTGCGCAGCTTCTACACGCACGTCCCGGCATTCGACAACGACTGGGCGTTCATCGCGTGCAGCGACGAGGCCGACGTCGCGGCGCTCGCCCCCGCGCGCGTCGACGCGTACGCCGGCGGCCTGCGCGGCGATAACTTCTTCTACGACGCGGAGACCCACCGCCGGATATTCGCACTGCCGCTGTACCTCCGGCGCGAGCTGGCGAAGGACGGCGACGTCTTCGCCTAGCAGCATCCCGCGGGAGGTGCCCATGCTGCCAGCGGTTCTCCTCGCCGTCGACTTCGACAATTTCACCTACCGCGTGCATCCGTGCATGGGGAACGTGCCGGTCCCCGCCGTCATGCGGAAAGGCTCGTTCTCCTACGAGGACAAGAACATGGGCGCCGGGTTCGACCTGCGCGTGCGCTCGGTGCAGCGCGGCAGCCTCCGCGCCGGGACGCGCCAGGCGGTCGTGGTGATCGTTTGCGATCTGCCGCTGGGCGGCGGCGCGGAGGCGTACGCGTTCGACGAGCGCCCGAGCGGTGCCGTTCTGCTCGGCACGATCGGTTCCACGGGATGGGGCGGCGACTGGGGACAAGGCCCAGCGTCGATGCGGTTCCGCTTCGCGAACCACCGGCTGACCGCCGAACAATGCGCCGACAACGACTGCGTCCGGCGGAAGACGACCACCTACGCGCTGCGCGGGACGAAGCTCGTGACGCTTTCCGTCGCGATGCGAGCGAATCTTTCGCGCTAGTTCGCTCCGCACACCGAAGGACGCTCGGCCCTTGCGGGGCAATGCTCTCGGCATGACCGTCGACTCCGGCGCGCTGCGCCGCACCGCGCTCAACGACGCCCACCTGGCGCTCGGCGCCCGGATGGTGCCGTTCGGCGGGTTCGAGATGCCCGTGCAGTACTCGAGCATCCTCAAAGAGCACGAGGCGGTTCGCAAGCGCGCCGGGCTGTTCGACCTCTCCCACATGGGTCAGTTCGAGCTGCGCGGGCCGAACGTCGGCGAGTGGGCCGAGGCGCTGACGATCAACAAGGTCGCCAACATGAAGCCGGGCCAGGCGCGCTACAACGTCTTCACCAACGAGCACGGCGGCGCGCACGACGACGTGATCTTCTACCGGCTCGGCGAGGAGCGCTGGCTGCTCGTCGTCAACGCCTCGAACGCCGACAAGATGTGGGCGCACGTCAGCGCGCAGCGCGCCGACGGCGTGCAGCTCACCAACCGTCACGGCGAGCGCGCGCTGATCGCGATCCAAGGTCCGCGCTCGGTGGAATGGCTGCAGCCGTACGTCGACGCCGACATCGGCGCGCTGAAGTACTACGCTTGCGCGGAAGTGCGCGTGCGCGGAACGCACGATCCGATCGTCATCGCGCGCACCGGCTACACCGGCGAGGACGGCTTCGAGCTTTTCCTGCCCGCGGACGAAGCGACGGGCGTATGGGATCTGCTGCTCGCCGAAAACCGCGAGCGCGGCCTCGAACCGTGCGGGCTCGGCGCGCGCGACGTGCTGCGGCTCGAAGCCGGGATGCCGCTCTACGGCCACGAGATGACGGAAGAGATCACCCCCGTGCAAGCGGGGCTCGCGTGGGCGATCAAGTTCGACAAACCGTCGTTCACCGGTAAGGACGCGCTGCTCGCGCAGCGCGACGCGGGCGACTACCCCCGGATCGTCGGGCTCGTGATGGAAGGCCGCGTCCCCGCGCGCGCCGGCTATCCGGTCTTCGCGAAGGGCGCGCAGGCCGGCGAGGTTCGCAGCGGCTCGTGGGGGCCGACCGTCGAGAAAAACATCGCGACCGCGCTGGTGGAGCCGAGCGCCGCGGCGGAAGGGACGAAGCTGGAGATCGAGGTGCGCGGCGCGCGCCACGCCGCGACCGTCGTCCCGCTCCCGTTCTACAAACGTCCGAAGGGCTGAACGCGGCGGAGGACTCCCGCCGTCGGGCGCGCTACCATGAGCCCCGAGATGGCGAACGTACCGGCAGGTCTGCTCTACAGCAAAGAACACGAGTGGGTGAAGCTCGACGGCGACGTGGCGACGGTCGGGATCACCGACTACGCGCAGGCGTCGCTGGGCGACATCGTCTACGTCGAGCTCCCGCGCACCGGCGCGGCGCTGACGCAGTTCGGCAGCATCGGGGTCGTCGAGTCGGTCAAGGCCGTCTCGGACATCTTCACGCCGGTCGGCGGTGAGGTCGTCGGCATCAACGACGGGCTCGAGAACGACCCGGCCGCCGTCAACCGCGATCCGTACGGCGAAGGCTGGTTCTACAAGGTGCAGCTCGCCGACGCGAGCCAGACCGCCGAGCTCCTGACTCCGGAGCAGTACGAGCAGCTGCTCGCCGAGGCGTAGCAGCTCCGTGTACACGCCGCATACCGCCCAGGACATCGAGGCGATGCTGCGCGTGATCGGCGTCGACTCGCTGGACGACCTCGTCCGCGTGCCCGACGCCGTCGCGCTGCGCGCCCCCGTCGAGGTCACGCCTCGGCTCAGTGAGATCGAGATCGCCGGCCGCTTCCGGCAGCACGCCGAGCGCACGACCGCCGGAGCGTACACCGCGTTCCTCGGTGCGGGAGCGTACCGACACTACGTCCCGCCGGTCGTCGGCGCGATCGCGATGCGCGGCGAGTTCCTCACCTCGTACACGCCCTACCAGGCCGAGGTCTCGCAAGGCTACCTGCAAGCGATCTACGAGTGGCAGACGTACATCGCGCTGCTGACCGGGCTCGACGTGGCGAACGCCTCGGTCTACGACGGCGCGACCGCGCTCGCCGAGGGCGTTATCATGGCGGTGAACGCGACCGGCCGCAAAGCGGTCCTCGTCTCGAAGGCCGTCCACCCGAACTACCGCGCGGTGCTGCGCACGTACGCCGAAGGGCTCGACCTCGACGTCGACGAGCTGCCGTACGGTGAGGACGGCTGCACCGATCTCTCCAACCTCGAAGCCGCGCTCGCCGAGCAGCGCTACGCCGCGGTCGTCGTGCAGTCGCCGAACTTCTTCGGCGTCGTCGACGCGTTGCCGAACGGGATCGCGCAGAAGATCAAGGCGACGAAGACCGTCGTGATCGGCGTCGTCGCCGAAGCGATGTCGCTCGCCGCGCTGGCCGCGCCCGGCTCGTGGGGCGCCGAGATCTGCGTCGGCGAGGCGCAGTCGTTCGGGAACGCGATCGCGTACGGCGGGCCGCACGTCGGCTTCATCGCCGCGACCACCGAGCATCTGCGCCGCATCCCCGGCCGGCTCGTCGGCAAGTCCGTGGACAGCGAGGGGCGCACCGCGTACGTGCTCACGCTGCAGGCGCGCGAGCAGCACATCCGGCGCGAGAAAGCCACCTCGAACATCTGCACCAACCAGGCGCACTGCGCGCTCTGCGCGACCGTCTACATGGCCGCGATGGGGAAGACCGGGCTGCGCAACTGCGCCGCGCTGAACGTGGCGCGCGCGAACGAGCTGCGCGCGAAGATCACGAAGCTCGACGGCTTCGCCGCGCGCTTCGGCGGGCCGACGTTCAACGAGGTCGTGATCCGCGTCCCCGGCCGCGCGCGCGACGTGCTCGCCGCGCTCGAAAAGAAGCAGATCCTCGGCGGGATCGAGCTGGGCCGCTGGTATCCCGAGCTCGACGACTGCATCCTCATGACGGCGACCGAGCTCACCACGAGCGCCGACGTCGACCGCCTCGCCACCGCCCTCTCGGAGATCCCGGTCCGTGCCGCTGCCCGCGTTTGACACCCCGCTGATCTTCGAGACCGGCCAGGAAGGGCGCGCGAACTGCTACCTGCCGGAAGCGCCCGCGCTCGACACGCTGCTGCCGAAGGACGCGCTGCGCGAGGATCTGCCGCTCCCGGACAACAGCGAGCTCGACGTCGTGCGCCACTTCACGCGCCTCTCGCAGAAGACGTTCGGGATCGACACGGCGTTCTATCCGCTCGGGTCGTGCACGATGAAGTACAACCCGCGCATCAACGACGCGATGGCGAACGTCCCCGCGCTGCGCGACCTGCATCCGTTCGCACCCGATCACGCCGCGCAAGGCGCGCTCGCCGTGATGTGGGAGCTCGAACGCGCATTGGCGTCGCTGTTCGGGATGGCGGCGTTCTCGCTGAACCCCGCCGCCGGCGCGCACGCCGAGCTCGCCGCGCTGCTGATCGCGAAGGCGTACTTCAAGAAGAAGGGCGAGCCGCAGCGCAACGTCGTGATCGTCCCCGACACCGCGCACGGCACGAACCCCGCCTCGGCCGCGATGGTCGGCTTCAAGGTGCTCTCGCTCAAGTCCGACGCGCAGGGCCGCGTCGATCCCGAAGAGATGCGCAAGGTCGTCGGCCCCGACACCGCGGTCTGCATGATGACGAACCCGAACACGCTCGGGCTCTTCGAGCCGCGGATCCATGACGTGGCGGACGTCGTGCACGAAGCCGGCGGCTTGATGTACTACGACGGTGCGAACGCGAACGCGCTGATGGGGAACACGCGCCCCGGCGACATGGGCTTCGACCTCATGCACCTCAACCTGCACAAGACGTTCACGATCCCGCACGGCGGCGGCGGCGCAGGCGCCGGCCCGGTCGGCGTCGCGGCGCACCTCGTCGACTTCCTGCCGACGCCGGTCGTGCGCGCGTTCGGCGCGGACGGCAAGCCCTTGAGCGCGACCGGCTGGACGGAGAGCGCCGAGCTGACGTTCGCGCTCGACTTCGATCGCCCGGATTCGATCGGCCCGATGCGCTCGTTCTGGTCGAACTTCGCGCACATGATCCGCGCGCTCGCGTACTGCTACGCCAACGGCGCCGACGGGCTGACGACCGTCTCGAAGCTCGCGGTGCTGAACGCGAACTACATCCGCGCTTCGATCCGCGACGTGCTCGACATTCCGTACGACGAGATCAACCGGCACGAGTTCGTGGCCTCGGCGCAGTCGCTCAAACGCGAGACCGGCGTGCGCGCGCTCGACCTCGCCAAGGCGCTGCTCGACCGCGGCTACCACGCGCCGACGGTCTACTTCCCGCTGATCGTCCCCGAGTGCCTGATGATCGAGCCGACCGAGACGGAGTCGAAGGAGACGCTCGACGCGTTCATCACGGCGCTGCGCGAGATCGTCGCGACGGCGAAGTCCGATCCGGAGACGGTCCTCGCGACGCCGGTGAACACGGCCGTCGGCCGCATCGACGAGACGCGCGCCGCACGGCAACCCGACCTGCGCTGGCGGCCGCCGCAGTAGTGGGCGCCGCCGTAGCGGACGCCCCGCTCAGCGGCAGCTCTGCTGGAGCGGCGCGACGGCGCGCGCGACGTTCTGCTCGTTCAGCCCGACGACGTACGCCATCGCCGCCGTCCAGTTCCGCACGCGCGACTTGTCCTCGGCGACGGAGCCGCTCGGGACCGGCATCCCGAGCGGTGCGCTCAGTTGCGGCGTCCGGCTCTTGTACTCGTCCTCGGGTTTCTTCGGGATGTTGATCTTGGCGATCGCGGTCGGGTCTTCCCAGCCGACGAGGTGCTTGTTGAGCAGCGCCGACTGGCGCTGCAGGTAGGCGTACAGGAGCACCGCCCGCGCGTGCTGCGCGGCGTAGAGCTGCTCGAGGCGCTCGCGCTGCGCGACGACGGCCGGGTCGGTCGAGCTCGCGATGCGCGGGTCGTCGAGCAGCTTGCGCATCGTTTCGAGCTGCTGCAGCAGCCCGGTCAACCCGACGTCGAGGTGGCTGAACTGCGCCTCCAGGAACACGCCGTCGGTCTTCTGCTCGGTGCGCTGGCCGAAGTAGTCCGCCTTGAGCTGGAGATAGTCGGGGAGACGGTTCTGCAGCTCGCCGAACTTCACGTCGGCGCGCTGATCGGCCGCGAGCGACGGCACGACGAGATCGCGCAGCACCGCGCACGCGTACGGCGTGGCGCGGGTGCGGCCGATCTCCGGCAGCTGCTCGGCAGGCGACGCGGACGGTGCCGGCTCGCTCTGCGCGAGCGCGACGCGCGGCATGGCGAAAGCGATCGCGGCGATGAACGCGGCCACGATCGCGCGCGTCATTTCGTGCAGCTCTGCGCGATCGAGTAGAACGTCTTCGCGGCCTGGTTCTCCGCCGTGTGGACGTACGTGTGCAGCGTCGTGCCCCAGTCTTCCATCGTGCGCTTGTCGGCGAGGCCGATCCCGCTGCGCAGCGGCATGTTCGGCGGCGCGGTGAGCTGCGGCATCGGCTGGTTCGGCGCGTAGATGACGTTCGCTGCGTTCGCGTCGTTGCGCGCATGGAACGCGCCGTTGTCCTCGAGCCCCTGCTTCGCGGTGGCGGCCTGCTCGCGCATCACGTACTCGTTGAGGAGGTTCGCGCGCGTGACCTGCGCGGTGTAGAGCGCCTCGAGCGCACGGCGCTCCGCCAGGATCTGCGGGTCTTTCGTCTCCGCCGAGAGCCGCGGGTCGCCCAGCGCTTTGCTCATCACTTGTGCGTCCTGCATGAGGCTCGCCGCGTCCTGGCCGAGCTTGTGCAGCGCCGAGATGCGGTAGACGTCGTTCTGGTGCTCGGGGTCGTCGACGAGCTCGGCGTAGTTCGGCAGCCGTTTGCGGGTCTCGACGAAGCGCTGGTCGGCGGTGAGCGCGGCCTTGAACGAGGGGATCACCACGTCGCGCATCGCCGCGCACCCCGCCGTCACCGAGCGCGTGCGGCCGATGTTCGGGAGCTGCTGCGTGAACGGCGCGTTCGCCGACGGGCCGAACGGCTGCAGCGTCCCGATCGCGAACGGGGTCGCGGCGGGCTTGGGCGTCTGCGCGCCGGCGCCGGCGGCGACCAACGCGATCGCAGCGGCGGCGACGGAAGAGGCGACGGCCTTGAGCATCCCCGGTCAATTCCGGGAGGCCGCGTCCGCGTCCTCGGGAACTCGGGCCGCGATGAACCGTGCCGAGCTGCTGCGCGGGGCGCCGCTCGCCTGCGATGCGGCACTCGACGGCCTCCTCGCCGAGGAATGGGCGGACTACCACCGCCGCCATCCGATCGCGGCGTCGCTCTCCGGCGACCGCGCCGGCGACGACCGCTGGGACGACCGGTCCGCCGCGGCGCTCGCGGGCGAAGCGGCCCACAAGCGCGAGGTGCTCGCGCGGATGGCGCGGATCGGCCGCGAGCACCTGAGCGAGCCCGCACGGCTGAACTACGATCTGTTCGAGGGACAGCTGCGCGACGATCTCGCCGGGTACGATCTCGGGACGCAGCTCTTCGCGCTCAGCCCGCGCACCGGGGTGCAGACGTACGCGCAGTACACCGAGCAGCTGCGCTTCGCGAACGCCGCGGACTACGAGCACTGGCAGCTCCGGCTGGAGACGTACCCGCGCGCGGTCGACGAGACGATCGCGCTGCTGCATGAAGCGGTCGCGCGCAACATGCTCTGGCCGCGCGCGTCGATGCAGCGCGTCCCCGCGCAGATCGACCGCCTGATCGCCGATCCCGAGCGCTCGCCGTTCTACGCGCCGCTCGCGCGGATCCCGGCGTCGGTCCCGGCGGCCGAGGCGGCGCGCTTGCGCGAGCGCGCGCGCGATGCGATCGCGAACCGCGTGAACCCCGCGCTGCACGCGCTGCGCGCGTTCGTCGCCGAGCGCTATCTGCCGGCGGCGCCGGAGGCCGCGGGGCTTGTGCACGTCCCGCACGGCGAGGCGCTCTACGCGTACTTCGCGCGCAGCTACACCACCACCGAGATGACGCCGCAGGCGATCCACGAGCTGGGCCTGAGCGAGGTCGCGCGCGTGCGCGCCGCGATGGAGGAGCTCGCGCCGCGCACCGGCTACCGCGGCTCGCTCGCGGAGGTGATCGCGCAGCTGCGCGCCGATCCGGCGAACTACCACCACGACCCGCACGAGCTGCTGATCGCGTACCGCGCGATCGCGAAGCGCATCGATCCCGAGCTGGTGAAGCACTTCCAGACGCTGCCGCGGCTCCCGTACGGCGTCGTCCCGATCCCCGACGCGCTCGCGCCCGACGCGACGACCGCGTACTACTGGCCGGGCGCGCTCGACGGCTCGCGCGCCGGCTCGTACTACGTGAACCTGTACCGGCCGGACCAGCGCCCGATCTACGAGATGATGGTCCTCTCGCTGCACGAGTCGGTCCCCGGCCACCATCTGCAGATCGCGCTCGCGCAAGAGCTGCACGGCTTGCCGGAGTTTCGCCGCGAGACGCTCGCGTACACCGCGTTCGTCGAAGGGTGGGGTCTGTACGCGGAATCGCTCGGACACGACATGGAGTTGTACGAGGACGCGAAGTCGCAGTTCGGCGCGCTCACGTACGAGATGTGGCGCGCGGTGCGGCTCGTCGTCGACACCGGGATGCACGCGCAGGGCTGGTCGCGCGAACGCGCGATCGACTACTTCCTCGCGAACGCGGCGAAGACGCGGCTCGACGTGACCAACGAGGTCGACCGCTACATCACCGACCCGGGCCAGGCGCTGGCGTACAAGATCGGCGAGCTGAAGATCCGGGAGCTGCGCCGGCGCGCGGAGCAGCAGCTCCGCGCGAACTTCGACGTGCGCGCCTTCCACGAGGTCGTGCTGGAGGAAGGCGCGCTCCCGCTCGACGTCCTCGAACGCCGCGTCCGCGCGTGGCTCGAGACGGCCGGGAAAACTTGACCGAGAACCTCGCGGAGAATACGGAGTCGGCGTCGTATCCGAGCCGTATGGCCAGGCGCCCTACGCCGACCCTTACCGAGGCCGAGTATCGCCTCATGAAGATCCTGTGGGACCTCGGGAGCGGGACGGTCTCGGACGTCCACGCGCGACTCGAGGACCGGCCGATCGCGTACACGACGGTCCTCTCGACGCTCACGATCCTCGAGCGCAAAGGCTACGTCCGCCATACGACCCGCGGCAAGGCGAACGTCTACAAGCCGCGGGTCGAGCGCGACGCCGCGCGCCGGAGCGTGGTCGAGAACGTCCTGGCGACCTTCTTCGACGGCTCGCCGCGGGCGCTGATGCTGAACCTGCTCGACTCCGAGCGGCTCAGCTCCGAGGAGGAACGCCGCCTGCGCACGCTGCTGGAGGACGCGAGCTGAACCCGGCGGCGGCCGCGCTCGCAGCGCTCGCGGCGATCGTCGCCAGCCTCCCGCTCGCCGCGGGGGCGCTGATCGCCGCGCGCCCGTTCTCGCGCGCCGCCGTCCGCTACCGCATCCTCGCCGCCGCCTTCGCGCTCGCCGCCGCGGTCGGCCCGCTGGCGCTCCTCGCCGCGCGCTTCCGCATCGCGCCCCAGGGAGCTGGCGGAACGCCCGCCCTCGGGGCGTTCGCCGTGTCGCCGCTCGCCGCACCGGCGCTCGCGCTGGCCGCGCCGGTGCTCACGCTGGCGGCGACGGTCGCCGTCGTGCTGCTGCTCCAGCTCGCCTTCGAGGTCGTGAAGCTGCGGCGCGTGAAGCGCGGCGCGACGCCGCTCGGGACGCTCGGCGTCCGCCGGGCCCGGATCGGCACCTCGCGGACCGTCGCGACGCCGACCGCGATCGGCTACGTGCACCCCGCCGTCGTGGTCCCCGAAGGCTTCGCCGACCGCGTCGACGCCCGGGAGTGGGACGCCATCGTCGCCCACGAGTGCGCCCATCTCGCCAGGCTCGACGACTGGGCCAAGGCGCTCCAGAGCGCGGTCCTGCGCGCCGGCTGGTGGCTGCCGGGATTGTGGATCCTCGGCCGCGCGCTCGACCTCGAGCGCGAGCTCGCCAGCGACGAGCGGGCCGCCGGCACGACCGGCGCCCGCCGCTACGCGGCCTGCCTGCTGCGGCTCGCGACCGACCGTGGCGCCGACCTGCTCGCGCCGGCCTTCGCGCGCCGCTCGCACGTCGCGATCCGCGTCGAACGGCTGCTGCGCCCCGCCCCCGGCGGCACGCCGCTGCTGCGCGCGGCCGCGCTCGGCGCGTTCACCGCGGCCGCGTTCGCACTCGTCGGCGCCGCAGTGCTCGCCGTCCCGGGGACCGGCGCACGCGCGTTCACCGTGCACCACGCCGCCCGCCAGGCGGACCGCGTCGCGCCGCGGCGCCTCGCGCAGCGCATGCGCCACCCCGGCCAGCTGACCGCGCCGCTCAGGATCGCGCTGGCCCCGACGCGACAGGCCGCCGGGACGGCCCCGCGCGCAGACATGCTCGCACGCACGAGCCCGCCGATCGGCCGTCGCGGCGAGCCGGCATCGACCGTCCGGCATACCGTCGCTTCGTCCGGCCGTACGGCGTCCGCCACCCTAGCCGGCCATACGGCGTCGGCCCCCGTCGCGGCCCGCACCAGGGCGAACGCCGTCGTCGCTGCCCGGCACCGGCCCGCTCGTCGTACCGGGGCCGGCCGTCCGGCGGCGGTCGCGGTGAACCTGTCGGCCGAGACGCTCGCGTTCGCCAACGTCGCGGTCCCGCGCAGCCGCTGCCGGACCTGCTTCGGGCCGATGCGCTCGGCCGAAGACGCCGTCGGCTCGCCGAAGACGGCCTTCCCCGCGCAGGGCGGCTCGACGGGCGGCGGCTCGGCCGCGATCGCGGCGGACGATCCGACCGCGGGCCCGGTCTCGCTCGGCTCGCCGACCATCTGGTTCCGCATCCCGACCAGCTTGATGCAGCGTCCGTAACCGGGCGCTCACCCGCCGAAAACCGCTCGGTTCTTCTTGGGGACCCGCGCTATACTAGAGGCACACACCAGCCCGCAAACTTCGGGCTGTCTCTGTCTCCGGGAAACGACGATGCGGATCAAATACGAAGTTTCCGCCGGTGGCCTCGTGCTCCGGCGGAACGCGAACGGGCTGGAGGCCTTGCTCATCGGGCGAGGCGAGCCGCGTGTTTGGTCGCTGCCCAAAGGGCACGTCGAGGCGAAGGAGACCCACGAGCAGGCCGCGCTGCGCGAGGTCCGCGAGGAGACCGGCTGTTGGGCCGAGATCCTCTCCAAGCTCTCGGACATCTCGTACTGGTTCTACCTGAACCGCACGAAGCACAAGAAGTCCGTCCACTTCTACCTGATGCGCTACCTCTCGGGCGACACGGCGAACCACGACCACGAGGTCGACGAGGCGCGCTGGTTCGAGATCAAGGCGGCCAAGAAAGCGCTCAAGTACGTCAACGAGAAGCGCCTGGTCGACCTCGGCCTCGAGTGGCTCGAGCAGGAAGGCGCCGGGATCTTCGAGCCCGAGCACGAGACGGTCCCCGCGATCCAGTCGGTCCGGGACACCACCGCCTAGCTTGGAGGCCGCCGTGGTGGACGAACGCGCGCTGCGCGTCTCGTTGGACGTGTTCGACGGTCCGCTGGACCTGCTGCTGAACCTCGTCAAGGAGCGCCAGCTCGACATCGCCACCGTCCCGCTCGCGCTCGTCGCCGACCAGTACCTGGCCTACATCCAGGCGATGGACGCGATCGACGTCGAGCTCGCCGCCGACTACCTGGTCGTCGCCTCGACGCTGGTCTTCCTGAAGTCGAAGGCGCTGCTCCCGCCGATCCCGATCGAGCTCGCCGGGGACCCCGAGGAGTCGGCCGAGGCGATCGAGGCGCGGCTGCGCGAGCGGCTGATCGCGTACTCGCGCTTCCGCGAGGCCGGTCAGGAGCTCAAGGTGCGCGCCGCCGAGGCCTCGGCCTACTACCTGCGCGCCGACGGCGGCGACCCGACCGCCGATTTCGTCCAGCGCTACCGGATCGACCCTGCCAAGCTCGCCGGGGCGCTGGCCGCCGCGCTGCGGGCCGCGAAGCCCGAGAAGCGGACGATCGTCCGCGAGCGCGTCTCGCTGGTCGAGCAGATGGACCTCGTCGCCCGTGCGGTTCGGCGCGAGGGCCGGGCCTCGTTCTTCGGCCTGTGCGCCGGGCTCGACCGCGTCGCGATCATCGTCACCTTCCTCGCGGTCCTCGAGCTCGTCCGACGCGCGCGCATCCGCGTCGCGCAGGACGAGGCGTTCGGGGACATCGCGCTCCTCCCGGCCCCCGAAGAAGACCGTGCAGCCTGAGCTCCTCGACACCGGCCACCTCCAGCGCAACATCGAGGCGCTGCTCTTCGTCGCCTCCGAGGCGCTCTCGATCAAGGAGCTGGCGAAGCTGACCGGCGCCGAGCAGAGCGAGGTCACCGTCGCGCTGCAGCGGATCGACGAGGAGTTCGCCCACCGCGGGATCGTCCTGCGCGAGATCGCCGGCGGCTACCGCTTCGCCAGCTCGCCCGAGGCGCGCGAGGCGGTCGAAGCCTACCTGCTTCCGCCGAAGACGAACCTCTCGCCGGCCGCGCTGGAGACGCTCGCGATCGTCGCCTACACCCAGCCGACGACGAAGGGCGAGATCGAGGAGATCCGCGGCGTCTCGGCCGACTCCGTGATCGCCACCCTGGTCGACCGGCGCTTCCTCACCGAGTCCGGCCGCCGCGACTCTCCCGGCCGGCCGATGCTCTATAAGACCACCCCGGAGTTCCTCGAGGCGTTCGGCCTGCGCTCGCTCGACGAGCTCCCGCCGATGGACGTCGAGGGCACCTCGCCGCTCGAGCTGGCGCTGACGATCCCGACCGTCCTGGCCGAGCGCCGCGCGGCGGAGGCAACCCCGGGCGGTCCGGACGGTGTCCCAGCATACGACAGAGAGTCCGAGCAGGACGAACAGCACACGAACGCGCCGGTCGAGACGACTGCCGCCGAACCAGAAACGGAGCCAACGCCATCAGCGGTCTAGCCGCCACAGAGAGTCTCGTCCCCGCCGACGTGTGGGCGATGATCGACAAGAACTGCCAGCGCGTCGCGCTGGCCCACGAACTGATCCAGCCGGGCGAGGAGTTCCGGCTCACCGACGACCAGCGCAAAGCGGTCGACACCATCACCGCCGCTCTCGACGACGGTGAGTTCGAGTTTCTCCTGAAGGCCCCGACGGGCTCCGGGAAGACCGAGGTGATGCTCCGCGTCGCCGTAGACACGATTCTCGCGACCGGCGGCTACGTCGTGATCCTCGCGCCGACGCGCGACTTGATCCGCCAGCACGTCACGTATTTCACCGAGCGCCTCGAAGGGACGGGAATCGGCGTCGGGCAGATCCACGGCGGCGCCGCGCCCGGCGAGCGCCGCGCGGTCGAGGCCGGGATCGAGGACGGCTCGATCCACGTGGTCGTCGGCTCGGCGATGATGCTCACGATCGACCGCCACTGGGAGATCATCGACAAGAGCGATCTGCTCTTCGTCGACGACGTCAACGCGTTCGACGAGCGCGAGCACCTGCGTCTGCTCGAAGACCTGGACTGCCCGATGCTCTTCGCGACCGCGACGCCCTCGGAGCTGCAGCGCTTCCTCGAGCGGATCGGCGCGACGCACAACGTCGTCTCGATGAAGAAGATGCCGTTCGACGTGCTGCCGACGAAGGTGCACAAGGTCGAAGGCGTGTGGGGCGAACCGCCGGCCGAACAGCTCTCGCGCGCCGACGCGCTCATCAAAGAACATCTCGCGCGCGGCTCGCGGATCTTCGTCATCGGCCGCACGCGCGGCGACGTGCCGCGGCTCGCGGAGCGTCTGGAGCAGACGTACGGGATCGACGTCGAGCAGCTGCGCGGCGACATGGTCGACACGCACGAGCAAGGCCGCCGCCACCGCCGCAAAGGCGTGAAGGTGAACGAGGTCGGGACGCGCGTCGAGATGATGAACAGCTTCCGCGGGAAGTCGCCCGCGGTGCTCGCCGCGACGAACTTGATCGGCAGCGGGATCGACATCCCGGCCGCCGACCTGATCGTCGTGACGGACTCGGACGCGTTCGGCGAGTCGGAGATCGAGCAGCTCATCGGCCGGGTCGGCCGCCGCGAGCGCCCCTCCGACGCGGTGCTGCTGACCGGCACGACGTTCGAGAAGAACCCCTCGCGCGCGATGCCGACCGGCCGGGCCAAGACGTTCATGCCGGCCGGGATGCGCGCGCGCCAGTTCAACTTCGGCCGCCGCCGTTAGTGCTTTGCGGCTAGGCTCGCACGTGCGCGTCGCCGGCGGCTACGACGCCGCCGTCGCGTACGCGCAAAAGCTGGGCTGCGAAGCGGTCCAGTTCTTCGCCGGAAACCCGAAGACGTACCGCGTCGGCGCGGTCGACGCGCCCGCGCTGCGCAAGTTCGCCGACTCGCGGAAGGCCGCGGGGATCGAGCCCGCGGCGATCCACACCTCGTACCTGATCAACCTCGCGAGCGACGACGAGAAGATCGTGCGCGGTTCGCTCAAGCTGCTGAAGAACGATCTGAAGGTCGCCGCGGCGGGTGAGATCGCGTACGTCAACACGCACCTCGGCTCGTACGGCAAGCGCGACCGCAACGAAGGCTTCGCGTGCGTCGTCGCGGCGCTCGAGGACGCGCTCGACGGGATCGATCCGAACGTCGCGCTGGTGATGGAGAACAGCGCCGGCGCGGGCCAGCTCTGCGGCGGGACGATCGAGGAGCTGGGCGCGTTCGTGCGCGCGATCGGTCACCCGAACCTGCGCGTCTGCCTCGACACCGCGCACACCTGGGCGGCCGGCTACGCGATCGACACGCAGGACGGCGTCGACCGCTTCTTCGACCTCGTCGAGCGCGAGCTCGGGCTCGACCGCGTCGTGATGTTCCACTTCAACGACACGGAGATCGAGCTGGGCGGGCACCGCGACCGCCACTGGCACATCGGCGAAGGCCGGATCGGGATCGCGGGGTTTCGCGCGATCGTCACGCACCCGGGGGTCCAGGGGAAGATGGCGGTCCTGGAGACGCCCGGCGAAGAGGCGGACGATCTGCGCAACATCGCCACGATGCGAACGGTGCTGGAAGGCGTCGCCGCGTAGGAGCGGTGGGCGGGTATGCTACGGACGACGGAGGACCGAGCGTGAGCGAACAGCCCGAACGCGAACGGAGGCAGGCGCGGCGGATCGAGATCCGGCTGCCGGTGGTCTACCGCGGCCCCGACGGGGTCGCCAAGCACGGGACGACCGAGAACGTCTCCCGGCGCGGGATGCTGCTGGTCGCGCAGGACCAGCCCGAGGGGACACGCCTGCGCGTCGCCGTCACCGGGATGGACGGGCGCGAGCGCGAGATCGTCGGCGAGGTGGTGCGCGCGACCCCCGAGGGCCGGCTGGCGGTCCGGATCGCCGAGCACGACGCCGAGCACATCGACGCGATCGTCGAGCCGAAGTCGGGGGAGTCTCCGCCGGCGAAATAGCGCCGCGCGATGCTCGTGCACTTCGATCTCGACGCGTTCTACGCGTCGGTCGCGCAGCGGGACGACCCCTCGCTGCGCGGGGTCCCGCTCGCCGTCTCCGGCCGCTCGCGGCGCGCGGTCGTGCTGACCGCGTCCTACGAGGCGCGGCCGTTCGGCGTGCGCTCCGCGAGGCCGCTCTACCGCGCGCTGGAGCTCTGCCCGCAGCTGACCGTCGTCCCGCCGGACTTTACCGCGTACCGCGACACGTCGCGGCGCGTCTTCGCGATCTTCGGCGAGGGTGAGCGCGCGGTCGAAGGATTGTCGCTCGACGAGGCGTTCGTCGATGCGCAGACCGAGGATCTCGACGAAGCGGTGTCGTTCGCGGAGCGCGTGCGCGCGCGGGTGCGCGACGAGGTCGGGCTGACGGTGAGCGCGGGCGTCGCGACGGTGAAGATGGTCGCGAAGATCGCGAGCGATGCGAACAAGCCGAACGGGCTGACCGTCGTGCCGCCGGGGACCGAAGCGGCGTATCTCGCGCCGATGCCGGTGGGGCGGCTGTGGGGGATCGGGCCGAAGACGCAGCCGCGGCTCGAACGCCACGGGATCGCCACGATCGGCGACGTCGCGGCGCTCGCTGACGCCGCGCTCTACGAGCTGTTCGGGCGCGCGGGGACGTTCTACCGCGATCTCGCGCGCGGGATCGACGACCGGACCGTGGACCCGTCGCGCGAGCGCAAGTCGATCTCGACCGAGGAGACGTTCGAGTACGACGAGCGCGACGAAGCGGCGATCCTCGCGCTGCTGCGCGCGCAGGCCGACGAGCTCGCGCGCGATCTGCAGAAGGAGCAGCTGCGCGGCGCGACGGTCGGCGTGAAGATCAAGCGCGCCGACCACACCGTCACCGGCCGCCAGACCTCGCTCTCGGTCGCGACGAACGACGCCGACGCGATCCACGACGCCGCGGTGTGGTGCTGGAACCGTTCCGGGATGCGCGGCGTCCCGATCCGCCTGCTCGGCACGCGCGTCGCCTCGCTCACCGACGAAGAAGCGCGCGAGCTGAGACTCTTTTGATTCCGCGGTCGAATGTCGCGTCGGAGACGCCGCTCGCCGAGCTCCTGAAGCCGCTGACGCCGAACGAGACGTTCTTCGTGCGCAGCCACGCGCGCGAGGTGCCGCGCATCGCGGCCGCGGACTATTGCTTGACGATCGCCGGCGTGCGCGGCGTGCGCGAGCTGACGCTCGCGGAGTTGCGTTCGCTCCCGCGCATCGCGCAGACGATCACGCTGGCGTGCGCGGGCAACGGGCGCACCGCGTTCGATCCCGTGCCGAGCGGCGTGCCGTGGGGGATGGGCGCGATCTCGACCGCGCACTGGGAAGGGACGCGGCTGCGCGACGTGCTGCAGCTCGCCGGCATCCTGGAGAACGCCGCGCACGCGGTCTTCGACGGCTACGACGGTCCGTCGCACGACGGCAAGCCGCCGTATCGCCGAAGCCTGCCGCTCGCGCGCGCGCTCGCTGACGGAACGATCCTCGCCGACACGATGAACGGCGAGCCGCTCCCGCCGGAGCACGGCGGCCCGGTGCGTCTCGTCGTCGGCGGCTGGACCGCGAACCACTCGATGAAATGGCTGCGCGGCATCGGATTCGCGGACCGGCCCGACGACGGCTGGTGGATGAACGACTACCGCGTGCCCGGACCGGACGGCGCGCCGCGGATGATCGAAGCGCCCGCGCCGATCGCGATCCTCGCCTCGCCGCTGTTCGGTGAAACGTGGGCGCGCAACGCGGTGCTGGAAGGCATCGCGTACGGCGAGCCCGCGCCGGCGCGCGTGCGGGTCGACGTCGACGGTGCGAACGCCGGCGAGACGGAGGTGCGCTACGGCGACGGCCCGTACGCGTGGGGCCGCTGGTCGCTTCGGCTCGCGCTCTCACCCGGACCGCATCGGCTCGCGATCCGCCCCGTCGGCGCGAACGGCGTCGCCGCGCCGATGCGCGCGAGCTGGAACGCAAGCGGCTACCGCTACGACGGTCCGCACCTCGTCGACGTCGTCGTCTCCGAGTAGCGCGCCTCAGTGCGGCCGTTCCGAACGCGAACCGCTTGACAATCGGGTGCAAGGAGCGTAGTATCCCGAAATACTACCATACTAGTATTTCGAGGGAGCGTGCCGATGCCGCGCAAGCGCGCCATCACGTTGACGAATCATGAGCTGCGGCTGATGAACGCCCTGTGGGAACGACAGAGCGCGACCGTCGCGGAGATCGTCGATTCGCTCGAACCGCCGCCGCTCGCGTACACGACGGTGATGACGACGCTCGGCACGCTCGAGGACAAGGGATACGTCGCCCACACCAAAGCCGGCCGCGCGTTCGTGTACCGGCCGCTCGTCGAGCGCTCCGATGCCGCGAGCTCGCTGCTCGACACGCTGCTCGAACGGTTCTTCGGCAGCTCGCCGGGCGATCTCGCGCTGAGGCTGGTCGAAGACGAACGCCTCTCCGGCGAGGAGATCGCGAAGATCAAGCGCGTGCTCGCGCGGAAGCAGCGGTCGTAGCGATGGCGCTCGCGCGCACGCTGCTCGATCTCTTGCTCGCCGCGCTGTGGCAGGACGCGTGCATCGCGCTGCTCGCCGGTGCGGTCCTCGCGCTCGCGGGGCGCCGGCTCAACGCCGCGACGCGGTACACCGCATTGCAAGGGATGCTCTTCGCGATGGTGATCGTGCCGGTACTGACCGTGCTGCCGCCGGTCGTGTCCGGGAGCGCGAACGCGGAGATCCGCGACGTCGTGCTGCTGCCCGGCTCGGCCGCCGCCGTCCCGGCGAACGCTGCACCGGCGGCCGGCCCGCCGCGGATCAGCCTCGCGTCGAGCGACGCCGCGGTCGTCGCGCTCACCGCGGTTTGGCTCACCGGCGTGGTGTTCTTCGGCGGACGCCTCGCACTCGGCGCCGTGAAGCTTTCACGCCTCGCGCGGCGCAGCGCGCGGATCGGGGAGCGCGCCGGCGTTCGCGTGCTGGCGTCGCCCGATCTGACGATGCCGATCGCGTTCGGGTTGTTCGCGCCCTCGGTCGCCGTGCCGTCCGAGCTCGCCGCGCGCGGCGGTGAGGAGTTCGAGTGCATCGTGCTGCACGAGCTCGCGCACGTGCGGCGGTGCGACGCGTGGGCGAACGGATGGGAGCGGCTCGCGCACGCCGTGTTCTTCTACAACCCGGCGGTGCTGCTCGTGTTGCGCGCGATCGCGTTCGAGCGCGAGTCCGCCTGCGATGACTGGGCGGTCGCCCAATCGCACGACCTCGACGCGTACGTGCGGAGCCTCGCGTCGTTCGCGCTCCGCCGCGCGGGATACCACAACCTCGTCGCGTGCGGCGTCGCGGGCTTCGGCCGGGGGACCGTCGCGCGGCTTCGCCGCCTCGAAGACGCGCACCGGAACGGCGCGGTGCCGATCGTTCGCTCAGCCCTCGGAGGATTCACCATGATGCTCGTTCTGCTCGCACTCGGCATGCAGACGCTCGCGCCCTCGATCGCGCTCGCGGCGAACGACCGCGCCTCCGGACCGCTCGCGGCGTCGGACCCATGCCCGCGCCGCGTCCAAGGCCCGCGTTTTCCTTCGCTACCGCCGGGTTTGCACGCCGCGGTCGACGCGACCGTCGCGCCGCAGGGCTCGATCTCCGGTCCGGCGATCGTCACGTCGAGCGGCAATCCGCGCTTCGACGCGGTCACCGTGCGAAACGCCCGCGCGCTCCTGGTCGCGGTCGGCGAGACCGTTCCGCCCCGGTGTCACGGCGTCGCCGCAGGGACCTATCACATGGTCCTCGAGAGCGGTGTCCCGTTCCGCAACCACCCCAACGGGCTGCGCTGGACCGTCTCCACCGAGCAGATGAAGAAGCCCATCGTGCTGCTCTTCCCGAATCCGCCGCGGACGACCCACTGAGATGCTCCACCGAGCGCTGCTCGCCGTCGTGCTGGCGTTCGCGGGCGTCGCGCAGCCGGCCGTCCCGGATACGGTGCCCGGCCGAATGCTGACCGCGTGGCTGGAGGTCTTCAACGGCGGCGACCGCGACGCGCTGCGCCGTTTCGACGAGACGAACTGGCCGTCGGGCGTGAAGTTCCTCGACCAGGACGTCACGTTTCGCAAGGTGACCGGCGGCTTCGATCTGCGGAAGATCGAAGAGTCGACGCCGGCGCGGATCACCGCGCTCGTGCAGGAGCGTGACTCCGACCAGTTCGGGCGTCTCGTCCTCGACGTCGACGCCGCGCAGAAGATCTCCGCCATCGCGATCCGCGCCATCCCGCGTCCCGCGGAGTTCCCGCTGCCGCATCTGAGCGAGACCGAGCTGCGCTCCGCAGCGGAGCGCGACGCGCAACAGGCCGCCGCGGCCGACCGCTTCGCGGGCGCGGTGCTCGTCGCGAAGGACGGGCGGACGGTGTTCGCTCGCGCGTACGGGTTGTCCGACCGCGAGCATTCCGTTCCGAACACGCTGGAGACTCGCTTTCGGATCGGCTCGATGAACAAGATGTTCACCGCGGTCGCGACGATGCAGCTCGTGCAAGCCGGCAAGATCAAGCTCGACGACACCGTCGGTGCGTATCTGAAGGACTATCCGAACGCCGACGTCGCCTCGAAGGTGACGATCCGCGAATTGCTCTCCCATACCGGCGGGACCGGCGACATCTTCGGCCCGGAGTTCGCCACGCACCGGCTGGAGCTGCGCACCGTCCAAGACTACATCGCGCTCTACGGAAAGCGAGCGCCGCTCTTCGAGCCCGGTACGAAAAACCAGTACAGCAACTATGGCTTCGTGCTGCTCGGTGCGATCGTCGAGAAGGTCAGCGGGCAGAGCTACTACGACTACGTGCGCGACCACGTCTACCGGCCGGCCGGGATGACGTCGACCGGCTCCGAACCGGAGTCCGCAGCGGTCCCGAACCGCAGCGTCGGCTACACGCGTGACGACGGCCCCTGGAAGCCGAACGCGGATACGCTGCCGTACCGCGGCTCACCGGCGGGCGGCGGGTACTCGACCGTCGGCGACCTCCTGAGGTTCGCGACCGCGCTCCAGGGAAACCGGCTGCTCGACGCGGCGCACGTCGCGATGCTCACGACCGTTCCGCCGGATTCGAAGAACCCGAACTACGCGTACGGCTTCGGCAGCTACGACAAGAACGGTACGCGCTGCTACGGTCACAGCGGCGGCGCGCCGGGGATGAACGGCGATCTGGAGATCTGCGGCAACGGCTACGTCGTCGTCGTGCTCGCCAACGAGGACCCGCCGGCCGCGGGACGCGTCTCCGACTACATCACGAACCGTCTGCCCGAACGCTGACGCGACCGGCCCGCGCGCTCAGACGAACGCGAGCGTGGGATACGCGCCGGTGATGACGTCGGCGGGGTTGCGTCCGAGCCACTTCTCGATCACCGTCGCGTAGACGGCGCGGAAATCGGTCGCGAACTTCAGGTCGCCGTGGTCGAGGTCGGTGAGCGAGGGGTGCTCGCCGTAGATCCCGCCTTTCACGCCGCCGCCGATCACGAAGAGCGGCATCGCGGTTCCGTGATCGGTGCCGTTGGAGGCGTTCTGCGCGACGCGTCGGCCGAACTCGCTGAACGTCATCGTCAGCACCTTTCCGTCGAGCCCGTGCGCCGCGAGATCGGTGTAGAACGCCAGCAGTCCGTCGCCGAGATAGCCGAGGAGACGGTCTTGCTGCGCGCGCTGTCCGGCGTGCGTGTCGAACGAGCCGATCGAGACGAAGACGATCTTCGAGCCGGCGCTCGAGCCGATCAGCCGCGCCGCGAGCGCGAGCTGCTGCGCGAACGGGTTGTTCGCGTACGTGGCCTTGTTGGCGAACTCCGCGGTCTGCTTGCGCAGGACGTCGCCGCCGTGATACGCGTCGCGCGCGGTCTGCGCGATCATTGCGAGGTACGGCGACTGGCCCGGCTTCGCGCCGTCGTACAGCACGCCGGCGCTCTGCTTCGAGGCGAGATCGCGGCCGGTGTTGTAGCCGTACGCGTTCAGCGCGCCGATCGCCGGAACTTCGACGTGCGAGGCGACGAGCGCGGCGGGGAGCGTGTCGCCGAGCGCGACCGCCTCGAACATCGAGGCCGGCTTCGCGCGGCCCGAGAAGCGCTTGTCGAGATAGCGCCCGAGCCAGCCGTACTGCTGCGGGCGGTCCGGCGAGGCGGTCTCCCAGATCTGCGTCGCCTCGAAGTGCGAGCGGTTGGGATTCGGATATCCCACGCCTTGCACCAGCGCGACGCGGCCCTGCTTGTAGAGCTCGTTCAGGCCCTTCAGCGCGGGGTTGAACCCGATGCGGTCGTTCAGCTCGAGCACCTGCGTCTCCGCGACGCGGATCGCGGGGCGAACGCGGTGGTACGCGTCGTCGCTCCAGGGCACGACGGTGTTGAGCCCGTCGTTTCCGCCGCCCATCTGCACGACGACGAGGACGTTGTCCGGGTCGACGCTCGCGCCGAACGAGGGGAGCGGCGAGGCGGCGCCCGCGACCTGCGCGAGCGCGTTCGCGCCGCTGCCGCCGAGGAAGGCGACGGAGAGCGCGGAGCCGACGAAGTGCTTGCGTTTCATGCGATCCTAGTTCAGCTGGTTCACGGGGAGGTTGAGCGTGAGCGCGAGCGCGCCGCGGATCTTGTCCTGGTAGTTCTCGGGGCCGAAGGGGAGCGGGTTCTGCGCGCTCGCCGCGGGGTTCTGCGAGTTGAGGTACGCGACGAGCGTCGCGCGCACGTCGGAGGTGACGTCGTCCTGCACCGCGCCGCCGACGATTGCGGCGGCGACCTTGGCCGCGTCCATCCCGCAGCGCCGCACGAGCGCGTCGGGCGCGACGTTCGGCGCGGCGACGGCGGCGATGCCGTTCTTTCCGGGCGCGGTCTGCGCGATCAGCGCGTTGACGAAGTTGAACCGCGCGAGCAGCGTCGAGGTGTTGATCCACGCCGGGCCGCCGTCCCAGCCTTTGACGCTCGGCGGGTTCAGCGGTTCCTGGCCCATCCGCGCGAGCTGGTACACGAGGTTCGGCGGAACGCTTTGCGCGCCGGCGTAGCGCAGCGTCCCGATCGCGAGCTCGACCGGCGATTTCGGCAGCGCGCGGTACGCGCGCGAGGAGTAGAAGACGTTCGAGCGCAGGATCGCGCCGGCGGTGCGCGCCACGTCGAAGCCGGAGAGCGCGTAGACGCGCGCGGCCGCCTCGATCAGCTCCGGCTCGGGGTCGCTGTAGACGAAGAACTCGAGCAGCTTGCGCGCGATGAAGCGCTGGTGGACGGGCTGCGCGACGATGATCGCGACCACGTCGTCGGCGCCGAAGTTCCCGGTCTTGCCGAGGACGGTCTTCGGGCCGCCGTCGTGGCGCGCCGGGACGAACGCCGCCTGCTGGTTCTTGTCGAGCGTCCAGCCGGTGAACGCGCGCGCCGCCTCTTTGACGTCGTCCTCGGTGTAGTTGCCGAGGCCGAGCGCGAAGAGCTCCATCACCTCGCGCGCGTAGTTCTCGTTCGGGTGCGCCTTCGCGTTCGCGCGGTTGTCGAGCCAGATCAGCATCGCGGGATCGCGCGTGACCGCGGAGAGCAGCGCGGGGAACCGGCCCAGGCCGAGCGTGCGGAACAGGTCGACCTGCGCCGCCATGAGCGGCGGCTGGACTTTCTGCACCGACGTCGCGAAGTGGCCGTGCCAGAACAGCGCCATCTTCTCCGGCAGCGGCCGGTTGGTGCGAAGCATTCGGTCCAGCCACCAAAGCTGGACGTTCTGGCGAGCCTTGGCGCGGTCGTACAGCAGCGCGGTGTCGGGATACGCCGGGAAATCCGCGTCCGGAGCGGTGGGATGGAGCAGCGAATCGACCGCACCCGTCATCCCGACCGACGCGAGCCGCGCGACATCCGCCTCGGAGCCGCCGAACCCCGCGCGCCGCAGCAGATGGGCGGCTTGGCGCGTCCCGAAACGGCCGGCGTACGGCTCCAGCGCGCCGGGCTCGAGCGTGCCGGGCGGGCGGAAGCCGACCTGCGGATCGGTGGACGTGTCGATCTTCGGCGGGATCACGATATTCTCCGAACGCGCTTTGATTCGTCACCGTCACCGCGGGCGCCCGGCCGAAACGTCACGAGACGGTAAGGTGCGTTAGCGCGCGTTCGCCAGCAGTGCCGCGGCTTCGGCGGTCAGCTCGGGGGCGGCGATGCCGCGCGTCGCTTTGCCGCTCGCGGAGATCGTCACCGAGGCGTCCGCGCGGCACAGCGCCACGGCGAAGAGGCGGCGCTGCTCGCGGACGTACGCGGCGCGCGGTTTCGCGTGGTGCTCGTACCAGGTGAACTTCGCGGTGCGCGCGGCGAGCGCGTCCCCGGCGGCGTCTTTCGGGATCATCCCGTACGTCGTGCTGAACAGGAACGCGTCCGGCACGTAGTACGGCGGGAACGAGCCGGCGCGCGCGTCGACGACGAAGACGTGGTCGAACCGCCGCGCGAGAATCCGCTCGACCGATGCGACGACCACCGCGTCGTCGCGCTCGTCGAGGAGCTCCGGACCTTGCTCGCCATTCGCGAGACGCTCGCAGTGCGCGAGCGCGCCCGCCAGCGTCTCGAACGGATGCCGCGCGGCGTACGAGCCGATCAGCGCGATCAGCCGCGCGACCAGCGCCGCGCGCGAGCGCGCGCGCGCCGCCGTCTCGCCGCGGCGCGGCAGCAGCAGGCCGCCGTCCTCGACGATCGCGCGCGCCGCGGTCTCCGCGTCCGTCGCGCGCAGCCACTCGGTCCAGCGCGCGCGCCGTGCGCGGAGCGCGGTGACGCGCTCGCGCGCGACCGGCGAGAGATCGGCGTCGCGCTCGCCGCGCAGCACGTTCGTCGCCAGCCGCAGATCGCGCTTGCGGTCCCAGCGGCGCTCGCCGTCCGGCTCGGCCTCGGGGATCGCGAAGAGCGCCGGCTGCGGGCTCGCCGGCTCGCCGCACAGGACCGAAATCGACGCGTCGGAGAGCCGCGACATCGGCGTCTGCAGCGCGCGCAGCAGCCACTCGTGGCGGAACGGGTCGACCGCGGTCCACAGCAGCGACAGCGCGTCCAGCACGTCGTGCCGCTCGAACAGCGCCGGATCGCCCGCGAGCGCGACCGGGACGTCGCGCGCCAGCAGCGCGTCCTCGTACGTTCCGAGCGTGCGCAGCGTGCGGTGCACGACCGCGATCCGCGCCGGCGGCGTCCCCGCGCGCAGCAGCGAGACGACCCGCTCGGCGACGAGCTCCGCCTCGGCGAAACGGTCGCCCGTGCGCAGCACGCGCACCGCGTCGCCCGCTGGCACCGGGCGCGCCGGATCCGCGTCGACGATCGCGCGCGCGAGCGCGGCGATCTGCGGGTGGAGCGCGCGCGGCGCGAGCACGACCGTCGTCTTCGCGCGCCCGAAGACGCGCTCGGGGCGCGCGCCGGCGAAGGTCTGCGTCGCCGCGTCAGGATCGCCGGCGACCGCGACGCCGTCCAGCGCGTCGCCGAAGAGCGCGCGCAAGAACCGCAGCGCGGCGGCCGGCAGATCGTGCGCGTCGTCGACGAACGCGACGCGCAGGCGGCGCCGCAGCGCGCGCGCGATCGCGGGCCGGCTCTCGAGCAGCCGCGTCGCTTCGGCGAGCGCATCCGCGGCGGTGAGGCAGCCGCGCCGCACGAGCTCGTCGACGTACGCGCGGTAGAGCCGCGCGAGGATCTTCGCGAGGTCGAGCTCGCGCCGCCGCTGCCGGTCGAGCTCCGAGACGTCGACCGCGAGCGAGGCGCGGTGCTCGTCCTTCGTCGCGGCGAGCAGCGCGGGCGAGGCCAGGTTCGGCGGGTTCGCGTAGAACGTCGTCGCGCCGCGCTGCGCGACCACGAGGAACGCCTCGTCGTCGATCCCCGCGTCGCGCAACTTGCGGATCAGCCGCAGCGCCGCGCCGGCGAACCGGTCCGGCGTGCGCAAGCCCGCGATCTCCGGATCAACGTCCGCCCCGAGCCAGTCGCTCCACTCCGCCGAGAACAGCGGCGCGGCCGCGCGCTCGAAGATCTCCTCGGCTTCGAGCGGATCGATCAGCTCGAGGTCGAGCGCGAGTCCGGTCTCGAGCGGGTGTGCGCGCAGCAGCTCCAGCGCGAGCGCGTCGAGCGTCGCGCCGCGCACCGGGACGCCGGTCGCCGCGCCGATGCGCGCCGCGAGCGCGCGCGCGCCGTCGTCGCGCGCCGCCGTCACGATCGCCGCTTCGGCGAGCGACGCGTCGCCGGCGAGCAGCGCCGCGAACCGGCGCACGAGCGCCTCGGTCTTCCCGCTCGCCGGCGGACCGGTGAACGCGATCAGACCGTGCTCGGCGGGGAGCGCCAGCGCGCGCTCGAGCGCGAGCGACGCGACGTTCCCCGCGCCTGCCGAAGGGTTCATCGCCCGAAGCGCTCCTCGATCGCGAGCGGCCGCTCGCGGCACGCCTCGGCGTACGCGCAATAGCGGCACGCCGACGGATCGTCGGTCGCCGGAAACGCGTGCAGCGCGCCGGACGAGAGCTCCTCGGCCAGCGCGATCATCCGCTCGCGCGCGCGCTCCAGCTCGCTCACCGCGATCTCGCCGGTCGCGCCTCGGCCGCGCGGCGCGCGCCGCTCGCCGCCGTCCGCGCGCGCGCGCAGCACGACCTCCAGCTCGACCGGCGCGACGTCGAGCAGCGCGTCCTTCAGCGGGACGAGCGCGAGCCGCGTGACGACGTCGCCGGCCGCCGTGCGGGCCCAGTAGTAGAACGGGAGCTGGAACTCGCGGAACGCGCGCACTTCGGCGAGGTACTCCTCGGCGCTCGTCGCGATCGAGCCGGTCTTGTAGTCGACCACGGTGACCGTCCCGGTCCGCTCGTCGCGGTCGAGCCGGTCGATGTAGCCGACGAAACGGTGGCCGCCGAGCTCGACGTCGGCTTGCGTCTCGCAGCCGATCACCTCGAACGGCGCGCGGCGCGCGCGCTCCAGAAGCCAGGCCAGATATTTCTTCGCCGTGCGCCGCGCGCGGCGCCGCTGCAGCTCGAACTCGACCGGCGCGTCGAAGCGCGTGCGATGGCGGTCGAACGCCGTCACGACGCAGTAGTCGAGCACGGAGGCGAGCGCCGCGCCCTCGCCGTCGGCGAAGCGCGTGTGGGTGTGGTGGAACTCCTCGAGCGCGGCGTGGAACGCGATCCCGTAGAACGACGCCGACGAGCCGCGGTCTTCGACCGCCG
>DATAQE010000010.1:0-6586 GCA_036264835.1 Candidatus Elarobacter sp.
CCCGCGAGGTTCACCACGACGTCGCTGCCGGCGCTCGCGGCCGCTGCGGCGGCCGGATCTCGCAGGCTCGCTTCGACCACCTCGTCGCCGCGCGCGCGCAGCGCCGCGCTCAGATGCCGCCCGATGAAACCGCTCGCGCCCAGAACCGTCACTCGCATCATGATATGGACGACGCGGGCGCACGGTGCGTCGCGTCGAAACTCCGGTGGTGCTCGGGAACGTTCAGGCGCTCCGCGCGATCGCCGCCCTGATGGTGGTCGTCGTCCACGCCTACGCGGTCGAGTCGACGTATCTCCCCGGCCGTCCCTGGACGACACCGTTCCATATCCTCGGTACCTACGGCGTCGATCTGTTCTTCGTGATCAGCGGCCTGGTGATGCTGGTCTCGACCGCGGACTGGTTCGGCGAGCCGGCCGCGCCGCGGCGGTTTCTGTCGCGCCGGGCGACGCGCATCTACCCGCCCTACTGGATCGTGACGGCGCTCGTCCTCGCGGTATACCTCGTCGCGCCCGGCGTGACCGGCGCGCACCGCAGCGCGCGGCCGGAGATCCTGGCCTCGTTCCTCGCGCTGCCGCAGCAGGGCGAGCCGCTCCTCGTCGTCGGCTGGACGCTGAGCTACGAGCTGATCTTTTATGCGGTCTTCGCGGTCGCGCTGCGGTTCCAACGGCGCTTCCTTCCCCTCGTGACGGCGGTTTGGCTCCTTGCGATCGTCTTGATCGGCGCGCTGGGGTCCCATGAGAACCCGTGGGTCCGCGTCCTCGGCAGCTGGTTCAACCTCGAGTTCGTCTTCGGGATGCTGATCGGCGCGCTCGTGCTGAGGCGCGCGTTCGTCGCGCCGCGCGTGCTCTTCGCGCTCGCAATCGTGCTGATCGTCGCGGTCTGCGTCGCGACCGCGTACTCCGGGCGCGAGTACTTCACGATCGACTGGTGGCGGCCGTGGGCCGTCGGGCTGCCGATGGCGCTGCTCGTCTATGCCTCGCTCGGGCTCGAGAACGCCGGCGTGCTCGCGCCGCCGTGGCTGCGCGCGCAAGGCGACGCGAGCTACGCGCTCTATCTGTGGCACGTCCCGGTGCTCGGCGCGCTCGGGCTCGCGCTCCACCGCATCCACCTGCACGGGACGCCGGCGCGGATCGCGATCGTGTTCGGCGGGTACGCGCTGGCGATCGCGTTCTCGTTCCTCGCGTACCGCTGGATCGAGCGGCCGCTGCTGCGGCTCGCGCGGAAGTACCTCGAAGCGGACGCGACCCAGATCGACCGGAAAGCCGTCGCCCCGAGCGCGTGACGCGCTCACACTGAGCCGCGCTACGGTCGGGGGTGCGCGAGCAGATCGGTGAGAACGGGCCGCAGCATCGCGGCCCAAACCTCGTAGCCTTCCGGCGAGGGGTGCAGCTTGTCCGGCATCAGCGTCGCGTCGATCGTGCCGTCCGTGTAGACGAAGCCCGGCCCCGCGTCGAGCCAGCGCACGTGCGCACCGTCGGCGAGCGCGGCGATCCGCGCGTTGACATCGGCGAGCTTCGCCCGCACGGGATCGTCCGGCGTGCCGCGCGGCAGCAGCGCGTTGAGCACGATCACCGCGTTCGGCAGCTTCGCGCGGATCACCCCGACGATCGCGGCGACGCCGCGCGCGACGTCCTCGGGCGTCGCGGACGCGAGGTTGTTCGTGCCGATCATCAGCACGACGACGCGCGCGTTGGTCCCGTCGAGCTCGCCGTTCCGCACCCGCCACAGCACGAACTGCGTGCGGTCGCCCTCGATCCCGAAATCGACGACGTTCCCGAGCGGCACGATCTCGCGGTTCCACACCTCGGGCGCGCGGCTGAGAAAGAACGCGGTGATCGAGTCGCCGATGAACAGCACGTCGACGTTCCCCTGCTGCGCGCGCGTGACGAACGCGTCGTGCTGCACGGTCCACGCCGCCGTCCCCCACGGCCGCGGCGCCGCCATCCACGGCCCGGCCGCCGGCACGGGCGACGGTGAGACCGCGGGCGACCCGGACGGCGCCGGTGACGGAGAGGGCGCGGGGCTCACGATCGCCGGCGGGGCCGGCGGGACGGCTTGCACGCTTGCGGCGCTTCCGGAACGGCGGAGACCGCCCTTCCGGGCGGCCTCCTCATCGTTTCGCGTGCTGGTTCGAGCGGGTTACGTGCGCGGGCGCGGGCTCGCGCTAGGTGCGGGGCTCGTGCTGTTCGTGGTCGAGCCGGGGTTGTTCGGGACCTGGCCGCCCGCGCCGGGCGCGCCGGTGTTGCCCTGGTTCCCCGACGTCGGCCCGCTCGACGGCTGCGGAGATCCCATGCTCCCGGGCGACGTCATCATCCCCGGTGTGCTCATCGCCCCCGGCGACATCATCGTATTAGGCGAGCTCATCGGCCGCGGCACCATCGTATGCGGAGCGCTCACGCGACGGCCGGTCGTCGTGCCGCCGCTCGTCGAGCCGCTCGACATCCCGCCCATGTGGCAAGGAATCTTCGACGAGTTCACCGACCGGCTCGGACTCGTCATCCCGCCGCCCGCGGTCGCGGCGTTTCGGCACATGTACTGGCCTCTGCCCTTGCCGTACTGCGCTGCACCCTTCGTGTAGTACTTCTTCGCCGAAGCGTTGTACCAGACGACCGGGCCGGCTTTCGTGTTGCACGTCGGCATGATCGGCACCGGCGATTTCTTCAGCGTGCTCGATGATTGACCGGCGGCGGCCGAAACAGAAGCGACGGCGAGCGCCAACGCGGCGACGCCGCTCAACACTGAACGCATTGTCCTACCTCCTCAGGGAGACGTTTCCGCGCGGCGGCGCGCGCTAAGCGCAAAGCGCCCGCTCGCTACAGCAGCTCTTTGGTCGCGCCGCCGAGCGCGGAGCGCGCGCTCGCGAGCGCGGCGTTCAGCGCGGGCGCCGAGCCGCTCGCGTACGCTTTCGCGAGGTCGGGGAACGCGACGCTCGCGTAGTCTTCCACGCCGTAGAGCAGCGTGTCGAGCGACTGCGCTGCCGCCAGCTCGCGCTCCGCGCCCGGACCCTCGCCGTGCGCGATCGCGTCGTCGGCGCGGCGCGCCGCCGTCGCGAACACGTCGACCGATTCGCGGAGCGCGCTCAGATCGAGCGCGCGGTGGTCGGTCTGCGCGCGCGACTGCAAGCGGTCCAAACCCGCGCGCAGCTCGGGGACGTACGACGCGAACGCGTACGGCACCGCGTCCGCGTCCGCGAGCCGCATCGCGACGACGCCGTAGAGCTGCGCCGCGGTGCGGTGCAGCAGGAATCCGGGATCGCTGAACGTGCTCGCGTAGCGCAGCGTGTCGTAGCTGGAATGGTACGGGCCGAACGGGCCGCTGAAGCGCATCTCCGCGACCGGCGTCCCGAACGAGAGCAGGAACGACTCGTGATCGCTCCCGCCGCCGATCGTGCGGGGCTCGGCGCCGTGCGGCATCGCACGCCAGCGATCGTACAGCGTCGAACGCTGGCGCGCGGGATCGGCGATGCCCCGCGCCGTTTCAACGATCGTAGGCCCGAGCGCGCCGACCGCGGCGGCGCCGAACCACGGTCCGGTGACGTTCTCGTCGGCGTTCAGATACGCGACGCAGCCGCGGTGCAGCTCGGCGCCGTGCGCGGCGGTGAACGCGGCCGAGCCGCGCAAGCCGAGCTCCTCGCCGTCCCACAGCGCGACGATGATCGAGCGCTTCGGACGCCAGCCGCTCCGCGCGAGATAGCCGAGGCCGCGCGCGGCTTCGAGCAGCGTGATGATGCCGGCGCCGTTGTCGCCGACGCCCGCGACCCACGCGTCGCGGTGCGCGCCGAGCACGACGCTCTGCGCCGGCTGCGATCCGCGCAGCGTCCCGACCGTGTTCCAGAGCGTCGTGTTGGTGCGGTTCATCGTGACGACGAGATGGACGAGCCCGGGGCCGCGCGCGAGCGGGTACGCCGCGTCGAGCGCGCCGGTCCAGCCGGCCGGTGCGGCGCGGCCGCGCAGCGAGCGCAGCAGCGTGCGCGCGTTCTCCCCGCTGATCGGCAAGACCGGAATGCGAATCCCTTCGCCGACCGAGCCGCGCTGGATCGAGGTGATCGGCCGCAACGGGCCGTGCGGGTACGACGGTCCTTTCGCGAAGCCGTCGTCCGCCGGATCGTCGTACAGGATCGCGCCCGCCGCACCCGCGTTCTGCGCGTTGCGCACGAGCAGGCCGCGAAACGCCGCGCCGTAGCGCATCAGCACGACGGTGCCGCGCACGTCGACCCCGGCCGCGCGCAGCTCCGCGAAATCGCCCGGCAGCCCGCGGTTCGCATACACCAGCGGCGCGCTCACGTCGCCGTCGCCCGAGCCCGCGTTGAACGGCAGCCCGACGGCGGGATCGAGCGTCGGGGGATCGATCGGATCGCCGCGCTCGCGCAGATCGAACCCGACCGGCGGCGTCCCGCGCGCGCGGTGCAGACCGGTGCGCGGGACGTAGACGCCGTCGGGATAGAGCTCGAGCGCGAGCTTGCGCGGCGTGTCGACGCGCGTGGTGAACGCTTCGAGCTGCGCGTCGAAGCCGTACTCGCGCAGCCGGTCGCGCGCGTACTCCGCGAGCGCGAGATCGGCCGGCGTCCCGGCGTAGTGCGGGTGCGCGCCGATGACCGCGGCGAGGTCGAGCGCGCCCTGGGCGCTCGGCAGATCGAGGAAGCGTGCCTCGTCGGCCCGCTCGCGCGCGGTCGAGGCGGCGGTGAAGCCGAGCAGCGGCGCGGGCGGTGCGACCGCGAGCAGGAGCGAGGCGGCGAGGGTTGCTCCGAGCGGGCGCAGCGCTTGCACGGACCCGCCGTTGAACGCCCGGACCCGCGCGTCCTGGTGAGCGCAAGCTCGGTTGATGGCCCTGGTTCTTTGCAGTCTCGAAACGCGGGGTCTAAGGAACGCTCCGTGGGACGCCGAACACCGGAGTACGATGACCGCCAACGCGATCAATATGTACGTGTTCATCTTCGCATTCGCCGCGGCGTTCTTGCTCGCGCAGAAGCGCCCGATGCTCGCCCTCTCGACCCGTGCGCTGCTCGCCGTCCTGCTCGGCCTGGCGCTCGGCTACGCCGTCGCCGTCGACCAGTGGTACCGCGGCTATCTCGGCGTCGCGACCTTGATCGCCAACACGCTGTTCGTGGCGTTCGCCGCGATCGACTTCCACAGCTGGCAGAAGAAGCGCGCCGAAGAGCGCGGCTAGACCTCGAACGCGACCGGTGCTTGCACCGCGTCGTAGCGTAGGTCGCACGTCGAGGCGTTGACGAACAGTCGCTCGGCCTCGCGCTGCTCGCCGTACCCTTCGTGGATGTGACCGAAGACGTGCGCGCGAATCGCCGGCCGCTCTTCGATCGCTTCGAGGAGAAACGGACAGCCGGCGTGCTCGTCGTGCGGCTCCGTGCGGTCCAGGATGCCGCGCGGGGGGCCGTGCGTGATCAGCACGCGCGTGTCGCGCGGGATGCGTGACCACGTCTCGCGCGCCTGCGCGCCTGCGTCGTCGCGCGGAAAGTTGAACGCCCAGTCGTAGAACCACGGCTGCCACGGCGAGCCGTAGAACGTCACGCCGTCGACGCTCGCCGCCTCGTCGACCAGCCAGACGATCCCGCGCGACTCGAACAGCGCGCGCGTCTCGTCCGGCTCGCGCTCGGCGCCGAAGTCATGGTTGCCGGGGATCGCGATCACCGCGCGATAGCGCTCGCGCAGCGAGCCGAGCCAGCGCGCCGCGCGCAGCAGCTCCTCCCAGCCGCCTTTCATCGTGAGATCGCCGGCGTGCAGCAGCACGTCGCCGTCCGGGATCGCGACCGCCTCGGCGCGGTTGTGCGTGTCGGAGATCGCGACGCAGCGCATCTGCGGCGCGCGTTCAGCCGAGCGCGCTCAGCAGCGCGTCGCTCTCGCGGTCGAGCCGCTGCTCGAAGATCTTCGGGTGCGTCAAATAGAACACGCACATCGCCTCGACGAGGAAGCGGTGGCGTGCGGTGTCGGCGAGGCCGCGCACGCGTGCGAGCGTCGCGGTGACGAGCTGGCGCAAGCGCGTGACGGCCTCCGCGCTCGACGCGTAGCACGCGACGAAGTTCAGCTCGCCGTGCTCGCGGTCTTCGGCTTGGTCGATGAAATAGTCGAGCAGGATGTGGAGCGCCGAGACGCCGGGGAAGTACGCGCGCACCGTCTCGTCGATCTCCGCCGCACCGAGCCGCTCGCGCGAGGCGAGCGCGATCAGCGCGAAGACCGGGAGCGAGGAGCCGCAGGCAGCGGCGAACTCCCACCACGACAATCCCGGGAAACGCTCGCGGTTGCGGGCGTACCACGCGTCGCACGCGCGCTCGCGCTCGCCGGCGGGGCCGTGCTTGAGCACCTGCAGGTCGGCGTAGAACCGTGCGACCTCGACCAGCCGGTCGCGCACCGCGTGATAGTTCGGGAGCGCGCGCAAGCCCTCGCGCGCGGCGTCGACCAGCGAGCGCAGGTAGCCGCCGTCGTCGCCCGGCGGGCCGTCGCGGTAGTAGTCGCGCGGCGCACCGCGGTCGTCGAGCGCGTCGATCAGGGATTCGTGCAGCGTCGCGTAGCCTTGCTGCGTCACGCCGGGGAGACGGTCGCAGAGGTTGTCGAGATAGTCGTAGATCGTCTCG
>DATAQE010000046.1:0-5516 GCA_036264835.1 Candidatus Elarobacter sp.
CGCTCACGCCGATCGAGCGCACGACGCTCGAGATCCACGCGACCGGCGTGAGCGAGGTGCAGCCGATCGCGCACGTGCGCCCGTTCCTCGACGCGCAGAACGTCCTCGCCGCGAACCGCCTCGCCGCGATGCCGAAGAACCTCGTCTGCAAGATCGGCGGGCTCGTCATCACGCGCCAGCGCCCTGGCACCGCGAAAGGCTTCGTCTTCCTGACGATCGAGGACGAGACCGGGCTCGTCAACGTGATCGTCCGCCCCGACGTCTACGAGCGCAACCGCCGCACGATCCGCAGCTCGCAGTGCCTGATCGTCGAAGGCGTGCTGCAGAAAGACCAAGGCTGCATCGACGTGATCATGAAGCGGTGCTGGCCGCTCGACGCGCACGGAGCGGCGGAGAAAGTGCGCGCGCGCAACTTCCACTGACGTCGCTGAGCGCGCGCAGGAGCTCGGCGCCGTTCGGGCTCCCCCAGCCCGTGCACGGATCCCAGCCCTTGCCCGCGGTGAACTCGACGCTGTCACCGGCCGTGATGTCGTTGAACGCGCTCGACGATCCCAGCCCCGAATAGAGCAGCGGGTTGATGAACCCGACCGTTTGTCCGGGGCGGATCGCGCCGAGTGCCTCGTTGATCAGCGCGATGAGGCCGGCCCACAACGGTGTCGCGGCGCTGGTGCCGCCGCTCACGATCGGCTTCCCGTTCGCGAAGAGCGCGTAGCCGTGGAGCGCCGCGAGCGCCGCCACGTCGGGAGTACCGCGCCCGCGGAAATCGCAGTTGGGCCGCAACGGGACGTTCGCGCTCGCCTGCCACGCCGGTTTCTGGAAGAGCTCGCTGGCGCCGCCGCCCGAACGCTTTCCGCCCGCGTCTTTCCAAACGATCTCGCGGCCGCCGTCCGCCGCGTCGAACATCGTCCCGCCGCAGGCGAGCACGAACGGCATCGCCGCCGTGAACATCACGCGCAACGGCGCTCCGGGCGCGGTGTCGTTCGTCCCGCCGAGATCGCCGGATGCGACCGTCACGGTGATCCCGAGCAGCCCCGCTTCGGCGAAGGTGCGGTTCAGCTCGTTGAGGCTCGGCTCGCGGAAAAGAAAGCCGCCCTGCTCGCGTTCCGCGTCGCCGTAGCACGTCGAGACGACGGTCGGCGGGATCGTGCGATCGTGGATCGCGGTCGTCACCGTCTCGAGCCACCCGGCTTCGGTGAAGCGCGAGAAGTACGCGACCGTCTCCGCGCCCGGTGCGACGGCGCCGACGATCTCCAGATCCGTGATCGGTTCCAGATCGTTCCCGCGGCCGAGCGAGAAACCGCCGATCGCGATCGTGCGAACCGGCGGCCGTTCGATCCCGAGACCGCCGAAGTACTGGTCGAGATCGGCCTGCGCGATCGCGTCGCCGAATATGAGCACCGCGACACGCTGTCCCGCACCGCGCAGGTTCGGCGGGAAGCGGTACTTGCGAGCGAGCTCGGGGACGGTGAACGGCGCGGAGGGCTGCGCGCTCGGGGGCGTCAGCGGAAGCAGCGCGCGCGCGGGGGACGGCGCGGGCACGAAGATCCGGTTGTCGATCCCCGCGATGACGGTGACGAGCTCGGCGAGCTCGGGCGGCACGTGCAGCATGCCGTCGAAGCCGCGATAGCGCTGGCCGTCCTCGCCGACGAAGATTTGCAGATCGATGCCGAACGCGACGTTGACGAGCGCGACCGTCCCCTCGAGGATCACCATCCGAGCCGCTGCGTTCGCGCCGTCGACGGTGAGGCCGTAACGCTGCGCGAACGCGACCACCGTGTCGGCGGCGCGCTGATCGGCCCCGAAGCGCGCCGTCACCGCGCCGTAGTCGGGGAGCGGCCGTTCGAGCGGAAGCACCATCCCGAGCCGCATCGCCTCCGTATACGGCTCCTCGCGCGGCCTCAGCTTGATCACGATGCGGACGATCTCATTGGGATTCGCGGGTCCGGCCCCGCGGAAGCCGGCGGCGGCCGGCCGATCGCTCATCGGAAGCGCAAAGGCGGGAGAGGCAGGCCGCACGGGACGTCTCCTTTCGGGTGCTTGCTCCTTTATATTACAACACAAGCTTGCGCATATTCAAGTTGTCTTGTAGTATAGGCGATGTTTCCCTGCCCCCCTTCGCGAGGAACCCAATGTTCGTCCGACCGCGCGTTCTGTCGATCCTCACGACGCGCCGCTGCACGGCCCGCTGCGACCACTGCTGCGTCGGAGCCGGCCCGCGCGCGACGGGGACGCTGACCGTACCGCGCATCCGCGCGCTGCTCGACGAGGCGACGTCCGTTCCGACGATCGAGCGCATCGTCTTCACCGGCGGCGAAGCGTTCTTGCTCGGCGACGATCTGGTCGCGCTCGTCGCTCGGGCGCACACGCTCGGGTTCGCGACGCGAGCGATCACCAACGGCTTCTGGGCGAGCGACGCGAAGGCGGCGGACCGCCGGATCGCCGCGCTCGCCGGTGCCGGGCTCGACGAGCTGATGTTCTCGACCGGAACGTTCCACCAGGAGTTCGTGCCGGTCGGGCGCGTCGTGCACGGCGCGCGCGCCGCCGTTCGCGCGGGGATCGCGACGCGGATCAGCGTCGAGGAGTGCGATCAGTCGGCCTTCGGCGCCGAGCAGCTGCGCGCGGAGCTGCGCGACGAGCTCGAGAGCGGAAAGCTCGCGCTTTCGAGCGATCCGTGGATCGTCGACGCCGGCGGACGCGGCACCGCACCTCTGACGCACGAGCGCTTGCGCGGCGCGCGCGGCGCCGACGTGGACGGCGGCTGCGTGACGATCATGACGACGATCTCCGTCACGCCGGATCAGGAGCTCATCGCCTGCTGCGGTTTCCCGCTCGAAGAGCTGCCGGGGCTTCGGATCGGATCGGTGGCGGACCGCCCGCTCCCCGACGTCCTTCGCGACGCACCGAACGACGCGCTCAAGATGTTTCTCCACGTCGCGGGCCCGGCGGGGATCGCCGAGTTCGTCGCTCGCTACGAGCCGGGTTACACGCTCCCCGGCAATCCCGTCTCCATCTGCGCGGCCTGCGTGGCGCTGCAGCGCGACTCGCGCGCGATGCGGATCGCCGCCGAGAACGTCGGCGCGATCGCGGCGGAGCTCGCCGCGCGGTTCACCGCGCAGCAGTACGCGTTCCGGCTACCGGCCACACCCACTCAGCACGCCCACTCTTGAGGACAATCACCATGGACACCAAACCCCGGCCCAACGTGTTCTTCGACGACCTCAGCGACGGTGAAGTCGAGGAGTTCTCCTGGGGCTCGACCGGCAACCCCTCCGCAGTCGACATCAACGCGACCGGCGTACGCACGACCGGCGTCTTCTACGGCCACTACTCCTTCGACGGGACGACGCTGCACGTGACGGCCCCGACCAGCGCTCCGCTGCCGCCGAGCCCCATCGTTCCCAACGATCCGAACGCGGCGCTGATCCAATCGCTCCAGATCGACACGTGGGGCTCGAGCGTCATCACCCCGCCGATCCAGTTCGCCGGGCCGCTCGAGGGAACGATCACGTTCGCGTTCCGCCAGCGCACCAGCGTCTCGGGACCGATCGGAGGCGGGAGCGGGCCCTAACGGGCTTGGCGCAGCAGCTCGACGAGCCGCGGCGACGGCTCGGCGCCGAGCTCCGTCGCGAGTGCCGTCGCGTGACGGCGGTACTCGCGGCGCGCCGCGTCGGGATCGCCGCGCTGCAAGCAGATCCGCATCATCGTCTCACACGCGCGTTCGTTGTACGGGTCGATCGCGATGACGCTCTGCGCGTACCGGCGCGCTTCGTCGTAGTGCATCTCGCGGAGCGCGTCGCGCGCAAGCGCGAGCGCCGCGTCGCAGACGAGGTCCTTCATCCGCGCCAGGACCGGCTGCATCCACGGATAGCGCTCGTACTTCCCGGCCGCACCGCCCGCGTACGTCTCGACGATCTCGCACAGCCCTTCGCGCGCCGCGGCGCCGATCGGCTGGTCGGAGATCCCGTGGACGATCTCTTCGTATCGCCGCATGTCGACCTCCACCGTGCGCAGCAGCCGGTAATTCCGCTCGTCGGTCGCGACGACTTCGCCGGCGTCGAGCTTCTTCGTCAATCGCGAGACGGTGACTTTGACGTTGTTCGGCCATCTCTCGGGATCGATGTGCTCCCAGAGCGCCTCGCCGATCCGGTCCTGCGAGACCGGCCCGTACGCGGACGCCAAGAGCGCGAGCAGCTGGAACTCCTTCGGTGAGATCCGCGCGGCGGCGCCGTCGCGGGTCACCCGCGCCGCGAGCAGCTCGACGCGCAGCTTCGCAGCGCGGCGCTCGCGGGCGCGCAGCACGCGCCGCTCGACGAACGGCGTGAGGATCCCGAAGCGGTCGCCGCGCAAGACTCCGGCGATGGCCTCCTGGAGCTCGGGGCTCTCGACCTGCGCGCCGATGCGCCCGAGGGTCGCTCCCGAGCTCTCGCGCGTGCTCGGATCGAGCAGATGGAGCGCGCTGTGCGCGAGCACCTGCGCGAGCGGGTCGCCCCGCACGTCGGCGGCCGCGGCCGCGGCGCGCGCTGCCTCGACGGCTTCGTCGGTGTCGGCCGCGCGGCCCATCCGGTAGAGGTGCGCGACGCCGGTGTGGATCGGCCATTCGTACGCGTCCTCGGCGCCGATCGCGCGGCCGTACGCGGCGTCGATCATCCGCCCGAAACCGGCCTCGAGACCGGGGGTGAGCGCGCCTTCGAGGATCGCGATGTAGTGCGCGAAGCGCTCGTCGTCGCCGAACGTCCACGCCCACAGCGCCGCATCGCTCGCGGAGTATGCGAAGTACAGCGGCAGCTCGTCGCGCGAATGGCGCCGCAGCAGTTCGTCGAAGATCACCTGCACGCGCTCGTACTGCCCGCGCGCGACCGCTTCGTTCGCCTCGATGTGGTGGAGCGCGAGGTTCTCGGCGAACTTCTGGTCGACGGACGCGGCGGCTTCGCGCGCGAGCCGGCGCGCGAGCGAGAACATCCCTTGCTCCCCGCGCAGCGAGGCCGCGCAGTTCAAGATCGCCGCGCGCGCCGGTCCCGCTTCGGCGGCGAAACCGGCCAGCGCGGAGTCGAGCAGCGCGTAGCACTCGGCGGAGCGCCCGAGGTTGAAGTACGCGGAGGCGAGGTGCGTGAGCACCGCGGCGCGCTTGACCGGCGTCGCGGAGACCGGGAGGCAGAAATAGACGGTCTCCGTCTCGCGCACGTACGTCTCGCGGTCGACCGCGAACCGCCGGAACGGGATCGTCGCCATCCACACGTTCGGGTAGCGCATGACGACGTCGCGGTCGATGCGGTCGACGACGCGCTCGTAGTCCGGCAGCGAGAGCGCGCCGGTCGTGTACGGCGGCACGGCGTCGAGCAGCGCCGCGGCGCGTTCCGGATCGCGGTTCTCGAGCGCGACGCGCGCGCCGCTCCCGCACGGCCTCCAGCAGCTGGTCGAACGCGAAGCGAGCGAACGCGTCGAGCCGCCCGATCTCGCGCTCACGCTCGAGGAGGTCCGCGCGCTGGCCGCGGAGTCCGGGATCGCGGTCGCGACCG
>DATAQE010000076.1:0-8095 GCA_036264835.1 Candidatus Elarobacter sp.
AGGCGGATGCCTTATCCGTTAGACCACGGGCGCGTGGTCGGGATGACAGGATTTGAACCTGCGACTTCTTGCTCCCAAAGCAAGCGCTCTACCAAGCTGAGCTACATCCCGCAGGCCTCATCGTACCATGCGCGCAAAATGCCGCCTCGCGATTCCTTCGGAGATCGGGAGGTCTTCTTGCGCCGTTTCGTGTCCGTCGCGGTGACCACCGCGTTTCTCGCCGGGGCGGGGCCCGCCCGCGCCGCCGTCCCGCCCGCGCCCGCGGCCTCGCCCGCGCCGGTCGCGCCGAGCACCCCGCGCGCTGCCTTGAAACCGCTGACGCTCGAGGCGCTGCGCCGGACGGTCGCGGTGCGCGAGCCGCAGATATCGCTCGACGGCGAGCGCGTCGTGTACGTTCGCGGCGTTGGGGACTACAAGGAAGACGTCGAGCGCACCGAGCTCGTCATGGTGGACCTGGCGAACGGCAACGCCCGCCGCGTCCTCACCCAAGACCGCGCCGATATCTCTACCCCGAGCTGGTCGCCGGACGGAACGCGGATCGCGTTCCTGGCGTCGCCCGGGAAGGGTCAGATGCCGGAGATCTACGTGCTCTCGCTCGACGGCGGCGACGCCGAGCGGATCACGCACGCGCGCGGTGCGATCTCCGCGATCTCGTGGCGGCCCGACGGTCGCGCGCTCGCGTACATCATGCGCGATCCTCCGCCGAACGCCGCGTCGCCGGCATCTTCACCGGCGCCCTCGTCCGGCGCATCGCCGAAGCCGTCGCCGTCCGCGTCGCCGACGCCGCGCGGCTACGCCGAAGCGTTCACGGTCACCGACGAGCATTATCTGACCCGCGCGCCGTCACGCCCGTCGCACGTCTGGACTATCGACGCCGACGGCGCGAATCCCCGCCAGATCACGCACGGTCCCGCGACGCAAAACGGCGCCCTGCAATGGCTTCACGACGCGAGCGCGATCGTGACGGGCGAACAACCCGACCCGATCTTCGCGCATCTCACGAAGGATCACACCGTCCTGGTCGACGTCGCAAAAGGCACGACGCGCCCGCTGCGCGCGAACGGCGGGCCCGACGGGGGCGGACGGCTCTCGCCGGACGGCACGCGTCTCGCGCTCTCGCTCCCGCGCCACGGAACGTTGTACCTGCAAAGCGATTGCGTGGTGCGCCGTGTCACCGACGGCACCGACGTCGCGAGCGGCATCGCGCTCGACCGCAACGTGCACTGGGCCGACTGGCAGGACGACCGCACCCTCCTGATCGGCGCCGCCGACGGCGTGCGCTCCTACCTGTACCGCGTCCCCGCGGACGGCGGTACGCAGTCACGCGCCGATCTCGGCGAGCTGGACTTCGCCGACGACGGAACGGTCGCGCGCGACGGCACGATGGCGTTCGTCGCACATCACGTCGACCGGCCGGGCGAGATCTACGTGATGCGCAAAGGCGGCAAACCGTTCCCGATCACCGATGAGAACGCATGGGTCCGCGGCTACGCGGTGGCGCGCACCGAACGGCTCGACTGGACCTCGGACGGCATGAGCGTGAACGGCGCGCTGACCTATCCGACCACCTACGCGGCCGGCAAGCAGTACCCGCTCGTCCTCGTGATCCACGGCGGCCCGGTCGCCACGTCGTACCGCGACTTCAGCGGCCTTCCGCAGCTGCTGGCCGCGCGCGGCATGCTGGTGCTGCAGCCGAACTACCGCGGCAGCGACAACGGCGGCGACGCGTTTCTGCAGGCGATCGTCGGTCCCGTGACGAGCGGTCCCGGCCGCGACAACCTCGCGGGCGTCGAGGCGGCGAAGAAGCTCGGGATCGTCGACGCATCGCGGATCGGCGTCTCGGGCTGGTCCGGCGGCGGCTTGCAGACGTCGTGGCTGATCGGCCATGCGACGTTCTGGCGCGCGGCGATGAGCGGCGCCGCGGTGAACGACTGGTTCGAGCAGGCGACGCTCGCCGACATCGGCGAGGAGTTCGCTTCGACGTTCCTGGGCGGTGCGACGCCGTGGACGCCGGAAGGCCGCGCGAAGTACCGCGCCGAGTCGCCGATCACGTACGCCGCGAACGTCAAGACGCCGACGCTGATCCTCACCGACAGCAACGACCAGCGCGTCCCGATCACGCAGTCGTTCGCGTTCTACCGGGCGCTGCAAGGCCGCGGCCTCGACGTGAGGTTCATGGAGCTGCCGCGCACCGGCCACAACCCGACCGATCCGGTCGGCCGCGAGACGCGGCTGCGCATCTGGACCGACTGGTTCGAGCAGAGGCTGAAGTGATGCGACGACTGATCGTCTCGTGCGCGGCCGCCGCGAGCGCCGCGTTCCTCCTAGGCGCCGCGCCGCGCCCGATCGCGCTCGACGACCTGCGGCGCCTCGTCAGCTACGGCAACGTCGCGATCGCGCCCGACGCGCGCCACGTCGCCGCGATCGAGCGGCGCTCGGACTACAAGAACGACACGACGCTCACGCGCCTCGTCCTCGTCGACGTGAAGACGCGCGCGAAGCGCGTCCTCACGCCGGACCGCAAGAACGTGCAGTCCGCGGTCTGGTCACCGAACGGCGACCGCATCGCGTTCCTGAGCGCAGGCGGCGAGAAGAAGACCCCGCAGATCTGGGTGCTCCCGGTCGACGGCGGCGAGGCGATGCGCCTGACCGATGCCGAGCGCGGCGTGGAAGGCTTCGCCTGGCGCCGTGACGGCCGCGAGATCGCGTACGTCACCCCCGACGAGCCGCCGAACAAGAAGCAGATCGACGCGCACGACGACGCGTTCACCGTCACCCGTGAAGCGTGGACCGCCCGCGCGGCCGCGACGCCCTCGCACATCTGGGTGATCCGCGCCGGCGGCGGCACCGCGCGCCGCCTCACTTCGGGGACGTGGAGCGTCGCGGGCGGCGAGCTCACGTACCGCCCGGATGGCCGCGCGATCGCATTCACGCGCGCGCCCGACGGGACGTTCGATACGTTCTACCGCACGACGCTCGCGCTCGCCGACACGACGACCGGCAAGGTGACCACGTTCGGCGAGCTCGGCAGCGGCGGCGCGACGTTCGACCGCGCGGGAAGATCGCTCACGTACGTGCGCCCGAACGCGACCGCGAAGGTGCAGAACGACATCATCCTCGCGAACTCGGACGGCTCGCGCGCCGCGGATCTCGGCGAGAAACTCGACCTGAACCCGCAAGGCGCGGAGTTTCTCCCCGACGGCGCCGTCGTCACCGAAGCGACGTACGGCACGCGCTCGCACCTCTTCACGCTCGACCGCGCCGGCACGGTGACGATGCTGCGCACGGGCGAGGTGAACCCGAACTTCCCGTCGGTCGCGCGCGACGGCACGCTGGCGTTCTCCGGTTCCACGGCGACCGATCCGTCGGAGATCTACGTCGCCCGCATCGCCCGCGATGTGATCGGCCGCAACGCGTCGCGCGGCGCGAAGCTCCTCGGCGTGCAGCGGCTCACCTCCGCGAACGCCTGGCTCGCATCGCGCGGAATCGGCACGAAGCGCACGATCGCCTGGCGCGCCGCCGACGGCACGCAGCTCGACGCGGTGATCACCGAACCGCCGGGCTTCACGAAGCGGAAGAAGTACCCCCTGGTGCTCGTGATCCACGGCGGCCCGACCGCCGCGACGCGCGAGCAGTTCAACGGGCTTGCCGCGCTGATGGCCGCACGCGGCTGGCTGGTGATGGAGCCGAACTACCGCGGCAGCGACAACCACGGCGCGAAGTCGATCGCGAGCTCGCTCGGCCGCCCGATGTCCGTCGCCGGCCGCGACATTCTCGACGGCGTCGCAGTGCTCGAAGCCGAAGGGAGCGTCGACGCGAGCCGCATCGGCGTCTCCGGCTGGTCGGCCGGCGGGATGATGACGTCGTGGCTGATCACGCACGATACGCGCTGGCGCGCCGCGTTCAGCGGCGCGGGCGTCGACTCGCTGCTCGGCGTCGCCACGATGAGCGACGTGGACGAGTACGCACCCGCGCTCATCGGCGGCGACCCGTGGAAAGACGACGCTGCGATGAAGCGCGCGCTCGAGGAATCACCGCTCACGTACGCGGACCGCGTGAAGACCCCGACCTTGATCGTCACCGACGCCGGCGACCAGCGCGTCCCGACGCCGATCTCGTACGAGTTCTACCACGCGATCCGCGCGACCGGGACGCCGGTGGAGCTGCTCGTCTACCCCGTGAACGGCCACTTCCCGTCCGACCCGCTCCACGCCGAGGACGTCAACCGCCGCTGGATCGACTGGTTCGCGAAGCACTTCTGAGCCCGCCGCGACGCTCACGCCGGCGCCGCGAGCGTGTACCCCTCGATCCGCGGCAGGCCGTCACGCTCGCGGATCGCGTTCACGATGATCGCGCCCTGCTCGATCGCGTCGTCGAGCGCGACGTGCGTGTGCGGCGTGTCGCGATCGAACCACTCCGCCGGATACGTCCCCTTGCCGAGACTGCGGTACCGCGTCCCGGCGAGCCGCCCGAACGCGAACGACTTCAGATCGAGCGCCGAGAACCCCAGCTCCGGCACGTCGCCGACCGCGTAGGCGAGATACCAGTACAGCCACGCGCCGTAGTCGTACGCCGCGGGCGCACCGACCGGACACGGCTTCCCGTGCGCGCGCAGCGACTTCACCCAATCGTCGCACGCGAGCATCGACTCGCGCACCGGCTGCACGTCCTCGCGCGTGCGCTCGTACGCCGCGCGGTGCTGCGGCGTCGAGCGCCACCACTCCATGACGCGTGGATGCTGCGAGGCGCCGGGCAGCGGCTCGAGATTCCGCGTGAACGTCCCGAGCAGCACCTTCTCGAGCGAGAACGCCGCGATCCCGACCGAGAGCATCGAGTACGGCCCGGGGATCGGCCCGTCCGCCTCGATATCGACCGAGAGATAGATCTCCGGCGTGCGCGGTTGCCGCTCTTGTCGTTTCGCCACGACGCCTTCCTACCCGGCAGAGGCAGGACGCGTTCGCGCGCTCGCAAAGCCTTTTCCCAAACAGAACCCGAACCCGTTGAAGGAGGCACGACACATGACCCCTTCCCGCAGCGCGTTTCTGGCCGGAACCGCGGGCGCCGCGGCCGCCGCCTACGCCATGCCCACCCTGATCGCCGCCGCGAGCCCGGCCGACGTCGCCGCCGCGACGCGCGGGATGACGTTCACGACGCTGCGCGACAACGGCGTCGACCACGTCGGCGTCCGCACCGCGCGCGGGATCGTCGACATCTCCCGCGCGGCGAAGGCGCTGAACGTCGAGCACCCGCCGCTCACCGTCGACGACGTCGTCGCCGGCCGCGGCAACATCGCCGCGCTCCCGAACCTGGTGAAGAACGCCCCCGCGAGCGCGATCCGCGCCGAGAACGCGGTGCAATACGGCCCGGTCGTCACCGCCCCGCCGAAGATCATCTGCGTCGGCTTGAACTACCGCGCGCACATCGAGGAGACCGGCGAGAAAGCCCCGCCGTTCCCCGACCTCTTCAACAAGTACAACACGACGCTGAACCGCCACAACGGCACGGTCGCCGTCTCGAAGATCCCGGCACAGAAGTTCGACTACGAGTCCGAGCTGGTGATCGTGATCGGCAAGACCGCGCGCAACGTCGCCGAGTCCGACGCGCTGAGCCACGTCTTCGGCTACGCCTGCGGCAACGACTTCACCGCGCGCGACCCGCAGCAGCGCGTCTCGCAGTGGATGACCGGAAAGACGCCCGACGAGTTCGCGCCGATCGGCCCGTGGCTCGTGACCGCCGACCAGATCCCCGACCCGCAGACGCTCCAGGTGCAGACGTTCGTCAACGACGAGACGACGCCGCGCCAGGACATGAACACCAAGCAGATGATCTTCAACTGCGCGCACATCATCGCGTACACGTCGACGTTCATCACGCTCTCGCCCGGCGACGTCATCTTCACCGGCACGCCGAGCGGCGTCATCACCGGCTACCCGAAGGACAAACAGGTCTGGCTCAAACCCGGCGACCGCGTCCGCACGGTGATCTCGAAGCTCGGCGAGCTCCACTTCACGCTGAGCTGAGCCGCAGCTCCGTCGTCCCGGGCGGTCTCGCCGGCGCCCGGGGCGAACGCCGGTTGCGATGGCGAAGCTCGTTTTCGGAATGAACCAGTCCCTGGACGGCTACGTCGACCACGACCACCCGGACATCGTCCCCGATCCGGCGCTCTTCCGCCACTTCGTGGAGCAAGTGCGCGACCTGAGCGGCAGCGTGTACGGCCGCCGCATGTACGAGGTCATGCGCTATTGGGACGAAGACGATCCGCAGTGGAACGCGGCCGAGCGCGACTTCGCCGCGGCGTGGCGCAACCAACCGAAGTGGGTCGTGTCGCGCTCGCTGAAGTCGGTCGGCCCCAACGCCACGCTCGTGGACGACGACCTCGAAACGCTCGTGCGCGACCTAAAGAGTCGGCTCCCCGGCGAGATCGAGGTCGCCGGACCCGAGCTCGCGCGCAGCCTGACCGACCTCGGCCTCATCGACGAGTACCGAATCTATCTGCACCCGATCGTGCTCGGCCGCGGCAAACCGTACTTCGCCGGCCCGCGGCCGCCGCTCCGCCTCGCGAGCAGCGAGCGCATCGGCGACAACGTGATCAGGTTGACGTACGTCCCAGCGCCGTAGTGCGTGATCGACACGACGGACGGGAGCGGTCTCGCCGCCGCCGGGGGCGAACCCCACCGCCACACGGGCACGTGGCGGAATTGGCAGACGCGCTGGATTTAGGTTCCAGTGGGGCGACCCGTCCGAGTTCGACCCTCGGCGTGCCCACCAGTCACACTGCTCGCCTTGCCATGCCGAACGAGCTGTGATATGATGTGCGGCACGGAGGCGTCGTACCATGATGATGCGCCCTGCTCGGCCGCGCTCGTTTGCGTTAGGCCTCGCGCTTTGTGGCGCGAGCGTTCTCGCGCACCAGCCCACGGTCGCCGTTGCGCAGAATGCCCCACCCGCTCAGCGGCCGCCGGTCACCGATTGCATGATGGCGGCGAAGTCGTTCAGCGTGACGGACGAAAAAGCGATCGCGACCGTGATCGCGTGCGTCGGAGTGCAACAAGCGCCACATGTTTTGCGCATGCTGGCGGCACAATCGCCGAATGCCGGAGATCAAGCGCGCTCCAAGTTTGTGGCCAAGGGCGCTATCGACGCGACGACGCCGAGCGACGCACCGATCGGATACCTCGTCAACGGCCGTGTCGTTCCTCCCGACGATCAGCGCGCGCGTCGCGCGTTCGCCTTTGGAGGTACCTCGCTCTCGGACGCATCCGTGATCCCGTTGACCGCCAGGAACTTCGCTGGGGTTATGAACGCCGACAAAGTCGCGGCTGAGCGGAATAACGCCGCGCTCGCCGCGTTCAACGCCAGCTCCGCGTCTCAGACGGCGGCCTCGAATGAGGCGGCGCGCCAATCGTCGGAATTGAACCGGGGCTTCTGCGCGTATCGGACGAACTCGATCAGTGCCGCGACCGGGCTGGTGTCGCTGGCGTCGAACGCCGCTACGTTCACGCGGTCGCAACTCGGCATCTTGAGCCTGCTCGCTCCGATCGTGTTCTCGAAATGCGAGAACGTGTCCCCGCCCTCCAAGCCCGTCGTCTCCGCCTCGGCGAACGCCGTAGATACCAAGACGCCGGCCACGCTCACGGTGACAGAATCGAACTACACCGGCGCCTTCACGGCGACGGCGAGCGCGCAGGATGCCGTCGACATCGCGCTTGTGCCCAATGCGAACCCGGTCCAATTCACAGTCTCGGTTCACAGCGGCTTTCAAGGGCAAGGCGTTCCGGTGACGATCACCATCTCGGACGATCACGGCCAGTCCACCATCGTAGCGGTGAGTGTGACGGGTAGCTAAAGCCGCTCGCCCTGCTGCCACAGAGCACGGCCCTTCCGAGGACGGTCCTTGACGCCCGTCCGGGCGGCCGGGTACACTCCCAGGGTTCACGCCGAGCGCCTCGAAACGAGGTCGGCGGTTCGCGGAAGTAGCTCAGCGGTAGAGCATCGCCTTGCCAAGGCGAGGGTCGCGAGTTCAAATCTCGTCTTCCGCTCCATGTCCGATGGTACGGCGGGCTGCTTGCCCGCCGTCCACGCTTCCGGAGGTCTG
>DATAQE010000172.1:0-6211 GCA_036264835.1 Candidatus Elarobacter sp.
AAGGAAGGTTCCGAACACCTCGCGCACGTCGCCCTGCTTACCACCGGAGGAGTCCGACTTCATGCAGCTGGCCGACCTGACGGTCTAACACGACGGCGAGTTCGTCCGCTACGGCGACGCGAAGGTCGGCCTGCTCGCGCACGGGCTCCAGTACGGAACGGGCTGCTTCGAGGGGATCCGCGGCTTCTGGAACGCGCGCGAGAACGAGCTCTACCTGCTCCAGCTCTACGACCACTACTGCCGCCTCGAGCAGTCGGCGCGGATCCTGATGATCGAACTGCCGCTGAGCGCGCGCGAGCTGTGCGATCTGACGGTCGAGCTGTGCGCGCGCAACGAGCTGCGCACCGACACCTACGTCCGCCCGTTCGCGTACAAGGCGAACGAGGACATCGGCGTGCGGCTGCACGGCGTGAAGGACGCGTTCGCGATGGTCGCGATCCCGTTCGAGCGCTACTTCGACGCGACGACCGGTCTGAACGTCGGCGTGAGCTCGTGGCGCCGGATCGACGACACGATGGCGCCGGCGCGCGGCAAGATCACCGGGACGTACGTGAACAGTGCGCTCGCGAAGAGCGAGGCGGTGATGAACGGCTTCGACGAGGCGATCATGCTCTCGGCCGAAGGCCACGTCTGCGAAGGCTCGGCCGAGAACGTCTTCATGGTCCGCCGCGGCGTGCTCTACACGCCCGATCCCTCGCAGAACATCCTCGAAGGCGTCACCCGCCGCGCGATCATCACGCTCGCGAAGGAAGAGCTCGGTCTGGAGATCGTCGAGCGCCCGATCGACCGCAGCGAGCTGGTCGTCGCCGACGAGCTCTTCATCACCGGCAGCGCCGCCGGCATCCAATGGATCAAGTCCGTCGACCGCCGCCCGGTCGGCAACGGCGTCCGCGGCCCGGTCGCCGGCGCGCTGATCGACCTCTACGACCGCGCGATCCGCGGCGAGATCACGAAGTACACGCCCTGGCTCACCCGCACCTACGGCGAACGAAAGACCGCGGCCGCGAGCTGAGTCAGTTCGGCTGTGTCGGAGCGGGCGTCGCGTCCGCGGCAGGCGAGGCGGGGGCGGCCGGGACGTTTTGCGGCGTCCACATCTGTTGGTCCGGCGTTTGCGGGGCGGCGCGTTCCGACTCGAAATTCGGGTTGAAGTCGTCGCGCAGGGTGCCGAGCTTGTTCAGCGCCGTGTAGGTCAGCTTCGAGACGCCGCGGATGAAGCGGCGGCCGGAGTCGAGCGTCGGGAGATCGGTGGTCATCACGGCGATGACGTACGGGTCCTGGCTCTGCGGGTTGACGATGCCGACGTCGTTGAGCGTGTCGTGCAGCGTGCCGGTCTTGTGCGCGACCGTCGTTCCGGCGGGCAGCGGCGCGGGAAGGAGCGAGTTGTGCGTCTGGCCGCGCAGGATCGCGATCATCTGGCGCGAGGACCACTCGTCGATCAGCTGGTCCTTCGCCATGACGCCGAGCAGATGCGCCATGTCGGCCGGGCTCGAGCGCAGCGCGTAGCGGATCCCGTTGCCCTCCGAGCGGATGAAGTCGTTCAGCTTCGTGTGCGTGAGGCCGTAGTCGGCCATCGTCTCGTTGACGCTCTGCCGCCCGACGAGCCGGATCAGCATGTTCGTCGCCGTGTTGTCGCTCACGTCGATCATGAGCGAGAGCAGCCGCGAGACCGGATAGCTTCTCCCGACCGGCGCGTCGCACAGGTCGCCGGAGCCCCAGTCCTTGTCGGCGCGCCGCAGCGTCAGCTTGGTGTTCAGGTCGAACTTCCCGGCGACGAGCTGCTTGAAGACCTCGACCATCACCGGGATCTTGATCGTCGAGGCGGCCGGCATCTCGGCGCCGGTGTTGACGCCGGTCGTCGCGCCGGTGATCACGTCCTCGACGGCGATCCCGACGTGGCCGGGTGCGCGCATCGCGTACGCGCTGAGCTGTGACTGCAGATCGGCCAGCGGGCCGCCCGTGCCGAGAGCCGCCGCAGGCGAAACGATCGCGAGCGGAACGGCGAGAGCGACGACGGTGGCAACGACTCGTCGTGGTACGCGCATTGTATTCTATTAATCGGCCAACGCCGACAAAAGTCAATATGCGTTCGGATCGAGTTTCGCCGAGCTAGGGCCGGACGTACGGGATGCCGTCGGCCGCCGGGGCACGCACGCGGCCCGCGAAGCCCGCGAGTGCCACGATCGCAGCCAAGTACGGCAGCGCTTGGAGCAGCTCGCTCGGGACGCCGGCGCGCTGGAGCGAGAACTGCAGCGCCGCGAAGAAGCCGAAGAAGAGCGCCGCGCCCGTCGCGCCCAGCGGCGTCCAGCGGCCGAAGATCACCGCGGCGAGCGCGATGAAGCCGCGGCCTGCGGTCATCCCGTCGGAGTACAGGTCGAGCTCGGCGAGCGAAAGGTAGACGCCGCCGAGCGAGCAGATCGCCCCGCCGATCACGACCGCCCAGAAGCGGGTCGCGAGCGCGTCGATCCCCGCCGACTCGGCCGCGCTCGGGTCCTCGCCGCACGCCCGCACGCGCAGCCCCCACGGCGTGCGGTTCAGCACGAGATGCAGCGCACCCGCGACGGCGAAGGCGAGGACGATCAGCACGATCTCTCCAGTGTTGCCTAGCGCGGGGACTTCGTGCGAGGCCCCGGGCTGGTGCCAAATGAGCACGAGCGCGAACGCCGCCGCGGCGAGCGCGGCGATGTTGATCCCGGTCCCGGCGACGATCTGGTCGACGGCGAGCCGCGTCGCGGCGAACGCGAGCACCGCCGCGAGCAGCATCCCCGCGACGACTCCCGCCAGCGCGCCGAGCACGGGGTTTCCGGTCGCGCCGCTCACCGCGACCGATGTGAATGCGCCCGCAATCAGGATCCCTTCGAGCCCGATGTTCACCACGCCGGAGCGCTCGCTCAGCACGCCGCCGAGCGCGGCGTAGATCAGCGGCGTCGCCTTGACCAGCGTGAGGCCGAGGAGGGCGGCGATCGCCGCGGTCGTCGCGTTCACGTCGACCTCAGCGCCGTGATGACGCGGCGTCCCGCCAGCGCGACGATGACCAGCCCGATGATCAGCGAGACGACCTCGCGCGGAACCTGCGCCTCGGTCTGCATCCCGATCGCGCCGCTTTGCAGGATGCCGAACGCGAACGCGGCGACGACGATCCACAGCGGCTCGAGGTTGCCGACCAGCGCGACCGCGATCGCGATGAAGCCGTAGCCGGGCGAGAGTCCGGTGTTGAAGCGGTGTAGCACGCCGGCGACGATCGTCGCGCCGCCGAGCCCCGCGATCGCGCCGGAGAGCGTCATCGCGACCAGCGCGCTGCGCCCGAGATCGATCCCCGCGCGCTTCGCCGCCTCGGGCGCATCGCCGGCGGCACGCAGCTCGTAGCCGAAGACGGTGCGCTGCAGCACCCAGTGCAGCACCAGCGCGAGGACGATCGCGATCGCGAACGCCCAGGTCAGCGGCGTGTCGGGGATCAGCGCCGGAAGCTCCGCGGCTTTCGGCAGCGGGCCGGTCTCCGAGCCGCCGCCGGTCCCTTGCTGCAGCGGGCCGGTGACGAGGTACGTCGTGAGAAGCAGCGCGATCACGTTGAGCATCAGCGTCGAGATCACTTCGTTCGCGCCGAACCGCGCGCGCAGCACGCCGGGGATCGCGCCCCACAGGCCGCCGCCTACAACCCCCGCGAGCAGCACCATCGGCACCGCGAGATAGCCCGCGACCGGGAACTGCGCGCCGAGCCAGCCGGCGAGGAACCCGCCGATCACGAGCTGCCCCTCCGCGCCGATGTTGAACAATCCGGCGCGGAACGCGAGCGCGACGCCGAGCGCCGGGAAGAGCAGGTTCGTCGTCTGCACGAGCGTCTCCGCGACCTCGCCGACCGTCCCGAACGCGCCGTCGAAGAGCGCCGCGAACCCGTCGACCGGCGAGACGTGCGCGAGCAGCATCGCGACCGAGCCGACCCCGAACACCAGCACCAGCACGACGACCACGTCGCGGAACGCGCGCGTGCGCGTGAACGCGGCGGTCACGCGTTCCCCGCCATCAGCGCGCCGATCCGCCCGCGGTCGAGCTTCGCGCGGTCGAACTCGCCGGCGAACGCGCCGTTCGCGATCACCAGGATGCGGTCGGCGACCGCGAAGATCTCGTCGAGCTCGAACGAGATCAGCAGCACGCCGGCGCCCGCGTTGCGCGCCTCGATCAGCCGCGACTGCACGAGCGCCGCCGCGCCGACGTCGATCCCGCGCGTCGGCTGGTACGCGACGACGAGCCGCGGTTCGCTGGCCAGCGCGCGGCCGACGACGATCTTCTGCTGGTTCCCGCCGGAAAGCGCGCCGGCGAGCGCGTCCGGGTTCGGCGGGCGCACGTCGAAGCGCTCGATCACCTCGCGCGCCGCGTCACCGAACCGGTTCATCGCGAGCGTGCGCTGGCGGCCGAGCGCGACGTTGTCGCGCACGTCCCAGTTCAGCACGAGCGCTTCGTGGCGGCGGTCCTGCGGGATCACACGGATCCCGCGCGCGATCCGTCCGGCCGGCGTCTCGTTCGCGCGCAGCGGCTCGCCGGCGAACGTCATCTCGCCGGTGAACGGGACGATCCCGGCGATCGCGTCGGCGAGCGCGGACTGGCCGTTCCCTTCGATCCCCGCTACGCCGACGATCTCGCCGGCGCGCACGTCGAACGTCGCCGCGCGCAGCATGCTCGTCCCCGAGCGCGCCGACATCCCGCGCAGCGCGAGCAGCGGTGCGAGGATCGTGCTCGCGCGCGCGGCGAGCGCCGGCACGTCGCCGCCGACCATCTCGCGCGCGATCTGCTCGGCGCTGGTCTCGCCGGTGAGATGGCTCGCGACGACGCGCCCCGCGCGCATCACCGTCACGCGCTGCGAGTACGCGATCACTTCCGCGAGCTTGTGCGTCACGACGAGGATCGCGGTCCCGCGCTGCGCGAGCTCTTGCACCGTGGTGAAGAAGGAGGCGATCTCGCCGGGCGCGAGCGCGGCGGTCGGCTCGTCGAGGAGCAGCACGCTCGGCTCGCGGTCGAGCTCGCGCAGCAGCTCGACGCGCTGCTTGATCCCGACCGGCAGCGTCTCGACGCGCGCGTCGGGATCGGCCTCGAGCCCGTAGCGCGCGCCCAGCTCGCGCACCCGCGCGCGCGCCGCGGCGACGTCGATCGACCAGCCGCGCCGCGGCTCGCGGTTCAGCAGCACGTTCTCCCACACGCTCAGCCGGTCGATCAGCTTGAAGTGCTGGTGCACGAGCCCGACCACCCCGTCCGCGCTCACGCTGCCGTCGTCGGGGTGCACGGCGCCGTACGCGATCGCGGCAAGCGTCGATTTGCCCGCGCCGTTCTCGCCGACGAGCGCGTGGATCTCGCCCGGATTCAGCTCGAGATCGACGCCGTCGACGGCCTGCACGGCGCCGAAGCGCTTGCGGATGCCGCGCAGCGTCAGAGCGGGATGCGTTTGAACGATGCCAGTTCCTCCCGCGTGGACGGTGCGACGATCCGCCCGGAGATGATCGCCGCCTTCAATTTGTCGAGCACCGCCGTCTTTTGCGGCGTCACGACGTTCTTCGTGTACTTGAAGTCGGTCAGCGAGACGCCGCCGTCCTTCAGGCCGAGCGTCAGGTGGACGGGGCGCGGCTGGTGCGCCGCCGCTCGCTGCGCGACGCGGAAGACGCCGATGTCGACGCGCTTCACCATGCTGGTGAGGATCTTGCCGGGCGCGATCGCGTCCTGGTCGGAGTCGACGCCGATCACGAACGCGCCGTCGCGCGACTTCACTTGATCGATCGCGCCGAGCCCCGCTTTCCCGGCCGCGACGTAGATGATGTCGGCGCCCTGCGAGAACTGCACGCCGGCGAGCTCTTTCCCCGACGCGACGTCCTCGAACGAGCCGACGTACTTCACCAGGACCTTCACCGAGGGGTCGATCTCGCGCGCGCCCGCGGCGTAGCCCGCCTCGAACTTACGCAGCAGCGGGATGTCGATCCCGCCGAGGAACGCGATGGTCTTCGTCTTGGTCGTCATCGCCGCGAGCGCGCCGGCGAGGAACGAGCCCTCTTCCTCTTTGAACGTCACCGAGGTCACGTTGGGCTCGTCGACGACCGCGTCGATGATCGAGAAGTGCCGCTTCGGATAGCGCTCCGCGACCTCGGTGACGTCGCGCGCCATCAGGAACCCGATCGCGAAGATCTCGCTGAACTCTTTGTTCGCGAGGACCGTCATGTTGATCTGGTAGTCC
>DATAQE010000090.1:0-22724 GCA_036264835.1 Candidatus Elarobacter sp.
CGTGAGCGACGTCGAGCTGGTGATCCCCGCGGTCGCGGACGCCGACGTGATCGTCGCGCCGCGCAAGACGTTCTACGGGATGCACGAGATCACGGTGCGGGAGCCGGGCGGTCACGCGGTGACGTTCGCGTCGCGGCTCCCGCAGTGAGCTAGCCTTTCTGCTGCTTGACCGGGTGCTCCATCCGGTTCATCACCAGGATCCGGTCGGCGTGCCGCAGCCCGAGCAGCTTCTGGTCGTAGAAGACCTTCACGAGCTGGCCGGAGTGCAGCGACTTCATCTGATACGTCGTCTTGCCGTCGCTCGAGAAGACCTGGTCGAAGTGCGGGACGAGCGCGAAGCTGAGCTCCTTGCCGGTCTTGTCGTCTTTGATCTTGATGTTGCTGGTCGAGATGTGGACCAGCGTCCCTTCGACCCAGGACGAGCCGACGGGGACCGCGGCCGCAGGCGCTGCGGTGATGATGATGGTGGTCAAAGGCAGCGCCGCGAGGCCCGCCGCCATGAGAAGAGTACGCATGCCCGCCTGTTACCCGTCAGGCGGGCATGCGGCTTCCGGGCGCTCGCCTACCGCGTGCCGGTCACTGCGCCAGAATGACGCCGTTGGAGGCGCCGACCGTGGTCGGAACGCTGGTCGACCACTGCGCGGTCCCGCCGGCCGCCCACGTCTTGCTGGTGTTCTGTACCAGGACGTGACCGTACGTGTAGGAGAGCCCGGTGATCGACTTCGACGACGTGTTGGTGTTCACGACCGCCGCGCACCGGCCGATCGAGACGCCGGCTTGATAGCAGGTCGCGTACTCGCGCACGAAGACGCCCGCGGTCGACGTCTGGAAGGTCGTCACGTCGTTGTTCGACGGCGTCGCCACGCGCGGTGAGCTCGGCACGACGCTCTCTTCCGCGAACGTCGTGTCGTTCGTCCACGCGCTCGTCGTGGCGGGATTCACCTCGAAGAGCGCCTCGATCGAGTACGTCGGGTCGTAGACGATCCAGTGGCTGGCGAGCTGCAGCATCAGCAAGCTCGCGTTGGTCCCTTCCTCGACCACGTACTTCCCGCGGCTGTGGTAGTTCAGCGCCGCGTCGGCCACCTTCACCCACTTGTTCGGATCGGTGGTCGGGTCCCACGCGCCCTCGATCATCGCGCCCGTGACCTTGGTGGCGCCGATGAACTGCAAGTCGTAGCTGTTCGTCGCGGCGCCGTTGTTCGCGATCACGTTGTGCGCCGAGTTGTTCACGAGCGCGATCGCGTCGTTCACGTACGCCTGCTGCGGGTTGCTGGCGCCGTCCCACTCGACCGCCGTCTCGCCGTACTTGTAGCACCAGTAGCTGTCGGTCGTGCAGGTGGGCGGGGCGTAGTGCGAGGTGTCGAACGACGAGCCCGAGTCGCACCGGCCGTAGTTCGTCAGGCAGTTGTACGCACCGCCGGCGTCGTCCTCGAAGACCTCCGTCGCGTACGGGTTCTGGGCGGTCGCGGTCCCGAACGCGGCCTGCACGTCGGGGTCACCGAGATAGAGCGGCTCGCCGACGTCCCCGTTGTAGACTCCGTCGGCGTGGTCGAAGAGCCGGTTCCCGTTCGACTGGTGCACGAACGCGTGGGCGTAGCTCCCGCTCTGCGCGTGCAGGTATTGCACCACCGGGCCGCTGCAGTTCACGCCGTTCTCGGGGAAGTCGTACGACGACGCCGTGTACCCGCTGGGGATCGGGCAGTAGTACGTGATGTACGGATCGAGATAGACGACGATGTGCTTCGCGCCGTTGGCGGCGAGATTCTTGCCGGTGACGTCGTACTGGATGTTGTTCCCCACCTCGTTCCAGTCGACATGGCTCGCCATCCAGCCGTCGTCGTTCCCGGTGTTCTGGTCGGAGACGCACGACTGGTTCGCGTCGCACGCGTAGAGCCAGTTCTGCACGTGGGCCGGGCCCGCGGTCGACGTGGCGCCTTTCGTGTGGTGGTTCGAGATCTGCGTCGCGGTCAAGACGCTCGGGTAGACCGCGACCTCGTCGATCGTTCCGGGCAGCGTGTTGCGCGACGAGTTCTGCCCGCCGCCGATCGAGAGCCCGTACGAGCCGATCCCGGAGTAGCTCAGCGAGCCGCTCGCGGTCGCGCTCGCGTCGAGGCTGCCGTTCACGTAGATCTTCGCCGTCGTCCCGTCCCAGGTCCCGACGAGGTGATAGATCGTCCCGGTGCTGAGCGTCGTCGCGCCGCCGACGTAGAAGTAGCCCGCGCCCGCGGTGGTGTCACCGAAGAACGCCGCCTGGTTCCCGGAGGTCAGCTGGAGCGAGTATCCTTGACCGTGCTGATCGCCGTACGAGACGAGGTCGATGATCCCGCTCGGCGTGCTCGACTCCTTGATCCACGCCTCCACGCTGACCGATGCCGGCTGCAGCGTCGAGGATTGCCCGACTTGCGCCGTCGTCGTCGAACCGGTGGCGCCGCCGGAGAAGCTGGCGGCGTAGTCCGTCGTCCCGGTGATCAAGCCGGTCGCATGGTGCGTCACCGAGCTCCCGTAGGTTCCGTTGAGATGGTGCGTCGTCGCGTCGGCGAGCGCGCCGCTGTCGTCGAGCCGGTAGTACGCGGCCGGCGAGTCGCCCATCACCGTCGTCGCGTACGGATCGCCGGTCGAGGTCGGGACCGTCGTCCCGGCGGCGTAGTGCGTCTGGATCTTCGCGGCGGTGAGCGCCGAGCCGAAGAGCGAGACGTCGTCGATCGTTCCGTTGAAGACGTTCCGCGAGGTCGACTGGCCGCCGCCGATCGAGAGGCCGGTGGTTCCGACGCTCCCGTAGTTGACGCTCCCGGAGCCGGTCGCCGTCGCCTCGAGCACCCCGTTCACGTAGAGCTTCGCCGTCGTGCCGTCGTACGTCGCCGCCACGTGGTAGACCGTCCCCGTGGAGAGGACCGTCGTCCCTCCGACGTAGACCGAGCTCGACGGCGTCAGCGCGTAGAAGCTGAACGTGTTCGTCGTGGTGAGCTGGAGCGACCATGCTTGGCCGCCGCTCTGCGGCCCGTACGAGACCAGGTCGATGAAGCCGCCGGAGTTCGTCGCGGCTTCCTTCACCCAAGCTTCGACCGTCACGTTGGCCGCCTGCAGCGTCGTGTTCTTGGCGACGGTCGCGATCCCGTTCGCGCTCCAGGCGCCGCCCGGGAAGGTCGCGGCCGCGTCGCTGTTCGTGGTGACGAGCGAGCTCGCGCCGTGCGTGATCGAGCTGCCGTAGCTCCCGTTGATCGCGTTCGACGACGAGTCGGTCAGCGTGCTTCCCGTGTCGTCGAGACGGTAGTACGCGAGCGGGGAATCGGCGAGCACCGCGTTCGGATACGCGGCCTCGACGATCGTTTTCGGTTGTCTGGCGCCGCCCGAGGTCGACCCTCGTGGGAGCAGCGAGGCACCGGAATGGCGGCCGCCGCAGCCGCCGAGTGCGGTCGAGAGAATGACGAAAACCGCCGCGGCGGTCAGAGCGCGTGCGTGTCGCACAATAAGAACACCCCTTCTCCTCAGACCCGCTGAGGAGTCGTCCTATCCCCGCCCGAGGCCCCGGGCAAACGCCCGCTTCCTGCGACAGAGTGCTGCGACCGCGGGCTACGCGGCTTTGCGCGCCGCCTTCCGCGCCGTTTTGCGCGGCCGCTTCGCGCGCTCGGCGCGCACCGACTTCGCGAGGACCTTCGCGAGCGGCTCGCTCTCGCGCTCGACGATTCGCTCGATCAGCTTCACGACCGCGCTCTCGTGGGCGTCGAGCGCATGCGGCGAGCTGCGCGCGACGGCCTTCTCGATCAGCGCCAGCGCGCCGCTCCCGAGGAACTCGTCGATCACGCCGGGATAGACGTACGACTTCTTGCAGACCGCGGGCGTGTTGCCGAGGTGCTCGGCGACCTTCTTGATCACCTCGGTCACGAGCCGCTTGCGCTCGGTCTGGCTCTCCTCTTCGGCCTTGACCGCGGCGAGCTCGAGCGCGCACATCATCGTCGCGTCCCACGTGCGGAAGTCTTTCGCGGTGAACTCCCCGCCGCTCACCGACTTCAGGTACTCGTTGACGTCCTCGCTGTGCACCGGGCGCGGCGTGCCGTCGTCGTCGAGGTACTCGAAGAGCTGCTGGCCGGGGAGATCCTGGCTCTTCTTCACGATCCGCGCGATGCGCTTGTCGCGCACCTCGATGTCGTGCTCCTTCCCGCTCTTGCCGCGGAAGTGGAAGCGCACCGTCGAGCCCTTCACGTCCGCGTGCTCCTCGCGCAGCGTCGTGAGCCCGTACGAGTCGTTCTCGCGCGCGTACTCCTCGTTGCCGACCCGGATCGCGGTGCGCTCCATCAGCGAGACGATCGTCGCGAGGACTTTCTCGCGCGGCATCCCGGGAAGCGCGATGTCGCGCGCGACCGCCGCGCGGATCGCCGGGAGCGCCTTGGCGAACTCGATCATCCGGTCGAACTTGTTCTCGTCGCGGACCGCGCGCCAGCGCTTGTGGTAGCGGTACTGCTTGCGCCCGCGTGCGTCGCGGCCGGTCGCCTGCAAGTGCCCGTTCGCGTGCGGGCAGATCCAGACATCGGTGTAGGCCGGCGGGATCGCGAGCGCCTTGATCCGTGCGACCTCGGCCTTGTCGGTGATCGGCTTGCCGTCCGGGTCGAGGAAGGTGAACCCGCCGCGGCGCTTGACCCGCCGGATCCCGGGGATCGCGTCGGTCGTGTAGCGCAGCCCCGCCGCCTTGGCGGCCTCCGGACCCTCGGTCGGTAGCATACGGAGAGCGTTCTACCCGGTTGACAGGGGCGGGTTGGGTCGGGGAGAATAGGCCGGTTCGCCAAAAACGCGAGTCGACGTGGGCGCGTAGCTCAGTGGGAGAGCATCCGCTTCACACGCGGGGGGTCGTTGGTTCAATCCCAACCGTGCCCACCATCTCGTCGATGGCGTTGTAGCTCAGTTGGTTAGAGCGCCGCCCTGTCACGGCGGAGGTCGTGGGTTCGAGCCCCATCAACGTCGCCAGTCCCCGAACGCCGGATCTCCAACGAGGTCCGGCGTTCGCCGTTCCGCGAACACCGCGAGCCGTGGCGGCGATCGCGGTCGAGCACCTGACGAAGGCCTATCCGAACGGCGTCGTCGCGCTCGACGAGGTGAACGCCGAGATCGCCGACGGCGAGTTCGTCGCGGTCGTCGGGCCGAGCGGCTGCGGGAAGAGCACGCTGCTGCGTATCCTCGCCGGCCTCGACCGCGCGAGCGGCGGGCGCGTCACCGTCCGCGGCGCGGCGCCGCGCGCGGACGAGCTGCCGAGCGCGACCGTCTTTCAGGAGCAGTCGCTCTTCCCGTGGATGCGCGTCGGCGAGAACGTCGCGCTCGCGTTCGACTCGCTCGGCGTGCCGCGCGACGAGGTCCGGCGGCGCGTGCGCGAAGTGCTCGCGCTGGTCGGGCTCGCGGAGTTCGAGCGCGCGTGGCCGGACCAGCTCTCGGGCGGGATGAAGCAGCGCGCCGCCGTCGCGCGCGCGTTCGTGACCGATCCGCCGGTGCTCTACATGGACGAGCCGTTCGGCGCGCTCGACGAGCAGACGCGCGTCGGCCTCGCGAACGAGCTGATGCGCTTGTGGGAGCGCTCGCCGAAGACGATCGTCTTCGTGACGCACGGGATCGAGGAGGCGGTGACGCTCGCCGACCGCGTCGTCGTGCTGAGCGCGCGTCCCGGGCAGGTGAAGGAGATCGTCCCGATCCCGTTCGCGCGCCCGCGCGACGCGGTCGCGATCCGGGGTGAGCCGGCGTTCGGCGAGCTCGTCGTGCGCATCTGGGAGCTGCTGCGATGACCGCGACGCGCTGGACCGCGTGGGCGCTGAAGATCGCGGCGCCGCTCTCGCTGGTCGTGCTGTGGCAGATCGCGGTGTCAACGAAGCTGTTGAACCCGGGGCTGTTCCCGCCGCCGAGCGCGATCGCGAAGAACTTCGCGCAGTACGCGGCGAGCGGCGAGCTGGCGACGAACGCCTCCGCGACGCTCTCGCGGCTGTTCGTCGGGCTCGTCCTCGGCGGCGTGCCGGGGACGGCGCTCGGGCTCGCGATGGGGATGAGCCGGTGGGTGCGCGCGTACTTCGAGCCGGTGATCGGGCTGCTCTACCCGATCCCGAAGATCGCGATCCTGCCGCTGTTCTACTTCATCTTCGGGGCCGGCGACGGCGCGAAGTGGGCGGCGATCGCGGTCGGCGTGTTCTTCCTGATGGCGATCAACACCGAGGCGGGCGTGCGGCAGATCGAGACGATCTACCTCGACGTCGCGCGCGCGTACCGCGTCCGCCCGGCGACGTTCTTCTCCAAAGTGCTGCTGCCGGGCGCGCTGCCCAACGTCTACGCCGGCGCGAAGCTCAGCATCGGGATCGGGATCGTCCTCGCGGTCGCCGCGGAGTACCAGCTCACCCGCACGGGGCTCGGCTTCGCGATCTTCAACGCGCAGCAGCTGCTCGACGTCGAGCGCCTGTACGCGGCGCTGGTCGCCGTCTCGCTGCTCGGCTTCGGGCTCTCCGCGCTCCTCGACGCCGGCGAGGCGCTCGTCATGCCCTGGCGCGCGGGCCGCCGCTGAGGCAGGGCCGACCCCGGGCTCGCCGAATCGGGGACGGTCGCCCCCGAGGGCACGCGTCGAGGTAGCTCAGTTGGTAGAGCATAGGTCTGAAAAACCTAGTGTCGGGAGTTCGATTCTCCCCCTCGACACCATGTGAAGGCCCGCTCTTCGAAGCGGGCCTTTCGTTCGTGGCCCATACTGTCCACTCGGACAGTGGTCGATCGAGGGGGCGCGCGTAACGTCGTTCAAGGCGATGCAGGCTCCGCATTCCGATGGACGCTTCGCCGGGAATCGTCTGATTCAGGCGATGGGCGACGACGAGCGAGCGCGTCTCACCCCGTACATGGAGCAGGTTCACGTCGAGCCGCGGCAGACGCTCTCGGCGGCCGGCGAGCCGATCGAGCACGTCTACTTTCCGGTCGACGCCGTCACCTCGACCTTGATGCTGCTGCCCGAAGGCGAGAGCGTGGAGGTCGGCTTGATGGGCGCCGAAGGGGTGGTCGGGCTCGCGCTGCTGTACGGAGACCAGATCGCGAGCACGACGGTGATCGTGCAGATCGGCGGCGCGGCGGTGCGCATTCGCAGCGAGGATCTGGTGCGCGAGGTCGTCGAGCGCGGGACGCCGTTCCACCGGCTGCTGCTGCGCTACGCCAACCTCTTCCTCGCGATGGTCGCGCAGGTCGCCGGCTGCAACGCGAGCCACAGCGTCGAGCAGCGCCTGGCGCGCTGGCTGCTCCTCGTGCACGACCGCGTCGGCCGCGACACGTTCGCGCTCACGCACGAGTTCGCCGCGCTGATGCTCGGCGTGCGGCGCGCCAGCGTCACGCAGGTCGCGAACACGCTGCGGACCGCCGGCGCGATCGAGTACCGCAGCGGACAAGTGACGATCGTCGAGCGCGCCGCGCTCGAGCACGCGTCGTGCGGGTGTTATGAGGTGATCCGTGATCTTTCCGAGTCGATCTTCGACCATGCCCGGCGACAGAGAACGCCGGCCGACTTCTGACGCGGCCTACGGGCGCGGGCGCAACCGTCTGCTGGCCGCGCTGCCGGCCGCCGAGCGCGCGCGGCTCGAGCGCTACATCGAACGCGTGCCGATGCAGCAGCACCTCGTCCTCGCGCGCTCGGGGGTGCCGCTCGACGAGGTCTGGTTTCCCGAGACCGCGGTCGGCTCGGCGGTCGTCTCGACGCCGGAAGGCGGGTTCGTCGAGGCGAGCCTGGTCGGCGCCGAGGGGATGGTCGGGATCGAAGCGCTGCACGGCGAGCGGCGCGCGGCGCTCACCGTGATCGTCCAGGTCCCGGGGACCGGCGGGCGGATGCCCGCGGCCGACTTCCGGCGCGAAGCGGTCGCCTCACGCGGTTCGCTCTTCGGGCTCGCGATGCGGTTCACCGCGGCGTTCCAAACTTCGGTCGCGCAGGTGGCGGCGTGCAACGCGCGGCACGAGGCCGGCGCGCGCCTGGCGCGCTGGCTGCTGATGGCGCACGACCGCGTCCCCGGCGACGAGATCCGGCTGACCCAAGAGTTCCTCGCCACGATGCTCGGCGCGCGGCGCGCGACCGTGACCCAGGCCGCCAACGAGCTGCGCGAGCGCGGCGCGATCGACTATCACCGCGGTCGCATCGCGATCACCGACCGCGCCGCCCTTGAGGAGATGACGTGCGGCTGCTACGCGATCGTCCGCCGCGAGATGGAGCGCGCCGCGCCCGCACGAAGGTAGACCATGGAGGTGGTCTCCATGATCGACGATCTCGCGCTGCTCCGGATGCGAGGGAATCTCGAGGTCTTCGGGCGCCGGGCCCAGGCGTTCACCGCCGCGCTCGAAACGTTCCGCCGCCGCAGCCCGCGCCCCGGGCCGGCGCTGCAGCGAGCTCCGCTCACACCCCGCGAGCTGGCGATCCTGCGCATGATCGCCGGCGGCCGCGACAACGCCGAGATCGCCGCGGAGCTGCACTTCGGGCTCGGCACGATCAAGCTCCACGTTCGCGCGATCCTCGAGAAGCTCGGCGTGTCGAGCCGCACCGAAGCGGCCGTCCACGCCGTCCGGCACGGACTGATCTAAGCCCGGCGACTATGCGACGCCGTCGGGCTCGACGGTGAGCACGACGCCGCGCCCCGCGCCGTCGTCCTGGTACGCCAGCGCGCGAACGCTCACGGCGGTTGCCTTGCCGTTGGAGCGCAGCAGATACCGTTCCCGGAACGTCTCGCCGCGCGATGCGCGCACCAGCGGGTCGTCACCGTCCAGCAGCGGCCCGCCGGCGCCGGCGAAGACCGCCGACTTCAGCGAGATCAGCCGCCGGTACGCCGGGTTCTCGTAGACGACCGTCCCGTTCTCGCCGAACACCGCGAACGCGACGTGCAGCGTGTCGAGCGCGACGCGCAACCGGTCGCGCTCGTGCGCGGCGTCGACCCGCTGCCGCTCGCGCGACGCGGCGAGGTCCTGGAACTCCGAGCCGCGCGCCTCGAGCTCGTCGTTCGTCGTGTTGAGCTCCTCGACGGTCGCCTGCAGCTCTTCGTTGAGCGTCTCGAGCTCTTCGTTCGTCGCCTGCATCTCCTCGTTGAGCGTCTCGATCTCTTCGGCCGCCGACGCCGCCTCCTCGGCGGCGATGAGCAGATGCTCGTTGTTGCTGCGCAGCTCGACGTTCGCGCCGGTGAGCTCGTCGTTCGAGCTCAGCAGCGCGCGCTGGCGCGTCATCAGCTGGTCGAGCTTCGCGCCGGCCTCGTCGAGCCGTCGGCGCAGCTCGTCGTTGGCGCGTTCCGCATCGCGGCGCCGCCCGGTCTCCGCCGTCACGTCGACGAGCATGATCGCGACGTTCGGCGTCTGCTCCGCTTCGTCGCGCTGCGCCAGGCACGTCACCAGCACCGTGCGCGTCACGTCGCTGAGCGCGTCGCGGACCTCGAACTCGCGCGGCGCCGGCGCTTCGCCGCCGAACACCGCGTCGACCATCGCGCGCAGCTCGTCGCTCGCGATCCCGCTCGCGGAGTGCAGCAGATCCTCGCCGACGCCGCTCCCGTGCACGTTGAGGAACGTGCGCGCGGTCTGGTTGATGACGACGACGTCGTAGCGCCGGTCGATCACGGCCAGCCCGATCGGCGAGTCGAGGAGCAGCTGCGCGACGCGCTCGATCTGCGTGAGGCGCTCGTTCTCGGCGCGCTCGCGGAAGGGCGGGGAGACGCGCGCGTTCGGCATCCCGGCGAGCAGCCGCGAGACGGAGCGCGGATCGGCGGTGATCCGCTCGCGCGGACCCGGTGTCCCGTCGCGGATGCGGCCGGGCGGCAGCAGCACGTGCGGCCCGTGGCGGCGGTAGATCTTCAGCGCGCGGTCGACCGGGCGGAAGTACTCCGGGAGCGGGCTCGTCGTCTCGGCTTTCCCGAGCACGAGGTAGCCGTCGTTCCGCAGCGAGAACGCGAAGAGCTGGAGCGCCCGCTGCTGCAGCTCCTTGCTGAAGTAGATCAGCACGTTGCGGCACAGGCACAGGTCGATGCGCGGGAACGGTGCGCGCTGCGCGAGATCGTGCTGCCCGAAGACGGTCAGCGCGCGGATGTGCTTCTTCACCTCGTACCCCTCGGAGGTCTCGGTGAAGTAGCGCGTCATGTAGTCGGGCGGGAGACCGTCGAACGCGCCGCGCGGGTAGGCGCCGTGGCGCGCGAACGCGATCGCGTCCTCGTCGAGATCGGTCGCGAAGATTCGCACGTGGAACTCGCTCAGCCGCGGGCCGAGCGCCTCGGCGACGAGCATCGCGAGCGAGTACGCCTCCTCGCCGGTCGCGCATCCCGCCGACCACAGCCGCAGCTCGTTCTCGTTCGCGCTCGCGTAGGCGATCAAGTCCGGGAACACCTCGTCCCGCAGATACTCGAAGAGGGGCGGGTCGCGGAAGAACTCGGTCACGTTGATCAGCAGGGCCCCGACGAGGCTCGCGTAGGCCTCGGGACGACGGCGCAAGTAGGCGACGTATTCGGCCACCGAAGGGAAGCCCCCGCTCTCCATCAAGCGCGCCAGCCGGCGCACGATCGTCGGCGCCTTGTACTCGCGGAAGTCGATCCCGGCCGCTTCGCGCAGCTCGCCGAGCAGCAGGTGCAGCATCCGGCTCTCGGCGATCTCCGGCCGCTCCGCGATCAAGTCTTCGATGGTCCCGGCGAGCTCGGCGGCCGGCGCGCCGACGTCCGACGGGCGCGCGGGGAGCGCGCGCGCGCCGCGCGGTGCGACCTCGTGGACGATCAGCCCGCCGGCGGCGCGGATCGCGTCGAGCTCGCGCTCGGCGAACGTGCCGCCATCGCGCAGCAGCAGCACCATCACCCGGCCCGCGAACGCCGCCGCCGCGCTCGCGAGGTCGCTCGCCGCGCCGGGTGTGACGACGACGAACCGGCCGGCGCACGGCTGCGCGGCGGCACTCTCCGCGGCGACGATGTTGAGCGGGGTGCGCGCCGCGAGCCGCGCGGCGAGCTCGGCCGGGTCATCGTCGAGCGCGATGACGAGGCCGCAGCCGGGGAATTCCGCCGGCAGCCGTTCGAGCACGCTCGCCAGCGTCTCGGCCGACGCGCGGGTCACCGCGACGACGACCAGGACACGGGCCGGGTCGGGCATGGGTCGCACGGTCACGGCGCGGGAATACCGCTCTTCAGCATGCGGCGAGCGGCGCGGCGCCGCTGGAGAGGAACGCGATGCCGGCCCGGTACGTCGTGGTCATCGGCGCCTCCGCCGGTGGGCTCGAAGGCTTGACGCGCATCGTGCGCGATCTCGAGCCGCGGCTGCATGCGGCGTTCTTCGTGGTGGTGCACCTTCCGCCCGCGCCGCCGAGCCGGCTGGCGCTGATCCTCGGGCGCGCCACGCGGTGCCCGACCGCGGCGGTCGCCGGGCGCGAGCCGATCGAGGCCGGCCGGATCTACGTCGCGCCGGCGAATCGCCATCTCGTCGTCGAGCCCGGCTGGGTCACGGCGTCCGACGCGCCGACCGAGAACCGCCACCGCCCTTCGATCGACATGCTGTTCCGCAGCGCGGCGCTGGCGTACCTCGACCGGACGATCGGCGTCGTCCTCTCCGGGACGCTCGACGACGGGACCGCCGGCCTGCGCTGGATCAAGCGCTGCGACGGGTGCGCCATCGTGCAGGACCCGGACGAGGCGCCGTTCGCCGCGATGCCGTCGAGCGCGATCGCGAACGTCGAGGTCGACCGGGTCCTCCCGGCCGGGCGGATCGCGGCCGCGATCGCGGAGATCGTCGAGGCCCCGGCGACCGCGTGAGATCGTCGAGCGGCGGGTACGGTGGCGTACAGACCGCGCCCATGCCGTCCGGCGGCGGTCTCCTCAGGTGTTCCCGGCGGCTCCAAGGGCGAATGTTTTGCGCGTGTCCGGTGTGCCGCCGCGACGGCGATGGTCCCTTTCCGGCGATCCGGCCGGCGCCGCACGCGCGCGGACGTCGTTCCGCGACGAGATCGCGCGCCACGCCGGTCCGGACTCGGACCTCGAGGGCGCCGAGCTGATCTTCGCCGAGCTGCTCTCGAACGTCGTTCGCCATGCGCATGCGCCGGCGACCGCCTCGCTGCGCTGGACGCGCTCGCGGGTGACGCTGCTCGTGCTCGACCTCGGCGGCGGCTTCCGCACGCCGCCGTGCCGTGCGCTCCCCGAGCCGACCGCCGAGACGGGGCGCGGGCTCGCGCTGGTCGACGCGCTCGCTCGTCGTGTGCGCGCCGGAAACCGTTCCGGCGGCGGCGCGTACGTCTGCGCCGTCCTTCCGGTCCATCTCTTCACGCCGGCGGCCGCTCTGGTCTAGAGCGAACGCACGGCGTACCGCTTTTGGGTAGAGTACGGCGAATGGTCGACCAGCGGGCGTCCAGCGGCATCTCGGGTTTGGACGAAATCTTGTTCGGCGGCTTCATCGCCGGACGCAGCTATTTGATCAGCGGCCCGCCGGGGACCGGCAAGACCACGCTCGGCTGGCATTTCTTGGAAGAGGGCGCCGCGCGTGGCGAGCCGGCGCTGTTCGTCACGTTCGGCGAAGCGGAGGCCGAGCTGCGCGAGAACGCGCGCCGCACCGGGTTCGACACGAGCGGGATCACGGTGCTCGACCTGAGCCCGTCCTCGCAGCTCTTCGCGGAGATGCAGAGCTACGACATCTTCTCGCCCTCCGAGGTCGAGCGCGAGCCGATCACGCGCCGGATCGTCGCGGAGATCGACGCCACCGGACCGCGGCGCGTCTTCGTCGACTCGATGACGAGCCTGCGCTATCTCGCCGCCGACGTGCACGAGTACCGCCGCCAAGCGCTCTCGTTCGTGCGCTATCTCGTCGCGCGCGGCGCGATCTTGCTGATGACCAGCGAGACCTCCGCCGAGCAGCCCGACGACGATCTGCGCTTCCTCGCCGACGGCGTGCTCGAGGTCGCGCTCGGGCGGCGCACGCGGACGATCGGCGTGACGAAGCTGCGCGGCTCGGATTTTCGCTCGGGCCCGCACACGCTGCGGCTGACCGAGCGCGGCGCCGTGGTCTTCCCGCGCCTGGTCCCCGACGCCGACCGCGCGCCGTACGCGGCGAGCCAGATCAAGACGGGCGTCCGCGAGCTCGACCGCGTGCTCGAAGGCGGCCTCGAACGCGGGACCGTCACGCTGATCACCGGACCGACGGGCGTCGGGAAGACCACGCTCACGATGCAGTTCGTGACGACCGCGGCGGCCGCCGGCATCCGCGCCGCCGTGTACACCTTCGACGAGCGCGGCGAGACGCTGATGCGGCGCTGCGAGACCATCGGGATGCCGGTCGCGGCGGAGATGGAGAACGGGACCCTGCGCATCATGGAGGTCGAGTCGCTGCGCTACGGCGCCGACGAGTTCGCGAACCTCGTCCGCCGCGACGTGCTCGACAACCGGACCGAGATCGTCATGATCGACAGCGTCGCGGGCTACCGCGTCGCGATCGCGGGCGAGGACCTCGTCGAGCGGCTCCACGCGCTGTGCCGGTATCTCGTCAACGCGGGCGTGACGGTGCTGCTGGTGAACGAGCTGCAGGAGCTGATCACATCGAAGGTGAGCGACGCGGGGATCAGCTACCTCGCGGACAACATCCTGCAGCTGCGCTACGTCGAGCAGATCGTCGACGGCGCCTCGCGTTTGCTGCGCGGCGTCGGCGTGCTGAAGAAGCGGCTGAGCGGTTTCGAGAACACGATCCGCGAGCTGAGGATCACCGAGCACGGGCTGGCGGTGGGGAGACCGCTCGCGGGACTCATCACGCCGTTCGTCGAGCACCGCGATGGTGACGGCCGCGCCTGACGCGCCGGCGGGGCTTCGCGAGCGGATCCTCGTCATGCTCTCGAACGCGCAGAACGAGCGCCTCCTCGCGGAGGCGCTCGCGGCGCGCTACGACGTCGTGAGCGATCTCTCGGCGGGCGGTCTCGACCTGTGCATCATCGACGGGATCGTGCTGCACCGGGACTGGGAGGAGATCCTCGCGCTGCGCTACCGCGAGGAGCCGGTGCTGCTCCCGGTGCTGCTCGCGACCGACCGCCGCGACATCGGGCTGCTGACGCGTGATCTGTGGCGCGTCGTCGACGACGTGATCGTGCGCCCGATCGAGAAAGCCGAACTGCGCGCGCGGCTCGAGACGCTGCTGCGCGCGCGCCGGCTCTCGCTGCGCCTGCGCGATCTCTCCGATCTCTACGAGCACGAGCGGCGGATCGCGCGCCGGCTGCAGGACGCGGCGCTGCCGAACGCGTTCCCGAGCGTCCCCGGCGTGCGCTTCGACGCGTACTACCGCACCGGTTCCGACGAGTCGCTGGTCGGCGGCGACTGGTACGACGTGATGCGGCTCGCCGACGGGCGCGTCGTCTTCAGCGTCGGCGACGTGAGCGGCGCCGGCCTCGACGCGGCGGTGACGATGAGCAACGTGCGGCAGACGCTGCGCGGCGTCGCGCAGCTCCACCCCGATCCCGCGATGATGCTGCAGGCCGCGGACAGCGCGCTCTCGCTCGACGAGATCGACCGCCAGGTGACGGCGTTCGTCGGCGTCTTCGACCCGATCACCGGCTTCCTGGCGTACGCCTCGGCCGGCCACCCGCCGGCGCTGCTGCGCGACGAGGGAGGCGGGGTGCTGGAGCTGCGCACCGACGGGCTCCCGCTCGGGGTCGACCCGCGCGGGAGCCGGCACGCCGAGACCGCCGGGATCCGGCCCGGCGCGATGCTCGTCGTCCACACGGACGGGCTGACAGAGGCCGAGCGCGACATCCTCGACGGCGAGCGGCGGCTGCACGCGGTCCTCGCCGAATCCGACCTGCCGGAGGCGGACGACGTGGCGCTGGCGATCCAGGCCCGGCTGCTGCGCGGGGCGCCGCACGACGACGTGGCGATCCTCGTGATGCGGGCCGAGGACGACGGCCAGCCCGGCGGGACGCTCCGCCGCTGGTCGTTTGCTTCGGACGACGCCGCCTCGGCCCGCGCCGCGCGCGCCGCGATCATCGGCGAGCTGGAAGCCGCCGGCTTCCGCGAGAGCGCGCTCTTCGGGGTCGAGCTCGTCTACGGCGAGCTGATCGGGAACGTCGTCCGGTACGCGCCCGGGACGATCGAGGTCGTGCTGGACTGCAGCGGGGCCGCCCCGGTCCTGCACGTCCTCGACCGGGGCGTCGGATTCCGCATGACTCCGCGCCTGCCGTACGACGACATGAGCGAGCGCGGCCGCGGGCTCTTCATCATCAACGAGATGGTCGACGAGTTCCACGTCCTGCGGCGCAGCGGCGGCGGGAGCCACGCTAGTGCCGTCCTCCGGCGCTAGCGGGCGAACTTTGCCGGAGAAAAGGTTGAACTGAGGGTTCCGCGGGGGACACCCTTGCCGGGACACCAGCCCACTTGTCCCCGCCCCGGCTCCCTTCACGGGACCCCGGGGCGTTGCTCTGCGACGGCGAACGTAGCGCGCTCGAATGGACGGATCGGTCACCGAGGAGCTTAGCGCCCTCGAATCCGGCGCGGTCGCGATCGTGCGCGACGCCTACCGGCTCTTCGCCCCCTGCTGCGTGCTGTGGTCGATGGGAAAGGACAGCACCGCGCTCTTGTGGCTGATGCGCAAGGCGTTCCTCGGGCGCGTCCCGATGCCGGTGGTGCAGCTCGACACCGGGATGGAGCTGCCCGAGGTGTACGCGTTCCGCGACCGGATCGCGCGCGAGTGGGAGCTCGACCTGCGCGTCGAGCCGTGTCCGCCGGAAGAGGCGTGCGACCCGGGGCTGCCGCCGCAGTCGCGCGCGGCGGCGCGGAAGACCGAAGGCTTGCGCGCGCTGCTCGCGCGCGAGGGGTATCGCGCGGTGTTCGTCGGGATCCGGCGCGACGAGCAGGCGACGCGCGCGAAGGAGCGGATCGTCAGCCCGCGCTCGCTCGACGGGAGTTGGAACGTGCGCGAGCAGCCGCCGGAGTTCTGGGGTTACACGCTGAGCGAGATCCCGCACGGCGGGCACGTGCGCGTCCACCCGCTGCTCGCGTGGACCGAGCTCGACGTGTGGCGCTACACGAAGCGCGAGAGCATCCCGATCGTGTCGCTGTATCTCGCGCGTGAGGGGATGCGGTACCGCTCGCTCGGCGAGAAGAACATCACGCTGCCGATCCGCAGCGAGGCGTCGACGATCGACGAGATCATCGCCGAGCTGGCGACGACGCGCGAGCCGGAGCGCGCGGGGCGGACGATGGATTTCGAGAGCGAGGCGTCGTTCGAGCGGCTGCGCGGCGCGGGGTACATGTGAGCGGCGACGCGCGCGTCGTCGTGCTGGGCCACGTCGACCACGGGAAGTCGACGCTGATCGGGCGGCTGCTGCACGACACGGGGAGCTTGCCGGCGGCGCGGGTCGCGGAGATCGTCGCGAGCAGCCGGCGGCGCGGGCTCGAGACGGAGTGGTCGTTCGCGCTCGACGCGCTGCAGGACGAGCGCGATCAGGCGGTGACGATCGACACGACGCGCGTCTGGCTGCGCATCGGGGAGCGGCGCTTCGCGATCATCGACGCACCCGGGCATGAGGAGTTCCTCGCCAATGCGATGACCGGTGCGAGCGACGCGGACGCGGCGATCCTGGTCGTCGACGCGGAGCGCGGCGTCGAGGACCAGACGCGGCGGCACGTCTATCTGCTGGGGCTGCTGGCGATCGGCGAGGTGATCGTCGCGGTGAACAAGATCGACGCGGTGGCGGATCCGGCGCGTGTCGCGGAGGCCGGCGACGCGGCGCGGCGCGCGCTCGAAGCGGTCGGGGTGCGCGCGAGCGCGGTCGTGCCCGTCTCGGCGCGCGACGGTGACAACGTCGCCTCGCGCTCGGCGCGCACGCCCTGGTACGGCGGTCCGGCGCTGACCGAATTGCTCGCGGCGGTCGCGGCGCGGAGCGAGCACGCCGCCGACGCGCCGCTGCGCATCTGGGTGCAGGACGTGTACCGGCGCGGCGACGAGCGCGTCGTCGCGGGCGCGGTGCGTAGCGGCAGCGTGCGCGTCGGCGACGTGCTGCGCGTTGCGCCGTCGGGGAAGACCGCGCGCGTGGCGGCGCTGCGCGCGTGGCCGCGCGACGCCGAGCGCGCGGGGCCGGGCGAACCGGTCGGCGTGGTGTTCGATGCGCCCGTCTACGTCGACCGCGGCGATCTGCTCTCGCACGAGGACCGTCCGCCGGCGACGGTCCGTTCGCTGCACGTGCGCGCGTGCTGGTTCGATCGCGAGCCGCCGCACCTCGACGAGACCGTGCGGCTGCGCGCCGGGAGCACGGACGTCTCGGCCCGCATCGCCGCGGTCCTCGCGACGACCGATCCGCGGACGCTCGAAGCGCCGGAGCACGGCGTCGCCTCGCGCGGGATGGTCTACGAGCTCGCGCTGCAGACCGCGGTCCCGATCCCGCTCGATCCCGGCGAGCGCTGCGCGCTGGCGCGCCGCGGCGTCCCGGTCGGCGCCGCGCACGCGATCTCGCTGCAGGCGCTGGGCGCGAACGTCTTCGCCGCTTCGCATCTGATCGACGCGCCGGCGCGCGCGGAGCGGAACGCGCACCGCGGGCTCGTCGTGTGGCTGACGGGGCTGCCCGCGTCGGGGAAGACGACGATCGCGATGCACGTCGAGCGCGAGCTGTTCCGGCGCGGGTATCACGTGTACGCGCTCGACGGCGACACGCTGCGCACCGGGCTCTCGCGCGATCTCGACTTCTCGCGCGAGGGGCGCAGCGAGAACATCCGGCGCGTCGCCGAGGTCGGGAAGCTGCTCGCCGACGCGGGGACGATCGCGCTGATCTCGCTCGTCTCGCCGGCGGCGTCGGACCGCGCGCGGGCGCGCGAGATCGTCGGCGAGGGGTTCCACGAAGTCTACGTCGCGGCGTCGCTCGCGACGTGCGAGCGGCGCGATCCGAAGCACCTCTACAAGCGCGCGCGGGCCGGCGAGATCACGGGGTTCACCGGCGTCGATGCGCCGTACGACGTCCCCGAGCACGCCGACCTGGTGCTGAACACCGAGAAGAACGACGTCGACCGCACCGTCGCCGATGCGGTCGAGTACGTGCTCCGTGCCGCGCGCTTGCGCGCGCCGTCGCGTTCGGTCAGCGGCTCGGCTTGACCGAGGCCGAGTCGAACTCGTAGAGGTCGGGGCCCGGGAGCGCGGCGGTCGTCCGCAGGACGCCGTTCTGGAACGTTCCGGTCACGTGCAGCGCGTGGATCCCGCCGCCGATGTCGAGCCAGATGTTCTTGCCGTCGAGGCCGCCGGTCACGCTGCGAATCCCGCCGTCGCTCGGCTGATACGTTCCTTGGACGATCCCGCCGGGCGAGATGTGCAAGCGGAGGAGACCGTCGTACTCGCCGGCGTGGTAGCGGTCGGTCAGTGTCGTCGGGAACGTGTACGACTGGGTCTGCGCGGACGTCGTCGTCGCGGCGAATGCGCCGGCGGGGACGGCGAGCGCCGCAAGCATCGCGGCCGCGGCGGCCGCGGAGCGGATTTTCGAGGTCATAGCGTTCTCACCAACCCGGTCCGCGGCGCGCGCGTTGCGGGCTATTTTTTCATGTAGGGAAGCGGGCCGCCGCGGTGCGACTCGCCGGGTGGCTCGGTCGGCGGCGGCGCGCCGGCGTGCTGGGCTTTGTCGTGCTCCGTCGTCTGGTGGTGCGGCGCGCGCTCGAGCTGTTCGAGCCCTTCGCGGTGCGCGTCGACCGGGTTCTTCGGATGCTCTTGGTCCATGACGTTCGCGTACCCGCGAACGCGCGGCGGCGCGCGCGGCGGACGCACGGCGTGTCACGAAGCGTTCGAGCGGGCGCAAACACGGGTATCGTCCGTGCAAAGGAGGTGTGCCTATGGCAACCCGTTCGAAGAAGTCCGGCGGCCGCAAGAAGACCACCGGCCGCAAGAAGACCAGCTCCTCGCGCAAGAAGAGCACGTCGAGCCGCAAGAAGAGCACGTCGACCCGGAAGAAGAGCACGTCGACCCGGAAGAAGAGCTCGTCGTCGCGCAAGAAGTCCACGAGCCGGAAGAAGAGCACGTCGGGGCGCAAGAAGAGCAGCACGTCGGGCCGCAAGAAGTCCGGCGGTCGCAAGAAGAGCAGCTCGTCACGCAAGAGCAGCTCGTCGCGCAAGAAGAGCTCCTCGGGCAAGAAGAGCTCCGGCGGGCGAAAGAAGACCGGCGGGCGGAAGAAATCCGGTGGGCGCAAGGGCGGCGGCCGGAAGTACAGCCGCGGCGCGTCGGACGACGTCGGCACGGAGATGCGCGAGTACAAGCGCGGCAAGGCGCGCAGCGGCGGCAAGGGCGGCAAGGTGAAGAGCCGCAAACAAGCGATCGCGATCGGCCTCTCCAAGGCGCGCCGCTCCGGCAAGCGCGTCCCGGCGAACCCGAACCGCGGCCGCAAGAAGAAAGGCTAGAGCTCCCTTCGACAAGCTCAGGGCAGGCTGTAGTCTATCGTGACGGGCGCGTGATCGGAGAAGCGCTCGTCACGATAGATCGATGCCGCGCGCACGTGCGGCGCGAGATCGGGCGTCGCGAGCTGGTAGTCGATCCGCCAGCCGAGGTTGTTCTCCCACGCGCCTTTCCAGCCCGACCACCAGGTGAACTGTTTCTTCTCGTCCGGGCGCACGACGCGGAACGCGTCGACCCAGCCGACGCGGTCGATCACGTCGTCCATCCACGCGCGCTCCTGCGGCAGGAAGCCGGTGACGCCGGCGCAGCGCGCGGGGTTGAAGACGTCGATGTCGAGGTGCGCGATGTTGTAGTCGCCGCAGATCAGCATCGGATGACCTTCGTTCTTCATCTGCACGAGGTTCGCGATGAAGCGGTCCAAGAAGTGCTCCTTGACGGCTTGGCGCGCGGGGCCGGTCGTCCCCGACGGCACGTACAGCGACGCGACGGAGAGTCCGCCCTCGAAGTCCATGCGGACGAAGCGGCCCTCCGCGTCCATGTCTTCCATCCCCAGGCCGCGCACGATCCGGAGCGGCTCGCGCTTCGCGTAGATCGCGACCCCGGAGTAGCCTTTCTTCTGCGCGTCGACGAAGGCCGAGTGGTAGCGCGTGAGGTCGAGCGCCTCGGGCGGGAGCTGGTGCTCCTGCGCCTTCGTCTCCTGGAGGCAGACGACGTCCGGGTCCTGCGCTTCCATCCAGCGGAAGAACCCCTTGCGCGCGGCGGCGCGGATGCCGTTGAGATTGCACGTGATAACGCGGAAGGGCATGCGCGGCGTTTCACCAGCTCAGCGACGGATGCTTCCACATCGTCTCGCGCCGCACGTGCGGGAGCATCGCGTACACGGCGGCGCCGGCGCGCGTCGTGCGGAGCCCGGCGACGACCGCCTCGAGCGCCGGGTGCCCGACGAACGGCGCGAACGCCTCCGGTTCCAGCCCGCGACAGCCGTACACCGCGACCTGGCGCAGTCCGGGCGCCTCCGCGATCGGGCCGAGGTCGTGAACGGCGTGCATCTGCTCCAGCTCGACGTACCGCAGCTCCGCCGAGTCGCGGAACGAGGGCAGCTCGGTGACGTGCTGCATCTTGCTGAGCCGGAGGTCGCGCAGCCGCGGGATCCGGCCGAGGACGGAGACGTCGCGCATCCCGCGGATCCATGCCAGGTCGAGGTAGGAGAGCCGCTTCACGTTCGCGAGCTCGCCGATCTCCGTCGTCCCGCCGAGCGAGATCATCAGCGCCTCGAGCGCCGGAAGCTCGGCCAGCGGCCGCAGCGTCGGCACCGTGACCGAGTGCATCCAGAGCGAGCGCAGCGCGGTGAGCGACGCGAGCGTCTCGAAACCTTTCGCATGGCCGTAGATCCAGAGCCGTTGCAGCCCGGTGAACGACCGCAACACCGAGAGCGAGATGCGCTGCGTCTTGGTCGCGCCGAGCGTGAGATGCGTCAGGTTCGCGGGGCTCAAGTGGCGGAGACCGTCGAAGGACGGCAGCGTTCGTACGTCGACCGCGAAGTTCCGCAGGAACGAGAAATCGCGGAGGAACTCAAGGTCGTCGACGGGCGCGTGCAGGCCGTGCGCGTAGACGCGAAACTTGAGCGAGGGATACTCGCGCAGGAACGCTGCGAGGCGCCGCAGTTCCGCCGGGGTGAGCGGGGCGCAGAACTGCACGATCTTCAGCGACGGGTCGGGCGGCGCGAGCTGCGCCTCGGTCAGCGGCGGCTCGATCTGCCGAATGCCGTAGTACGAGAGCGGCGGCAGCGTCCCGCTCACGGCGAGGTGCCCGGCCGCCCTGCGGCATACCACCCGGTGTGATCGTTCGGGAGCCCGTCGATGGCGCGCACAACCTCGGGAATTGAGCCGGGAAGCTTTCCGATCCCCCGCGACCGGGAGGCCGCGGTCGTGCGCGCCGCCGGGAAGGACGTCGCGCTCACCAACCTGCGCAAGACGTTCTTCCCCGAGACCGGCGCGACGAAGGGCGATCTGCTGCAGTACTACGCCGACGTCGCGCCGTTCCTCGTCCCGTACATGCAGGACCGCGCGCAGGTGATGAAGCGGTACCCGAACGGCGCGAGCGGCGAGTTCTTCTACATGAAGCGCACGCCGTCGAACGCACCGCCGTGGCTGCGCACGTGCTCGATCGAGCACGGCTCGGGGAGCATCATCGCGTTCCCGATGATCGACGATATCGCGAGCCTGCTGTGGCTGGTCAACCTCGGGTGCATCGACTTGAACGAGTGGTACGCGCGCTGCGACGACGTCGACCGGCCCGACTATCTGCACTTCGATCTGGATCCGATGAAAGACGGCTCGACGGCGTTCGCGACCGTCCGCGAGGTGGCGCTGCTCGTGCACGAGGCGCTTCAGGAGCTCGGGATACCGGCGTACGCGAAGACCTCGGGATCGTCGGGCATCCACGTCTACGTGCCGATCGTGCGCGGCCCGCGGCAGAAAGAAGTGTGGACGTTCGCGAAGGCGTTCGCGCAGACGATGGAGCGGATGCACCCGGCGATCGTGACGGCGGAGTACCGCATCGCGAAGCGCCCGTCGGGCCGCGTGCTCGTCGACTACAACCAGAACGCGTGGGGAAAGACGCTGGCCTCGGTCTACTCGGTGCGCGCGAAGCCGCGGGCGACCGTCTCCGCGCCGGTCACCTGGGACGAGATCGCCGCCGGGATCGAGATCGAAGACTTCCGCCTCGACAACATCCGCGAGCGTCTGCTCGAGGTCGGCGACCTGTGGGCACCGATGAAGAAGCAGACCGGCCGTCTCGACATGACGAAGTTCATCCCCGAACCGTCGAAAAAGCCGGCTCGAAAGAAGAGTACGGCGTAACGGTTTCCGCGGCGGCCGGTACAGCGGCCGTCTCGCGGGCGAGGCGGAAGCGGCTGACCAGCTCGCGGAGGCGGGTTGCGGTGGCGTCGAGGGTCGTCGCTTCGGCGCGGACACGGGCGACGTCGTCTTCCATGCTGGCCGTCGAGGTGGAGACTTCGGCGGTGTTGCGCGCGTTCTCGTCGGCGGTCGACGCGATCGCGCCGATCGCGCGGGCGAGCTCGCCGGTTTGCGAGGCCATCTCTTCGGTCGCCGACGAGTTCTGCTCGACGACGGCGTTGATCGAGTCCATCGAGGCGCCGACGTTGCGCGCCCCGTCGGCCATCTCGCGCATCGCCTCGGCGATCTCGCCGACGCGCTGCACCGTGCGGTCCACGGCGGTGATGATGTCGTCGAGCGCGGCGCTCGCCGCGCCGACCTTCGCGCTGCCGCGGTCCGCGATCGCCGCGCCCGCTTCGACGGCGCCGACCGCCTCGCGCGTGCGGCGCTGCACCTCGACGATCAGACCGCCGATCTCCTTGGTCTCGCGCGACGCTGACTCCG
>DATAQE010000116.1:0-28813 GCA_036264835.1 Candidatus Elarobacter sp.
CGCGCGTCCGCAAGGGACGCCTGATCCGCTTCAACGACGGCCCGCAGACGTACAGCCGTCACTACATCGAGCCGAAGGATGGCATCACGCAGATGTTCCACATCCACCTCGAGGAGTACGCGCCCGGCGCGAAGTCGCAAAAGCACGGGCACGTCAACGAGGCGGTGTTCTACATCCTCGACGGTGAGGGTGCCGAGGTGCACGACGGCGTGCGGTACGAGTGGGAAGCGGGCGACGTCGCGGTCGTGCACAACAACTGCGTGCACCAGCATTTCAACCGCAACCCCGAGAAGCCGGCGCGCGCGCTCGTCCTCAAGACGAAGCCGATGTACGTCTTCATGAACATGCTGTTCCAGAAGACGATCGAGAAGCGCCCGACGGAACCGACCGAGCACGGCGCCGGCTTCGTCCCGCGCGAGGAGCCGCACGTGCACGACCACGATCACGGGGAGCACGGGGACCACGGCCATGAGCACTGAGCGCGAGGCGCCGTGGGGCGAGTACGCGGTGTGGCTCCAAGGTGAGAGCACCGGCACCTACTACAAAGATCTCCTCGAGGACGCGGAGACGAAGCCGGAGCGCGACGCGCAGCGGCGCAAGATCGTCAAAGCCGCCGAGCTGCCGTGGGAAAACTCGCCGCACGGTCTGCTCAAGCACATCGTGAACGAGTCGATGGGGACGCGTGCGGAGACGGTCGACGCGTACATGCAGATCATCCCGCCGGGGAGCCGCTCCGGGCGCCACCGCCAGCTCGCCGAGCAGGCGTTCTACGTCCTCGAGGGCCGCGGCTACGACGTCCACGTCGACTGCGATCTCGACCTGCCCGGCGGGAACCACTACGTCTGGGTCCCGCAGCGCGAGGAGAAGCGCTTCGAGTGGGAGGCGGGCGACGTCGTCTACATCCCGCCGAACACGATCAGCCAGCACTTCAACGCCGACCCGGCGCGGCCGGCGCGGATCGTCGTGATCACCAACCGCATCTACAAGCAGTCGGGGCTGAACGATCTCGAGCAGCTCGAGAACGCGCCCGAGTACGACCCGAACGAACGGCTCACCGCCGAGCGGCTGCGCCGCTATCTGGAGGTCCCCGCCCGGGCCTAGTCTAATTCAGTATATCGAATTATGCTGAAGCCCGAAGAGAACGAACGGCTCGTCCGGGTCGGCCCCGGGACGCCGGGCGGGGCGCTGTTCCGGCGCTACTGGCAGCCGGCGCTGCTGAGCCAGGAGCTCCCCGAGCCCGACTGCCCGCCGGTCCGCGTGCGCCTGCTCGGCGAGGACCTCGTCGCGTTCCGCGCGACCGACGGAACCGTCGGGCTCGTCGACGCGTACTGCCCGCACCGGCGCGCGCCGATGTTCTTCGGGCGCAACGAGCAGTGCGGTCTGCGCTGCGTCTACCACGGCTGGAAGTTCGACACCACCGGCAAGTGCGTCGACATGCCGTCCGAGCCCCCGGACTCGCTCTTCAAAGAGAAGGTCTCGATCCTCGCCTACCCGACGTGGGAAGGCGGCGGGATGATCTGGACCTACATGGGCCCGCGCGAGCTGATGCCGCCGACGCCGGACTACGAGTGGCTGCGCGTCCCGCCGACGCACCGCTTCGTCTCGAAGACGTTCGAGCATTGCAACTACCTGCAAGGGCTCGAAGGCGGGCTCGACACCGCGCACTCCTCGTTCGCGCACAACGAGCGGCTCAACGACAAGAACTGGATCCGCAACCGCGACACGCACCCGCGGCTCGAGGTCGAGAAGACCGAGTACGGGTTCCGCTACGCATCGACGCGCGATCTCGGCGACGACGGGCTCTACGTGCGCGTCTATCATTATCTGATGCCGGCGCAGCAGCTGCGCGGAAACGTCACCAACTGGCTCGGCGGCAAGATGGCCGAGGTCCCGAAGCTCGACGGCCACATCTGGGTCCCGATCGACGACGAGCACACCTGGGTCTACAACATGATGTACGGCTACGACCCCGCCGTCCCGATCACCGAGGAGTTCGCGTGGAAGGACGAAGCGTTCTTCGGCCGCGGCAAGGACGACCTGATCCCCGGCACCTTCGAGCTCAAAGCCAACCTCGGGAACGACTACTTCATCGACCGCGAGAAGCAGAAGCACAAGACCTTCACCGGGATCCGCGGCGTGAACACGCAGGACTTCGCGATCCAGGAAGGGATGGGGCCGATCCCCGACCGCTCGAAGGAGCGGCTCGGCACGACCGACCGCGCGATCATCGTGACGCGCCAGCTGCTGCTCGAAAGCGTCGACCGCGTCGCGGACGGCGAACCTCCGCGCGGCGTCTCGCCGGAGAGCTATCGCGGCGTGCGCGCGTACGACCGTGTGATCGACCGCGACGTCAACTGGCGCGAGGAGTTCGCGCAGGAGCTCGTCGCCAAGTGGTGAGCGCAAACGTGGGAGCGCCGTGGCGACGAAGCTGCGGCTGAGCCTGGCGTGCTGGGACTACGACCGCACCCGCGCGCTGATGGACGGCCGCGTGCAGCCCGACGGGATCGACTTGGTCTACCAGCCGCTCGAGGTCGAGGAGACGTTCTTCCGGCAGGCGCGCCACCGCGAGTTCGACCTCGCGGAGATGTCGCTCTCGTCGTACTGCGTCTCGAAGTCGAAGGGCGATCCGTTCGTCGCGATCCCGGTCTTCCCGTCGCGGATGTTCCGCCACGCGAACATCTGGGTGAGCGAGAAGAGCGGGATCCGCGAGCCCGCCGATCTGCGCGGGAAGCGGTTCGGCTGCCCGGAGTACCAGCTCACCGCGAACGTGTGGATCCGCGGCTTGCTCGACGACGAGTACGGCGTCACGCCGGAGAGCGTGACGTTCCTGACCGGTGGTGAAGAAGAGCCGGGGCGGCCCGAGAAGCTCGCGCTCGACCTTCCCCCGGAGATTCACGTCGAGCCGATCCCGCCCGACAAGACGCTCTCGGCGATGCTCGCGAGCGGCGAGATCGACGCGTTCCACGGACCGCGCACACCCTCGACCGCGAACGCGCCCGGCGTGCGGCGGCTCTTCCCCGACTACGCCGCGGCGGAGAAAGCGTACTACGCGAAGACGCGCATCTTCCCGATCATGCACGTCGTCGTGATCCGCCGCGACGTCTACGAGCGCGACCGCTGGATCGCGACCGCGCTCTACAAGGCGTTCACCGCCGCGCAGCGCTACGCGTACGACGACTACGCGCAGACCGCCGCGCTCAAGTCGATGCTGCCGTGGTCGGCGGCCGCGGCCGAGGAGACGCGCGCGCTGATGGGCGACGCGTGGTGGCCGTACGGCCTCGCCGAGAACGAGCGCGTCCTCGACACCTTCACCCGCTACCACCACCGGCAAGGGCTTTCGCCGCGCCGGCTCGCGGCGCGCGAGCTCTTCGCGCCCGAGACGCTCGAAGCGTTCAAGATCTGACACAACGACCGGAGATCGAATCGTGCTCAAACCGCAGGACAACGAACGGATCACACGCGTCGGGGCCGGGACGCCGATGGGGGACCTCCAGCGCCGCTACTGGATCCCGTGCGCGCTCGGGAGCGAGCTCCCCGAGCCGGACGGCGCGCCGATCCGGGTGCGGCTGCTCGGCGAGGACCTCGTCGCGTTCCGCGACAGCGAGGGCCGCGTCGCGCTGATGGACGCGTACTGCCCGCACCGCCGCGCGCCGATGTTCTTCGGCCGCAACGAGAACTGCGGGCTGCGCTGCGTCTACCACGGCTGGAAGTTCGACCGCGACGGCAAGTGCGTCGACATGCCCTCCGAGCCGCCCGACTCGCTGTTCAAAGAGAAGGTCACGATCAAGACCTATCCGACCTGGGAAGGCGGCGGGATCGTGTGGACCTACATGGGCCCGCCGGAGCACATGCCGGCGGTCCCCGACTACGAGTTCACCCGCGCGCCGGCGACGCACCGCTACGTCTCGAAGACGTACGAGGACTGCAACTGGCTGCAGGCGCTCGAGGGCGGGCTCGACACCTCGCACAGCTCGTTCGCGCACAACAACGACATCCACGACAAGAGCCATTTGCGCAGCCAGGACACCGCGCCGCGGCTCGAGGTCTACCGCACGCCGTACGGCTACACGTACGCGGGGATCCGCAACCTGGGCGACCAGAGCTACGTGCGCGCGTATCACTACGTGCTCCCCGCGCAGCAGATGCGCGGGCGCGTCACCTCGCGCAAGGGCCGGCACATCGACCCGCACCCGACGATCAACGGCCACATCTGGGTCCCGATCGACGACTACACCTGCTTCGTCTACAACTGGATGTACTCGTACACGCCCGACATCCCGCTCACCGAGGAGTACGCGGTCGCGCTGGAGACGCAGTACGGGCGCGGTCCCGAAGACTTGATCCCGGGCACCTACAAGCTCAAGGCGAACCTCGCGAACGACTACTTCATCGACCGCGAGGAGCAGCGGACGAAGACGTTCACCGGGATCACGGGCGTCAACACGCAGGACATGGCGCTGCAGGAGGGGATGGGCTCGATCGTCGACCGCTCGAAGGAGCATCTCGGGACCAGCGACCGCGCGATCATCGTGATGCGCCAGCTGCTGATGGAGGCGATGAGCGACCTCGAGGCCGGCCGCCCGCTGCGCGGGGCCGATCCCGCGACGTACGCGCACGTCCGCGCCGTCGACCTGGTGATCCCGCCCGCGCCCGATTGGCGCGAAGCCCTCAAAGACGAGCTGGTGGCGAAGTTCTGATGAGCACCATCGCGCCGGCGGCCGCGGCCGTCGATTATCCCCGGCTCGTCGCACGAGCCGTCCGCATCCTCAACTCGCTCGCGCTGATGGACATGAACGGTCACGTCAGCGCGCGTGACGCCGCCTCGCCCGACACGATGTGGATCAACTCGCGGCGCGCGAGCCGCTCGACGCTCGCCGCCGCCGACGTCGTCCCGGTCGATCTGCCGTCGAGCACGCGGATCGGCGAAGGCGACGAGCCGCCCAGCGAGTACCACATCCACCGCGCGATCATGCGCCGCCGTCCCGACGTCGGCGGGATCGTGCACTCGCACCCCGAGCACATCGTGACGCTCTCGATCGCCGGGCACGAGCTGGTCCCGGTGACCGGCGTCGGCTCGTTCCTCCCCGAGAGCGTCCCCGTCTTCGACGACGCGAGCCTCGTCAACACCGAGGACCGCGGCGAAGCGATCGCGCAGCTGCTCGGCGACGGCCCGGCGGTCGTGCTGCGCGGACACGGCGTCGTCGTCGTCGGCCCGACCGTCGAGGAGGCGCTGGCGCGCTACGTCTGCGCCGAAGAGAACGCGCGCGTGCAGTACAAGGCCGCGGTGCTCGGGCAGCTGCACGTGCTGCGCGGCGAGGAGCTCGCGTTCGTGCGCCGCGAGAACTGGACGCCCTCGATCGTCGCGAAGCACTGGCATTACCACGAGCAGACGGCGCGCCGGAACGGCGCGTTCGAGGGGATCGAAGGATGATCCGCCGCGGCTTCCTCGCCGCCGCGTGCGCCGCGGCGCTGCTCGCGCCGGCGCCCGGCGCCGCGCAGTCGCCGGCGACGATCCGCGTCGCGACGACGCCGATCGAGCTCGGCGCCGAGGTGATGTACGCGCAGGACCAAGGCTTCTTCAAGAAGGCCGGGCTCAACGTCGACGTGCAGATCATGGACAGCGGCGCGGCGATCGCCGCCGCCGTCGCCTCCGGCGCGCTCGACGTCGCGCAGGGGAATCTGGTCACGCTCGCGACCGCGCACGAGCGCGGGCTGCCGTTCGTCGTCGTCGCGCCGGCGGGGCTGTACTCGTCGAACGACTCGACGACCAGCCTGGTCGTCGCGAAGAGCTCGCCGATCAAGAGCGGCAAGGATCTCGAGGGCAAGACCGTCGCGGTCAACGGGCTGCGCAACATCACGCAGATCGGGACGAGCGCGTGGATGGAGCAGAACGGCGGCGACTACACCAAGGTGCGCTTCATCGAGATGCCGTTCCCGCAGATGGGCGCGGCGCTCGAGGCCGGGCGGATCGACGCCGCGGTGATCGCCGAGCCCGAGCTGAGCACCGCGCTCGCCGGCGGGACGCGCGTCCTCGCGCAGCCGTACACCGCGATCGCGAAGGAGTTCCTGATCGGCGGCTGGTTCACGACGAGCGCGTGGGCGAAGGCGCACCCCGCCGAGCTCAAGCGCTTCGTCGCGGCGATCGTCGACGCCGGCAAGTGGGCGAACGGCCACCGCGCCGAGTCGGCGAAGATCCTCGAGAGGTACACCAAGATCCACGTCTCTCCGGCGATGAAGCGCACGATCTACGCCGAGCGCCTCACCCCGGCGGAGATCCAGCCGCTGATCGACGCCGCGGCGAAGTACAAGTCGCTCAAGGGCGCGTTCCCGGCCTCCGATCTGATCGCGTCGGCCGGGTGAGCGCGAATCTGGAAGCGGCGGCGATGCGCGCGCTCGACCTGATCGCGAAGGCGACGCACGAGGCGGGATACGTCGTCGCGATCGCGATCGTCGACGCGCACGGCGATCTCGTCGCCGCGCGGCGGATGGACGGGGCGCGGCCGCGCTGGATGCGTGCCTCGCTGCGCAAGGCGTACAGCGCCGCGGTGATGGACCGCGACACCGACGCGTTCCAGGCCGAGATCGTTCGGCGCAATTTGCAGATCGGATACTACGGGGATCCGATGCTGACCGCGCTCCCCGGCGGGATCGTCGTCGAAGCCGGGGGCGTGACGCTCGCGGGGATCGGCGTCACGGGGAAGACCGACGGCCGCGACGCGGAGCTCGCGCGCGCCGGGCTCGCCGCGTTCGCCGCGGCGGGCTGAGCACCACACCTACTTTTTTCTTCGGAGATCGACAAGACAGTGGCAGAGACGACGCTCGCGGCGGTGAAGACCGCGCCGGGGCAGACCGAGATTCGCGAGTTCCCGCTCCCCGAGATCGGCGAGGAGGAAGCGCTCCTCAAAGTCGAGGTCGCGGGGATCTGCGGCAGCGACGTCAAGATGTACGGCAGGCCGCTCCCCGGCAATTCCGTCATCATGGGCCACGAGAACGTCGGCGTCGTGGCGAAGGCCGGGAAGAAGTTCCTCGAGCGCAAGGGCGTCAAGGAAGGCGACCTCGTGTTCCTCGAGCACTACCTGCCGTGCATGAAGTGCGAGTGGTGCCATAAAGGCGAGTACCGCCACTGCGAGGCGACCGACTGGCATCACAACCCGAAGGCGATCCGCTACGGCTACACCTCGGCCGACGCCGCGCCGTACCTGTGGGGCGGCTTCGGGCAGTACCTGTACCTGCCGTGGAACGCGGTGCTGCACAAGGTACCCGACGGCGTGAGCGCCGAGCTCGCCGGGATCGGGACGCCGCTCGCCAACGGCATCCAGTGGTCGCTGCTCGACGCGGGGATCGGCTACGGCCACAAGGTGCTGATCCAAGGGCCGGGCCAGCAGGGTCTCTCGCAGGTCGTCGCGGCGAAACAGGCCGGCGCCGATCTCGTCATCGTGACCGGGACGTCGAAGGACGCGAAGCGGCTCGAGGTCGCGCGCGCGCTCGGCGCCGACTACACGATCGACGTGCAGACCGAAGAGCCGCTCGAGCGGATCATGGAGATCACCAGCGGCAAGGGCGTCGACTTCTCGATCGACTGCACCGCAGGCGCCGGGACGAAGGCGCTCCTCCTCGGCGTCGAGGCGCTCAAGCGCAAAGCGGGGGTGCTGGTGGTGCAGGGGAACGAGCTCCCGACGTTCCCGGATTTCCCGATGGAGCGCATCACGCTCAAGTACATCACGATCAAGAGCGCGCGCGGGCACAGCTACCAGGCCTGCGAGCTCGCGATGCAGCAGCTCGGCTCGCACCGCTTCCCGCTGGAGCTGGCGACGACGCACCGGTTCGGGCTGAACGACGTGGACTACGCGATCAAGTCGGTCGGCGGCAAAGGGGCCTCGGACGTGATTCACGTCTCGGTGATGCCCTGGCGGGAGAGCTCGTCGAACTGAACGGCAGGCGGGGCGTTCGCCATTCGGCGAACGCCCGCCGGGTCAGCCTTTCCGAATGAGGGACGGCCGGCCGGGCGAAGCGAACGAAAGCGATGGGGTGGATCGCATGGGAGAGACCGAGTCGTGACGAGCAGCAGAGCCGCGGCTCTCGCGGACGAGATCGAGGCGGCGATCGTTTCGGGCGAGATCCGAAGCGGCGAACGGCTCGGGACCAAGGAAGACCTGCGCCGGCGCTTCGACGTGGCGTACGGGACGCTGAACGAGGCGTTGCGCATTCTGCAGCAGCGCGGCTACGTGTCCTCGCGGACGGGCCCGGGCGGCGGCCTCTTCGCCGCGATCCCGACCTCCAGCGACCGGCTGCGCCACCTGCTCTCCGGGATCCCCGAAGGCGGCTCGCTGCGCGACTGCGCCGAGGTCCGCCACGCGCTCGAAGAAGCGGTGACGCTCGACGCGACGCGCGCGCGCACGCGGACCGACATCGCCGAGCTGCGCCGCATCCTCAAGGCGATGGCGTCGGCGGCGCGCGCCGACGACGCCGACTACCTGCACGCGAACTGGAAGCTGCACCGCCGCATCGCCGAGTGCTGCCGGAACCGCGTGTTGGCGAACCTCTACATCACGCTGCTGGACGCGAACGAGCCGGCGCCGGGGATGGCCGTCCCCGACCGCCAGCGTGCGGCGAACGCGCAGGAGAACCTGGTCGCGCACACCGAGCTGGTCGACGCGATCGCGTCCGGCTCGCGCGAGCGCGCGCGCCGCGCGGTCCACGCGCACGAAGCGTTCTTCGCGCCGGTCGAGGACTCGGCGCTGGACCGGCTGCGCGGCGGCGGCAACGGCCGCACGCGCTCGCTCGCGGCCTCAGCGTAGCGGCGGCGAGCCTTTGATCTGGCGCCCGGCGCGCACGTCCTCGACGTACGCGCCGAACGCGTCGAGCGCGATCCGCGCGACGTTGGCGTAGTTCTCGGTCGTCGCGTCGATCGCCGCGGCGCCGTAGCCGATCGCCGCGTGCGCCATCCGCATCCGTCCGTCGAGCCACGGGCCGCCGCCGAACCCGCCGATCACCGGGATCGCGACCGCGCTCGCAACCGCCGGTCCCGCGACCGGACCCGAGTTGGTGAAGTCGAGCAGCGAGGCGCCCGCGGCTTCGAGCAGCTTCGCCTCCTCGACCAGCTTCGGCGTCATCTCGGCGGCGACGTGCGCGCCGGCCTGCGACATCGCGCCGTACGCGATCCCGTAGCGCAGCGCGGTCTGCGGGGTGATGCCGAACTGCGCGAACACCGGGATCCCGGCGCGCGCGATCGCGGTGACCGCCTCCGGGAAATCGGCCGCGCCGTCGAGCTTGATCATGTCGGCGCCCGCTTCTTTGACGAGGCGGATCGCCGCGCGGACCGCGGCGTCGGTCCCTTCCTGCAGCGGGCCGAACGGGAAGTCGCAGCTCACCAGCGCGCGCCGCGTCCCGCGCCGCACCGCCCGGCAGACGACGATCATCTCTTCCATCGTCACTTCGAGCGGCGTCGCGTGGCCCCACAGGTTGATCCCGACCGTGTCGCCGACCGAGACGATGTCCACACCCGCGCGGTCGGCGATCTGCGCGATCTGGTAATCCCACGCGACGACGCCGGTGATCTTCCGGCCCTCGCGCTTCATGCGGTGCAGCTCGGGGATCGTCACGTTCTCGTCCATCGCGCGTGAGCTTCCGAGCGCGGTGACGAACGTCCTCGGCAGGACGGCGCGACGGCGCGAATCAACTGCATCGAATGCCCGAGCCGCGCTACACGACCGTCACCCGCACGCAGGGCGCGAACGCCGCGCTCAAGGACGGGACGGTGCGGCCGCGGACCTGCGAGCTGGAGTTTGTCGAGGTCGCGCCGCTGATCGACGCCTTCCGGCGGATGGTGCGCGGGCGCGAGTTCGACGTCTGCGAGCTCTCGATCACGACGTACGTCACCGCGCGGCGGTACGGCAAGCGCTTCACCGCGATCCCGGTCTTCATCGTGCGCGGGTTCCACCACGGCGCGATCCTGTGCAACACGCGCGTCGTGCGGACGCCGAAAGACCTCGAAGGGAAGCAGGTCGGCGTCAACCGCGGCTACACCGTGACGACCGGCGTGTGGGCGCGCGGCGCGCTCGCGAGCGACTACGGCGTCGACCTGGACCGCATCACCTGGGTGCTCTCCGGCGACGAGCACGTCGAGGAGTTCCGGCCGCCGGCGAACGTCGTCCCGGCGCCGCCGGGGAAGACGCTCGCGAGGATGCTGGCGGCCGGCGAGATCGCCGCGGCGATCGGTGTCGAGGTCGACCATCCCGACGTGCGGCCGCTGATCCCGAACGCCGACGAGATGGGGATGCGCGCGCTGCGAGAGCGCGGCGTCTACCCGATCAACCACCTGATCGTGGTGAAGGACGAGCTGCTCGAGGCGCATCCCGATCTCGGCGCCGACCTGTTCGACGCGTTCGCGCGCGCGAAGCGCATCTACGTCGAGCGGCTCGCGAGCGGGCGGATCGAGAAGCCGACCGCGATCGACGAGCTGCACCGGCGCGTCATGGAGGTCACCGGCGATCCGCTCCCGTTCGGGATCGAGCCGAACCGGGCGTCGCTCGAGGAGCTGCTGCGCTACGCAAGCGATCAGCACATCGTCGAGCGCGGCGGCACGATCGAGGAGCTCTTCGCGCCGGGGACGCGCGACTTGCGCGGCTGACGCGCTACGCGCGTGCCGTGCGGTCGAGGAAGTCGATGATGCGCGGCGCGACCGCGGCTTCGGTCTGCTCCGGGACGGGGATATCCCAGTACTCCGCGCGCGGGAGGCACTCTTCGAGATAGCGCGCGGCCGACGTCGCGTGCGAGGTGTCGTGGCCGGGGACGATCAGCGCGGGGATCTCGAGCGCCATCAGGTCCTCGGGCTCCGCGCCCGGCGCGGTGTCGCGGTCGAACAGCGTGCGCGCCATGCGCGTGACGAGCGCTTCGTACGGTGCGAGCGGGAGCGCCGCGTACGCCTCGGCGAACGCGGCGTCGCGCTTGAGCGTCGCGGCCCAGGGGCCGCCGCGCGGATCGGCGCCGAACGCCTTCCCTTCCGCGCGCACGAGCTCGACGACCGCGCCGAGCCCTTCGCGGTGGACGAAGGCGAGGTGCTCCGCGAACCGCAGGTGCGCGTTCGTGCGGTAGCGCGCGCCGCCGACCGGCCAGAACAGCACGAGGCTCTCCGTCGCCTCCGGATACGCGACCGCGAACGCGAGCGCGCAGCTCACGCCCATGCAGCCGCCCATGACGTGCGCGCGCTCGATGCCGAGCGCGCCGAGCAGCGCCTTCCCTTGCGCGGCGTAGTCACGCCAGGCGATCGGCTCGACGCGCCCGCCCGACTCGCCGGTCTCGCGGCGGTCGAACACGACGCAGGTGAAGCGCTGCGGCAGAGCATCCAGCAGCTTGATCGTCGCGTAGATGCTCTGCGTGCGCCACTTCGCGATCGTCGCGTCGAAGCCGCCGGGTGCGTACATCAGCAGCGGCGGCCCCGAACCGAGGATCTCGTAACGGGTTTCGATCCCGTCGGCGAGAGCGATCACCAGTGGAGGCGGTACGTCCCTTCGAGGAAGAGCGTCGACTTGTGCGCCGAGTCGCCCGACGAGGCGAGGACGCCGCCCGACTGGTCGTTCTTGACGTACGCGCGCCACGTCACGTCGCGCGTCGCGCGGTACGACATGCCGTAGACCTTGCGGTATGTCTCGCTCATCTGCGGCGAGTAGCTGAAGTACGTCGAGAAGTACTCGATCCCGTAGTACGGCACGAGCTTCGTCTGGTGGTACACGTAGAAATTGGAGTACAACGTGAACGAGAAGGTCGGCTTCACGCCTTCGTCGTTCACGGGGACCGGGATCGTCGTGCGGTGGCGGTACTCTTCCCAGCGGAACGAGGTGCTCCACGGCTTCCCGCCGATCGTGTTGGGGCCGAAGCGCCACGCGATGTCGGAGAAGAACCCGGTGTGGATGCGCGGCGCCTTGTTGCCCAACGCGCCGGAGGCAGGGCAGCACTGGCGCGTGCGGATCGCGTAGCCGGCGCGCGCCGCCAAGTACGGATCGATCTGGTCGGTCAGCAGGAAGCGCTCTTCGTAGTCCTCGCTGTGGCCGCCGTACGTCCCGCCGAGCGGGTTCTTCTTGCTGATCGGCACGGGAGCGGTGCGACCGGTCGCGCCGGTGTGCGCGATCCGCTGGTAGAAGAGCCCGTAGCGGCGGTTGAAGCGGTAGCGGACGTCGCCGATGATGCGCAGGACGTCGAGCGGCAGCGTATTGCCTGCAGGTTTGCCGATCGAAGATTCGCCGTGGCCCGGCGGCACGATGTCCGAGCCGGTCGAGAACGTCCACATCAGCGTGGGCGCGACTTCCCAGTGCTCGAAGCGGCGGCCCTCGCCGGCGGTGCCGCCGGTGCGGCGCGCGCCGGGACGATCGCTGGAGCGTCCGGGCGGCGCCGGCGCGGCATTCGTGTTCACCGGCGGCGAGACGGCCGGCGCGGTGTTCGGGTTCGGCGTGTTCGCCGGCGCGGGCGTCGGCGAGGCCTGGTCGACGACGTCCGGCGGTCCGGCGTTGAGTCCGGGAAGCTCCTCGGCACGCGCGAGCTGGGCGCTCGCGAACAGGAGTACCGCGGCGGCGCCGGCGGCGAGAGAGGTGCGCGTGAAGAGCGCGTTCACGGGTCCGGGCATGAAGCCTCCGAGCGGGGGACGGGCTTTTGACTGTATTGAATATCTCGGATAGACGGTGAAACCCTGTTGCGGGACCCGTCCCGCGCGGAAGAAATGGCGTTCCTGCCTCTCAGGTCGCCGCGAACTCGCCGGCGTGCGCGCCGACGGTCTGCCACGGCTCGCCGATCGGGATGAGCCGCTGCTCGCTGGCGAGGCGCTCGAACGGGATCGGCGCGTCCTGGCCGACGAGCGGCTCGCCGCCGCGGAAGCGCCGCACGGTCTCGAGCATGCGGCGGCGCATGCGGATCACCGCGACGTCGGAGGTTCCGAGATGCTCGCGCGTGCGGTCGACGACGCGGCCCATCGACTCTTGCGCCGCGATGTCCTGGTTCTGGAATCCGGCGATCCCGGTCCAGTCGCCCGCGCGCATCGCGGCGCGGTCCTGGTTCCAGCGGTTCTCGCGGCGCGCGAAGCGGAACCCGTTCTCGTCGAGGTCCACGCCGGGCTCGGCGTGCAGGCTGCGGCGTAGCTGCGCCTCGTCGACCGGCGTGCCGTTCTGGCTGTGGAAGACGTCGAAGAGCATCGTCGTCTCGTCGTCGACGGGGACGAAGATCTGCGTGTGCGCCGGGAGATCGGGATTCAGCGGCGGCGGGATGAACGCCGTCGAGGGCAGCGCGAAGAGCGTGACGCGCACGTACTTCGTCGTGTCGGCGTTCTCGATCGGCTTGCGGATCGCGGCGTAGCGGAAACCGTAGGCGGTGTCCTCGGCTTCGAGCTTCGGCGAGTGGTCCTGCGAGATCTCGAAGCGCTTCTGCCAGTCGCGCGAGCTGCCGCGGTGGAGGAACCACGAGTGCGCGCTGTCGATCGCGCCTTCGACGGTCTGCAGGTAGTTCGCGCGGATGCCGATCTTCACGATGCCGCGCTGCTCGCGCGGCAGCGCCGTCCACCCGTAGGCGGGGAACGGCGGCTGCTGCTCGGGCGGGCCCATGTAGGTCCAGATCATCCCGCCCGCTTCGTGCGTCGGGTACGCGGTGATGCGGATGCGGTTCTTGAAACCGTAGCCTTCCGGCTCGGTCGGCATCTCGACGCACGCGCCGGTCACGTCGAACTTCCAGCCGTGGTAGATGCAGGTCAGCCCGCAGTCCTCGTTGCGCCCGATCGCGAGCGAGGCGAGGCGGTGCGGACAGCGCTCGTCGATCAGCCCGACGCGGCCCTGCGTGTCGCGGAACGCGACGAGATCCTCGCCGAGCAGACGGACGGCGACCGGCGTGCCGTCGGGTTCCGCGACCTCGCCGGCGAGCAGCGCCGGGAACCAGTAGCGCCGCAGCACCTGTCCCATCGTCGCGTCTCCGCAGACGCGGGTGAGCAGCTCGTTCTCTTCGCGTGAGAGCATCGGTTCCTCGCAGGTATGGCGGGTTCTAGAAGAGGCGGGGCGGTGCGGCCGGATCGTCGGCGCGCACGATCTCCATGCCGAGGACGATCATCGGCAGCCCCAGACGGCGATCGGTCGCGCGGCACGCCGCGACGGCGTCGTACGCGGCCGGCGGCAGGACGACGTAGCGCGGCGACTCGCCGCGCGCGCGGGCGCCGACGACGAGCGCGCGCACGTCGTCGAGCAGCGCGGCGACCGAAGGCGATTCGAGCTCAGCGTGCACCGGCGACCTCCGCTTCATGGATCGGCACTTCGCGCCGCTCGCGCGCCGAGCGCGCGAGCGCGAGCGTCGCTTCGAGCGTCGCGCGGCCCCACGCGCCGTCGTGCAGCGGCGGCGTACCGTGGATGGCGGCGACGAGCTCGTCCACGACGTTGTCCTTGTTCGGGAACGCCCGGCCCGGCGGGAGCGGGATCTCGCGCACGCCCTCGTCGCCGTAGACGATGAGCCCGTCCGCGCCGATCCGCATGTCGCCGCGCTCGCAGCTCACGAGCAAGAAACCGAAGTGCGGCTGGTGCGCGGGACCGTCGGTCGCGCGCGTCCCCGAACCGCCGTACCCGGTCTTCGCTTTGTGCCGCGCTTCCGCGTCCGGTGTGGTGAACGCCGAGAGCGCGCGGCGCGCGGCGCCGTGCGCGGGGCGCTTCTGCGCGCCCGACTCGCCGACCCAGAACGTCAGCTCGTCCGTGTCGAAATGGTCGTAGCCGCTGTACGCGATCGACGCGGCGGCGGCGTCCTCGAACTCCAGCAGCGCCGTGACCGCACCTTCGGTCGGCCGCGCGGGATCCCAGATGCCCGCGAGCGCTTTCACGCTGCGCAACGGCCCGCCGTGCAGCGTCCGCGCGATGTCGATCGCGTGCGGGATCTGATTGTAGAGGATCCCGCCGCCGAGCGCGGTGTCGAGCTCTTCCGGCCGCCGCGGCCGGTAGATGAAGTCCGTGTAGGCAAGGTTCACGATCATGCGAACCGCGCCGAGCTCACCGCTCCGGATAATCTTGCGCATCGCCATGACGCCGGGATCGAACCCGTGCGTATGCCCGACGATGAGCACCGTCCCAGCGGCGCGCGTCGCCGCGATCATGCGGTCGCAGTCCTCGAGCGTGAGCGCCATCGGCTTCTCGACGATCGCGTGCTTACCGTGCCGCGCGGCGGCCTCTACGTCGGCGGCATGGCACTGGTGCGGCGTGGCGATGTAGACGCCGTCGACACCGGCCTCCCGGCACAGCGCCTCCGCATCCTCGAACACCATCCCGCCGTACTCCCGCGCGAAGCGCTCGCGCGCCGCGGGATCCGGGTCGGCCGCCGCTGCCAGCGTCACGCGGGGATGCGCGGCGAGACTCGGCAGCATCGACGATGCGGCGCGTCCGAGGCCGACCACGCCGACGCGAATCATGGAAACGCCGCTACCCCGCGCGTGCGGGCCTGTCCTCCTATTCGCTGCATCGAATGCGACGAGGCCGGCGCCTGGGCGCCGGCCTCGCGGGTCTAGCGGGTCGCGACGTTCGCCGCGCGCGCCTGACGGCGGCTCTTCGGCCCGGGACAGTCGGTGCCGTCGAATTTGCCCGGGCCCGTCGACATCCCGAACGTGCAGTGCACGTTCTCACGGACGTCCTTCATGAGGAGCCCGAGGATCCGGGTCTGCTGCGTGTTGGCGTTGTAGACCGGAAACTTCGTGCTCGCCGAGCCGAGCGTCGCCGCGGCCGCGGCGGCGGTCTTGTCGTTGGCGTGAGCGTTCGCGAGCGAGATCGCGCCGCCCAAGCCGGCGAGCGAGACGTAGACGCTGCCGAGGGTCGCCGACCGGAACGACTCTTCGGGACGGTCGCCGACGTACTCGTACAGAATGTCGCCGCGGCAGTTGAGCACCCGGAAACCCAGCTCGGCGCGGTACAGCACCGAGCCGCCGAGGAAGTAGTTCATGTCCTGGTTGTTGAGTGCCGCGTGCGTGACTTCGATGATGCCCGCGTCCCGATCGGGGTCGTTGCACTCCTTCGAGTCTTGCAGCGGGACCCAGCGCACCGGGACCTGCTGTGATTGGCTCGGATCGCTCGGATTCGTGCGCTTGAGCCCGAGTTCGCGCATCAGCGCTTCGGCGACCAACAGCGTATCGGAGCTCTTCCCCGCCGCCGAGTCGACGAAGTCGATGTTGAGCGTGAGCATTCCGTGATTGTCGGCGCGCGGAGTGGGCTTCGGGTTCTGGGCCGTCCCGCCCCCAGCCGCCGCCGTGTCGCCGGCGAGCGCACGTAACGGGGTGATCCCGAGCGCCGAAACGAGCGCCAGGGCCAGCAGGGTGCGAGGAATCGCCTTCACCATGTCGTGCCTCCCTTCGAGTCGCATGTGGTGGAGTGGCCGGCGCATCTCGCACCGGACGCCTTCACCGTAGCGACCGCGGGTTACAGCGTGGTTACTCGCCTTCGGTTTGCCGCCGTACCATCTCGCGGATCCGCGGGTGATCGCGCTCCTGGGTCTTGATCCAGTCCTCGACGTCCGGGACCGGAGCGCCGGTTCGGAAGAACCAGTAGTAGGTGTTGAGGTCGCCCATGTACGCGAAGCGCTTCGCGACGCCGGCGCGGGCCGACCGATAGTCCGCGAACGAGGTTTGGTAGGCGCGGATCGAGCCGTGCTCGCGCTCGATGTCGAGCAGAGCTTGCGCGTTGCGGATCGTGCCTTGAATCTTCGCGCGCGAGTGGATCACATCGTCCGTCGTCATCAGGCGCTCGACGTCCGCCTCACCGTATGCGGCGACTTTGCGGACGTCGAAGCGATCGAACGCCTTCACGTACGCGTCCCAGCGCGCGTCGATGAACGCCCACGACAAGCCGGCCTGCATCACGGCGCGCGTGATGATCTCCAGGTGGTCGGTGAGCGTGGGGTTCTCGACGACGCGCGGGATGCGGTCGGGCGGCGTCGGGCGTCTAGAAGTTTTGCTTGACGGTCCACTCGCTTTCGGGATGGCTTTTCTCCAGTTCGTGCCAGGCTTTGAGCAGGTCGCTCGAGTTGTGCGATCCTCGGTAGGCGCTCACGCCGACGTAGTATTCCGCCTCTGCGGCGATCAGCGACGTCGGGAAGCGGCGGATCACTTCTTCGTAGAGGACGCGCGCCTTGTCGTACTCCTTGCGGCGTAGACGCGCCTGGGCGACCGCGGCGATCAGCTGCGGTGCGAACTCCGCCGGCGGGAGATAGCCGTTCCAGCGGTAGAGCTCGGTGCCGTCGGTGTCGAGGACCCGAAGGTCGGGGGTCCAGACGTGGCGGTAGCGGTCCAGCATCGGCTGGTTCGCGTCGACGGTGTTGTCGATCTGGTACGGGGCGGTGAGGCGTCCGATCGCCTCGCTCACGGAGATGTCGGGATACGTCACGGTATCCAGCGCCTTGCAACCCCCTCAAGTCGGGTTGAAGACGTCCATCAGGACCACGCGGTCCGTGTCCTTCGCGGTGCTCAGGGCTTCGTCGAGCGAGCCGAGCCAGGCGATCGCGCTCATGGGGTGCCTCCGTCGGGCAGGGGTGGGCCACCATCATACTCGATGAAGCGGGTGTGGCGAAGACATGGGTCCTCGTCGCGGCGGTCCTCGGCTCGGCGATGACGTTCATCGACGGGACGGCGGTGAACGTCGCGCTCCCGGTCATCCAGCGCGAGCTCGCGGCGAACGCCGCGCAGATGCAGTGGGTCGTGGAAGGCTACGCCCTCTTCCTCTCCGCGCTGATCCTGCTCGGCGGCTCGCTCGGCGATCTCTACGGGCGCAAGCGAATGTTCGCGCTCGGGATCGTGATCTTCGCGAGCGCCTCGCTAGCCTGCGCGTTCGCGCCGACCGTGCAGATCCTGATCGCCGCGCGCTGCGTGCAAGGCGTCGGCGCGGCGCTCGCGATGCCGGAGTCGCTCGCGCTCATCAGCGCGTTCTTCGCCGGGACCGAACGCGGCCGCGCGATCGGGACCTGGTCGGGCTTCGCCTCGATCACCGGCGCCGTCGGCCCGCTGATCGGCGGCTGGCTCACACAGCACGCCTCGTGGCGCTGGGTCTTCCTCATCAACCTCCCGATCGCCGTCGCCGTGCTCGCGGTCTCGTACCGCGGTTTCCCCGAGAGCCGCGACGAGGAGATGCCGCAGCGGCTCGACGTCACCGGCGCCGCGCTCGCGACGCTCGGGCTCGGATCGTTCACCTACGGGCTGATCGACTCGCAAGGCGGCGCGCCGGGACCGCTCGCGATCGCGGCGCTGATCGCCGGGGTCGTGCTGCTCGCCGCGTTCGTCGTCGAAGAGCGCCGCTCGAGCGCGCCGATGATGCCGCTCGATCTGTTCCGCTCGCGCGTCTTCTCCGCGGCGAACGTCTACACGCTGTTCCTCTACGCCGCGCTCGGCGGGAGCCTCTACTTCCTTCCGTACGTGCTCATCGACGTGCAGCGGTACACGCCGACCGCCGCGGGCGCGGCGATGCTGCCGTTCGTCGTGCTCATGTTCGCGCTCTCGCGCTGGTCCGGCGGGCTCGTCGGCCGGATCGGCGCGCGCACGCCGATGGTCGTCGGCGCGCTCTTCGCGGCGTTCGGGTTCGTCGCGTTCGCGCTGCCGGGGATCGGCGGCTCGTACTGGACGACGTATTTCCCCGCCGCGGTGCTGCTCGGGATCGGCGGGACGTTCTTCGTCGCGCCGCTCACGACCACGGTGTTCGACGCGGTGGATACCGAGAAGAGCGGCGTCGCGTCGGGCGTGAACAACGCGGTCGCACGAACCGCCGGCCTGATCGCGATCGGCGCGCTCGGCATCGTCCTCGCCGCGATCTTCAACGCCGGCTTCGACCGCCGCATGGCGATGCATCACGTCTCGCCGCAGACGGCCCGCGTCGCGCACGACGAGCGCGCGCGGCTCTACGCCGGGACCGTCCCCGCCGACGTCCCGCGGCAAGATCGCGCCGAGGTCGAGCAGGCGGTGCGCGAGGGATTCCTCGCCGGCTTCCGCGGCGTGATGCTCGCCTCGGCCGCGGTCTGCCTGATCGCCGCGCTGATCGCGCTCTTCACGATCCCCGGAAAACCGATCAAGCCGAACCCCGCCGCGGCCTGAAGGAAGATCGAGCGGGGCCCGCCGAGGAGGCTCGCTCGCGCGCCATGCGGCCGCGCACGACGAAGAGGAGAAGGACCATCAGCAGTCAGGGCAAGCTCGCGGGACGCGTCGCGGTCGTGACCGGCGCGGCGAGCGGGATCGGGCGCGCGACCGCGCGCCGCTTCGCGGACGAAGGCGCGCAGGTCGTCGCGCTCGACGTGCGCGAGCCGGAGGCGCCGGCAGGCGGACTCGCGACCGCGTGTGACGTCGCCGATCAGGCGAGCGTCGAACGCGCGGTCGCGCAGGCGAAGGAGCGCTTCGGTGCGATCCACGTCCTCGCGCACTTCGCCGGGATCACGCGCGACGCGCTCGCGCACAAGATGACGCTGCAGCAGTGGGACGACGTCATCCGCGTCAACCTGACGGGCTCGTTCATCATCGCGCAAACCGTCGCGCGCGAGATGGAGGACGGCGGCGCGATCGTCCTGACCTCGTCACGCTCGTGGCTCGGGAACGTCGGCCAAGCGAACTACTCGGCCTCGAAAGGCGGCGTCGTCTCGCTGACCCGCACGCTCGCGCTCGAGCTCGGCAAGCGCCGCATCCGCGTGAACGCGCTCGCGCCGGGCTTCATCGAGACGCCGATGACCGACGTCGTCCCGGACAAGGTCCGCGAGAAAGCGGTCACCTCGATCCCGCTGGGCCGCATCGGTCAGCCGGAAGAGATCGCGGCCGTCGCACTGTTCTTCGCGAGCGACGAATCGAGCTACGTCTCCGGGCAGACGCTGCTGATCGACGGCGGCCGTTCGGTCGGGATCGGCCTGGTGTAACGATGCCGCGCTATTTCGAGGACTGGAGCGTCGGCGACTCGGTCACGACGCCGGCGCGCACGATCACCGAAGGCGACGTCGTGCAGTTCGCGCAGCTCACCGGTGACTGGAACCCGATCCACACCGACGTCGAGTTCGCCAAGTCGACGCCGTACGGGCAGCGGCTCGCGCACGGGCTGCTCGGGCTCTCGTTCGCGGTCGGGCTGCTCGACCGCACCGGCGCGTTCAGCGGCAGCGTGATCGCGAACCTCGGTATCGAGGGGTGGAAGTATCCGAAGCCGCTCTTCATCGGCGACACGATCCACGCCGTCGTGACCATCACCGAGACGCGCCTCACGAGCGACGGCAAGCGCGGGATCGTCGGCCGCACGTTCGCCGTGCTGAACCAGCGCGACGAGCTGGTGCAGGAAGGGCGCAGCCCGGTGATGGTTCGCTTGCGCCCGGCGTGATCCGCTTCGTCGAGAACGGCGACGTCACGCTGGCGATCGCAGTGCGCGGACACGGCCCGCGCGCGCTGCTCTTCGCGCACGGCTGGATCAGCGGCCGCCGCATGTGGTACGAGGTTGCCGACCGGCTCGACCCCGCCCGCTTCACCGCGCACCTGATGGACTTCCGCGGCGCCGGGCTGAGCGATCGGCCGCTGGAAGGACACGATCTCGACGGCTACGCGTCGGATCTCCGCGCCGCATTGGACGCCGTCGGTCCCGCGGTCGTGGTCGCGCACTCGATGGGCGGAAAGATCGCGCAGTACGTTGGCACCGAACGCCCGCCCAACCTCGAGCGGCTCGTGCTGATCGCGCCCGGAACGGCGCGCGCGTACGCGATGAACCCCAAGCACCGCGCGCTCGCCGAAGCGGCATTCGGCTCGCGCAAACGCATCGAGCGTTTTCAGCGCGCGGCGATGACGCGCGAGGTCGCGCCCGAGGTGATGGAGCGGATCGTCAGCGACGCGCTGCTCTCGCAGCGCGAGGCGTGGTTCGGCTGGTACGACAAGGGCCGCACCGCGGACTTCGCCGACCGCCTCGACCGCATCGCGACGAAGACCGTCGTCGTCGCCGGTGAGAACGACCCGCTCGCACCGCCGCAGCGCGTCAAGCGCGACGTCGTCGACCTCATCGACGGCGCGCTCTTCGTCAACTTGCGCCGCGCCGGACACAACCTGCCCGTCGAGACACCGGACGAGGTCGCCGGCGTGATCGAGCGCGTCGCGTAGCGGCCCGCTCGCCGGCGCCGCACGAGGCGGTCGTTCGCCCGGCGAGAAGCAGCCGCCATGCCGAACAAGCCGCCCTCGTCCTACGTCGCGAAATGGGTGCTCGGAGAGACGCCCTCGCGCTACTTCATCTGGCGCGGGCCGGGCTCGCGCGAGATGAACTTCGCCACGACGGTCGATCTCGCGGACGTCGTCCCGAACGACCGGTTCTACATCCACAACCGCGCGAATCCGCCGAGCGTCGACGTCTCGAGCTGGACGCTTGCGGTCCACGGCAACGCCGTCGGCTCGCCGAAGACGTTCACCTACGACGAGCTCACCGATCCCGCGCTGTTCGAGCCCGTCACGATCCGCCGCGTCCTCGACTGCGGCGCGAACGGCCGCTCGTTCTTCCCGAAGTTTCCGGCGCCGCCGCAGTCGTGGCCGCTCCCGGTCGGCTTCACCGAGTGGACGTACGGCACGATGGGCGTCGCCGACTGGACCGGCGTCCGCCTGCGCGACGTGCTCGCCGCAGCCGGTGCGCGCGACGCCTGCGCGATCAAGCTCACCGGCCTGGACCGCATCACCGTGCAGAACGACGACCGGTCGCCGCCGCACAAGGCCGCGTACGAGCACGTCATCCCGATCGAGAAAGCGAACGCCGCCGACAGCCTGCTCGTGTACGCGATGAACCACGAGACGCTCCCGGTCGACCACGGCTATCCGCTGCGCGCGTTCTTCTCGGGCTGGGGCGGGAACGCGATGGTGAAATGGCTCGGCGCGATCGAGGTGTCCACGACGCCGATCGCCGTGCCGATCACGCAGGTCAACCAAGTCCTGACCGGTCCGTCGTACCCCGAGCCCGTCACGCCGACCGCGCAGAACCCGAAGAGCGCCTTCGAGCTCGGCTGGAACGCGACCGTGATGGAAGGCAGCGTCACGCTCACCGGCCGCGCATGGTCGGCGAACGCGACGATCACCGGCGTCGAGGTGCTCATCGAGCGCATGGGCCCCGGCGGCTGGGCGCCGCTGAGCTCGGGCTGGCTGCCGGCGACGCTGCTCAGCGCGCCGGAGCCGATGGGATGGGTCCGTTTCGCGATTCCGTGGGACGCCGCGGCGGGCGCGTACCGTCTGTCGTGCCGCGCGAGCGACGATCAGGGCAACACGCAGCCCGCGCCCGAGGACGTGCCGTGGAACCAGCACGGCCTGCACTACAACGGGTTCGTGCGCCATCCGGTGAGCGTGCTGCCGATGAGCAACATGCCGTAGGCGCGCGCCTCCTCGCGTTTCCCGCGCGGGAATAAGAATCGGCGGATGACGACGGCCGTCGATCTCGGGACGCTGGTCGCGAGCGAGCGCACTCCGCGCCGCATCTTTCTGCCGCTCGTCGCGCGCGAGCGGCTGGACTACGTCGCGCGCCTGCGCGACGTGCTCGGCCGCCCGCCGGTCGCGGTGATCGCGTCGTACAGCTTCAAGACGAACCCGCGCGCCGAGCTCGTCCGGATGGCGCGCGAGCACGGCTTCTTCGCCGAGACGATCTCGCCCGACGAGCTGCGCTGGGCCGCGGACGAAGGGTTCGCGCCGGAGCACACGATCTACAACGGGCCCGAGCCGGTGCGCGAGCTGCCGCACGCCGAACGGCTCGGCGCGATCTTCGCCGACAGCGTCGAAGCGTTCGCGCGCAACGTGCGGCGCGATCTCGCGCACGTGTACGGCGCGCGGCTGCGGCCGTCGATGATCGTCTCGCGCTTCGGCGTCGCGGTCGAGGACGAGCGCGATCTGTGCGACGCCGTCTCGCTCACGGCGAGCGAGGCGCGGATCGGGATCTCGTTTCATGCCCGGCGCGAGGACTATCACGGCGCGACCTGGCGCGACGTCGCCGGCGACGTGCTCGACCGCGCGGTCGCGCTGCAGCGGCGCACCGGCCGGCGCGTGACCGCGTTCGACGTCGGCGGCGGCTGGACGCCCGAGCAGTTCGACACCGACTTCCAAGGCGACATGCGCTGGCTCGTCGACCGCGTCTTCGACGAGCTGCCCTCGTGCACGCAGCTGATCTTCGAGCCGGGCCAAGCGGTGTGCACGCCGACCGAAGCGCTCCTCACCGAGGTCCTCGAGGTCCGCGAGCGGCGCGGACGGCGCGAGGCGATCGTCGATCTCGGCTACTCCGACTGGCCCGAGATGCACGCGTACCTGCACGGCTTCTTCGTCTGGCGCGCGGAGCGCTGGACGCCGCTCGGCCGCGGGCCGGACCGCCTGGCGGGGCGCACGTGTCTGGAGTACGACTTGATCGACGGGCTCCGCTTCCCGCGCGATCTCGCCGTCGGCGACCGGCTGCTGATCACCGGCGCGGGCTCCTACGACCACTCGATGGCGTTCGACTTTGCGCGCGGCGGCGGGGAGCACGCGCGTCTCGAACCGTAAGCGGATAAGCGAGCGCACGCGTTTGTCGAGCCGCCAAGCAGGGGTACTCATCCTCGCGAGATGGGCCCGCTTGGCGAGACCACGTATGTGCTACCGATCCGTCGCACCGCGATCCACGAGGGCGACGCCGAGCTTCCGGACTACCTCGCCCGCATCGCGCGGCTGATGCCGGTCGTCGTCGTCGACGGCTCTCCCCCGGAGATCTTCGCGCATCATGCGGCCGCCTGGCCTTCGTCGATCCAGCATGTCCCGGTCGACGAAGACCGCCGCATCGACCTGAACGGCAAGGTCGCCGGCGTGGTGACCGGTCTGCGGCGCGTGCGCACGGCGAAGGCGGTGATCGCGGACGACGACGTTCGCTACGACGCGTTCACGCTGCGCCGGCTCGCGGCGCTCCTCGACGACGCCGATGTCGTACGGCCGCAGAACGTCTTCGAGCCCGCGCCGTGGCACGCGGTGCTCGACACCGGACGCACGCTGATCGCGCGCGCGACCGGCGGCGACTGGCCCGGGACCCTCGGCGTCCGCTTGGACGTCTACCGCCGCGCCGGCGGCTACGACGGCGACGTGCTCTTCGAGAACCTCGAGCTCGTCCGCACGCTGCACGCCGCGGGCGCACGCGAGCGCGTCGCGTACGACCTCTTCGTCGCGCGCCGGCCGCCGAGTGCAAGACATTTCCTTTCTCAGCGCGTCCGCCAGGCGTACGACGAGCTCGCGCGCCCCGAACGGCTCGTGGTGCAGCTCGCGATCGCGCCGGCACTGGCGCTGGCCGCGTACCGTTTCGGACCGCGCGCGTTCGCCGCGTTCGCGCTCGCGACGATCGCGCTGGCGGAAGCGGGCCGGCGGCGCGGGGGCGGAGCGCGCGTCTTTCCGGCGATCGCGTCCGTGTGCGCGCCGCTCTGGGTGCTGGAGCGCGCGGCGACGTCGTGGAGCGCGCTCGCGCTGCGGCTCGTGCGCGGCGGCGTGCGCTATTCGCGCGGCACGCTGCGCGTCGCGGCGAACCCCGAGCGCGTGCTCCGGGCGCGATTCGCGGAGGACGTCTCGTTGAGCGAGGCGCAGGGGACGCCGTGAGCACGGCGCTCGAGTGGCTCGAGTGCGCCTGGCTGAACCCGTTCGACAGCGATGCCGCGCGCGCGCACTCGTCGTACAACGGGCTGCACGGCGGCGAATTGATGCGCCTGCTCGACACCGCGCCGGCGACGCCCTTCGCGCACGTCGCGAACGCGGCGTTCCGCGCGTTCGTCCTGGATGACGACTTCTCGTGCCTCGGCGCGAAGTCGTCGCTGCGCCGCGACACCTACCGCCTCGGCGCGTACGCGCGGCTCGACGACCCCGGCGTCACCGAAGGGCTCGCGCGCGACCTCTACGCCTTCGCCGCGGAGCGCCACGGCTTCGAGAGCGACTTCACGACCTTCATCGCGGTCTTCCGCGAGCGGGAGCACGCGAGCGAAGAAGCGTTCGAGCGCGCGCTGTGGTCGCAGCTGCAGCGGCTGCACGACCTCGACGCGCGCTACCACGCGTGGGACGCGCGGGTGAGCGACGACCCGAACGATCCGCGCTTCTCGTTCAGCGTCGCGGGGAACGCGTTCTTCGTCGTCGGGCTGCACCCGGCGGCCTCACGCGTCTCGCGGCGCTTCGCCTGGCCGACGCTCGTCTTCAACGCCCACGAGCAGTTCGAGCAGCTCCGCGCCGACGGCCGCTTCACCGGCCTGCAGACGCAGATCCGCAAGCGCGAGCTGCGCCTCGAAGGCGCCCTCAACCCGAACCTCTCGGACTACGGCCGCCACTCCGAGGCGCGCCAGTACTCCGGCCGCCCGACCGGCGACGCCTGGCAATGCCCGTTCAAGGCGAAACGCTGATGCGCGCCCCGGCCATCGAATCCGCCCTGACCGAGCTCGCACCGCGCAGCGGGACGGCGTTCGTCCTGGAGCGGGGCGACGTCCTGACGATCGTCTCCCCGGAGGGCGAGCAGGTCGCCGATCTGGTGGCCTTCGCCGCAGACGACCCGCGCGAGGCGCTCTCCAACGGCCGCACCTTCGACTACGAGCAGACGCTCGCCCTGACGACCGGGAACCGGCTCTGGTCGAACCGCTCGCGCCCGCTCCTGACGATCGTCCGCGACGACGCCGGGACCCACGACTTCCTTCTGACGCCGTGCAGCCGCGACACCTGGCGGATCTGCTACGGCGGCCGCCACGACGACGTCCCCGGCTGCTTCGGCAACCTCGCGGCCGCGCTCGCCCCGTTCGGCATCGCCCCCGACGCGATCCCGACCACGTTCAACGTCTTCATGCGGGTCGAGACCGGCCCGGACGGCCGGCTCCGCATCCTTCCGCCGCACTCGCTGGCAGGCGATCGCTTCTCCGTGCGGGCCGAGGCGCGGCTGATCGCCGGCCTGACCGCCTGCTCCGCGGCGCAGTCGAACAACGGCCGCTGCAAGCCGATACGGTACGGTATAAGCCCAGGCGACCGCCTGAGGTCGCGTTGACGCTCCTCCCGGATAATGCTATGCTTCGGAGGTTCCGGCCGGACCGCCGTGGTTCGGTCGCTTTTGTGTGTAATCCGGGGTACGAGTGCCGACGATCTCCCAGCTGGTCCGTAAGGGCCGCGAGAAACAGCAGAAAAAGGTGAAAACCCCGGCCTTCCGCGTCGTCTCGACCGGACCGAAGCCGGGCCACCCCGACCTGCCCAACCGGACCTTCGAGGTCCCGGGCAACCCGCAGCGCCGCGGGGTCTGCACTCAGGTCAAGACGATCACCCCGAAGAAGCCGAACTCGGCCCTCCGTAAGGTCGCGCGCGTGCGCTTGACCAACGGCGAGGAGGTCACGGCATACATCCCGGGGATCGGGCACAACCTCCAGGAGCACTCCGTCGTCCTCATCCGCGGCGGCCGCGTCAAGGATCTCCCGGGCGTGCGCTACCACATCATCCGCGGGACGCTCGACACCTCGGGCGCCGCGAACCGCAAGCAAGGCCGCTCCAAGTACGGCGCCAAGCGCGGCGCCAAGAAGAAGTAAGGAACCGCGTCGTCATGCCTCGCAAAGGCCCCGTCCCGAAACGTCCCATCCTGCCCGATCCGAAGTTCGGCTCGAAAGTGCTCGCGCGCTTCATCAACAAGGTGATGCTCCGCGGCAAGAAGTCGGTCGCCGAGCAGATCACGTACGATGCGCTCGAGGTGGTCGGCACGCGCACCGGGCGCGATCCGATGGACATCTTCACGCAGGCGCTCGGCAACGCGATGCCGCTGGTCGAGGTTCGTCCTCGCCGCGTCGGCGGCGCGACGTACCAGGTCCCGATGGAAGTTCGCCCCGACCGCCGTCAGGCGATGGCGATGCGCTGGCTGATCGGCTACGCGCGCCAGCGGCCCGGCAAGTCGATGACCGAGAAGCTCGCCAACGAGCTGATGGACGCGGCGAACAACCAGGGCGCTTCGATCAAGAAGCGCGAGGACACGCACAAGATGGCCGAAGCGAACAAAGCGTTCGCGCACTACAGCTGGTAAACGGGACACTTCCCCTTTAGGATCATGCCTCTCAAACGCGAATATCCGCTCGACCGAACCCGTAACATCGGGATCGCTGCTCACATCGACGCCGGCAAAACCACGGCGACTGAGCGGATTCTTTTCTATACCGGCCGCACGCACAAGATCGGCGAAGTGCACGACGGCGCCGCGACGATGGACTGGATGGTCCAGGAGCAGGAGCGCGGCATCACGATCACGTCCGCCGCGACCGCCTGCACGTGGCGCGACACCCGTATCAACATCATCGATACGCCAGGCCACGTGGACTTCACGGTCGAGGTGGAGCGCTCGCTGCGCGTCCTCGACGGCCTCGTCGCGCTGTTCGACTCGGTCGCCGCGGTGCAGCCGCAGTCCGAGACCGTGTGGCGCCAGGCGAACAAATACGCCGTCCCGCGGATCATCTTCGTCAACAAGATGGACCGCATGGGTGCGGACTTCTTCAACTGCGTCCGCCAGATCCGCAGCCGCCTCGGCGCGCCCGCGACCCCGATCCAGGTCCCGATCGGCGCGGAGGCCGAGTTCCTCGGCGTCGTCGACCTCTTCACGATGAACAAGATCGTCTACACCGACGACCTCGGTTCGACGTCGGAGTCGACACCGGTCACCGAGGCCGACGGCGAGCTGTTCACGACGGCGCAGGAATGGCGCCAGTCGCTGATCGAGGCGATCGCGGAGCAGGACGACGAGCTGCTCGAGATGTTCTTCGCCGAGCAAGAGATCCCGGTGGAGCGCCTGCACAAGGCGCTGCGCGCGGCGACGATCCAGGGCAAGGTCCTGCCGATGCTCTGCGGCTCGGCGTTCAAGAACAAAGGCGTGCAGCCGCTGCTCGACGCCGTCGTCGACTTCCTGCCCTCGCCGCTCGACGCCAAGCCGATCACCGGCAAGGACCCGAACACCGAGTCGGAGATCACGCGCCGCCCGAGCGACGACGAGTACTTCTCCGCGCTCGCGTTCAAGATCGCGACCGACCCGTACGGGAACCTGACGTACTTCCGCGTGTACTCCGGCGTGCTCGAGAAGGGCTCGTACGTGTACAACGCGCGCAGCGGCCGCAAGGAGCGCATCGGGCGCATCCTGCGGATGCACGCGAACCACCGCGAGGACATCGACGCGATCGGCGCCGGCGACATCGCGGCGGCGGTCGGGCTCTCCGACACGCGCACCGGCGACACGCTCTGCGACGAGAAGCACCCGATCCTGCTCGAGTCGATCACGTTCCCCGAGCCCGTCATCCACCAGGCGATCGAGCCGAAGACGAAGGGCGACCAGGACAAGATGGGCATCGCGCTCACGCGCCTCGCCCAGGAAGACCCGACGTTCCGCATGCGCACCGACGAGGAGACGCAGCAGACGATCATCGGCGGGATGGGCGAGCTCCATCTCGAGATCATCATCGATCGCTTGAAGCGGGAGTTCAAGGTCGAGGCGAACGTCGGCAAGCCGCAGGTCGCCTACAAAGAAGCGATCACGAAGAAGGTCGAGAAACAGGGCAAGTTCGTTCGCCAGACCGGCGGCAAGGGCCAGTACGGCGACGTGTGGCTCAGGCTCGAGCCGGGCGAGCCGAACACGGGCTATCAGTTCGTGTGGGGCATCGTCGGCGGCGTGATCCCGAAAGAATACCAGAAGCCGGTCCAGGAAGGGATCCGCGAGGCCGCCGAGAGCGGCGTGCTCGCGGGCTACCCGGTCCTCGACTTCAAGGCGACGGTGTTCGACGGCTCGTTCCACGACGTCGACTCGAGCGAGATGGCGTTCAAGATCGCCGGCTCGATGGCGTTCAAGGAAGCGAACCGCGCGGCGGG
>DATAQE010000123.1:0-54591 GCA_036264835.1 Candidatus Elarobacter sp.
AGAACCGCGGCGGCGATCCAAGCACTGCACGTGCTCGCGCTCTATCGGCATACCGCGGCGGAACAGCGCGATGCGCTGTTCGAGCTGTTTCAGTACCGCCCGGAATCGCAGATCGAGATGATCGCGAAGCTCGTGGAGTACATGGAGTACGGCTTCTCTCGCGCGGAGTCGCTGGAATGGCTGCGTCGCCACGCCGCGCCCGCGTGGCTCGCAGAGCGGGCCGTCGCGGCGCGCGTCGCCGCGGAGCTCGGCGCGCCCTCCGAGGCCGGCGCCGCCTCCTTCGCGCGAATCCTCAACGGCCTCTACCTGAAGGACGAGACCATCGCCGCGGCGTGGACCGACGCCGGGTTCGCCCCGTCGCTGATCGAGCGGGCGCTCGCAGACCTGTAAAACCGCCCGCCGCCCGAAGGGACTGGCCTGCGTAGTGAGAATTAGCGCTCACTTCGCCAGCCAAGGCTAGACTCGGGTGATCGATCGCATTCTTTCGGCACTGTGCTTCATCGTCACGATCGCGGCGTTCACGACGGCGCCGGCCGCTGCATGCGACGACGAGCTCGCGCGGAGCCTGGACCAGCAGATCCGGCAGGCGCGCGCGGACAAGGCATGGGCGAAGGCGCGCGACTCGGCGCTCAGGCTCGCCGGTCTCTACGACGGCTGCGCGTCACGCGAGACGGGCCGCGCCTATTACGAACAGACCATCCACATGGCAAACGCGATGCTCTCGGCCGGGACCGCGGCGCTCGAGAGCGGATCCGAGCAGGACGCGCACTGGCCGTTCAGCGTGGCGCAATCACTGTTTTCCGGCGTCATGAGTGCGATCGACGCGCCCGCGGACCTCAAAGAGGAGGCGCGCAACGAGACCGCGGTCTTGCAGAAGCACGAGCCGTGGCTCGTTCGCACCGCGATCGATCCGAACGTCATGCCGCACGCGCGACCGCAAGCGGCAACTGCGCCGCAACCGCCGGCGTTCGTGCCGCCACCGATCGCGACCGCGGCTCCGGTCCGGCCGGTGAGGGAGTTCGACGTGATCGACAGCTGGACGACGCCGTTCGCGGGACCGCTCCAGGCGCTGCACGTCCGAGTGAACCTCCATCCCCCCGCCGGCGCCTCGCTCTCGGCCTCGGATTTCCGGATCGTCACGTTCTCGCGCTCCAACGGCCGCGAGACCGTCTGGGGACGTGCGACGCAGGCGCCCGCGTACCGCAAGACCGACTGGACCTCGACCACCAACGACTACAAGCTCGTTCCGACGGTCGATCCCGCGGAGGACTTGGGCGCGCAAGGCGTGCTGACGCTGCACCCCGGTGACTCGGTGACGCGCGTCGTGACGTTCGTCGTCCGATCCGACGTCGAGATGAACGCCGAGACGATCGCCTCGATGACCTGGAACCATCGCTGAGGACGCATGCCGTACACCGCCGAGATCAGCCGCCGTAATCCCGCGTACTTCATCATCCTGATCGACCAGTCGTTGTCGATGGAAGATCCGCTGGGCGACGGAACCGGAGCCAAGGCGCGCGTCGTCGCGGACACCGTGAACCGGCTGCTGCAGAACATCGCGATCCAATGCTCCAAGGACGGTTCGATCTGGGACTACTTCTACGTCAGCGTGCTCGGCTACGGGCTCAGCGTCGGCAGCGCGTTCAGCGGCGACCTGGGCCGAGAGGACTGCGCGCCGATCTCGGCGATCGCCCTGCATCCCGCGCGCATCGAGGAACGCACGAAGCGCATCGCCGACGGTACCGGCGGCTTCAAGACGCAGAGCGTGAAGTTCCCGGTCTGGTTCGACGCGGTCGCCGGCGGCGGCACACCGATGTGCGAAGCGCTCGCCGCCGCGCGCGACTACTGCGCCGCTTGGGCCGCCGAGTTTCCGCACAGTTTCCCGCCGATCGTCCTGAACGTCACCGACGGTGAGTCGACCGATCCCGGCAACCCGATCGAGTACGCCCATGCGGTGCGCGCGATCTCGGTCGACGACGGCGGGACGCTGCTGTTCAACCTGCATCTGTCATCGAAACGGGCCGCGCCCGTGCTCTATCCCGCGGTCGCCGACGACTTGCCCGACAAGTTCTCCCGCCAGCTGTTCGAGATGTCCTCGCCGCTGCCGCCGCCGATGATCGCGAGCGCCGTCTCGATGGGCATACCGGCGAGGGCCGGGAGCCGCGGCTTCGTCTTCAACGCACCGTTCGAGCAGCTCGTGAACTTCCTGGAGATCGGGACGCGGCTCGGCGTCGTCTCCGGTCTGCGCTGATCGTGCCCGGCCGGCTCGGCGTGATCACCCACCGCCGCGCGAAGCTGGGCGAGAACGCGAGCGTCTGCGAGGACGTCATCAACGTGCAGCGGCGCGTCGAGGAGGACGGCGAGTCGGTCCGCGTCGGCGTCTCGGACGGCGCGACCATGACGTCGTTCGCGCGCTCGTGGGCCGAGCTGCTGACGCACTGGTTCGCGAACCGCATGTTCTCGTCCACGGCGTTTCACGATCAGGCCGCGTTCGCGCGCGCGCTGCGGCTCGTGCGCATCCTGTGGTCGCTGCGGGTCCCGAAGAACCTTCCATGGCACAGCGAGGTGAAGGTCGCCGAGGGCGCCGGTGCGACGCTGCTCGGGGTCGAGATCGCGTATCGCGGTTCGAGCCTCACCTGGGAGGCGCTCGCGGTCGGCGATACGTGCCTCCTGCAGTACGACGGTGCGCGCATCACCCGGTCGTTCCCGGTGACGACGAGCGACGGATTCGCGAACACGCCCGATCTCATCTCCAGCGCAGCGGACTCGGCGATCCCCGTTCCGACGGTGATGCGCGGAACGCTCGGCGAGGACGGCGTGCTGGTCGTCGCGACCGACGCGTTGGCGAAATACTTGATCGAACACGACGGCGAGATCGATCCGCTCGAGCTCGTCGCCGATGCGCGCTGCGACGAGCGCCTGGACGCGCTGCGGATGGCGGGGACGATGAAGAACGACGACGTGGCGCTGGCACTCATCAGACCGGAGCCGTCATGAGCCTTCCCTCACCGGCCGAGTACGTCGATCTCCTGCAGCACCCGGACGCGTGTTTCATCGATCCGGAGCTGCAACACGGACAAGCGAAAGCGGACGTTCTCGGCCTGCCGCGGGCATATCGCGGAAACTACGCCGTCGCGTTTCGGCTTGAGACGGGTTCGAAGGCGTACGCGGTGCGCTGCTTCACGCGCGACGTTCCCGAGGTACAGCGGCGCTACGACGCGATCTCTCGCTTCTGCGAAGCGCACGTCGATCCGGCGCTGTGCACGTTCGAGTACCAAGCGAACGGGATCCGGCGGCAGAACGACGTGTTCCCGATCGTGAAGATGGAGTGGGCGCCGGGCGACCGGCTCGACACGTGGCTGACGAACAACCACGAGGACCGCCGCGGGCTTCGGCGTGTCGCGGAGGGGATCTCGCAGATCGCCGACCGGCTCGAGCGCAAAGGCGCCGCGCACGGTGACCTCCAGCACGGGAACCTCGTCGTGGAGTCGGGCTGGGTTCGGCTGATCGATTACGACGGCATGTTCGTCCCCGGGCTCGAGACGCTGCGCAGCCCGGTGATCGGCCATCGCAACTACCAGCACCCGGGGCGGACCGAAGCGCAGTTCGACGCGAAGATGGACCGCTTCTCGCTGCTCGTCATCTTCATCGGTCTGAACGCGCTCGCCGGCGATCCCACCCGCTACGCGCGTTACGGGTGCGACGAGCGGATTCTCTTCGAGCGCTCCGATTTCGAGCGTCCGGACGAATCGGCGCTCTTCCACGAGCTCGTGCAGGACCCGACCGTCGGCAACTGGGCGCTCGCGCTGGTCGACGCGTGCCGCAAATCGCCGCGCGGATGTCCCTCGCTCGAGAGCGTCTTGAACGGCTCCTATCTCGCCGGCGTCGGCGTCGTCGCGCTCTCCGCCCCGCCGAAGCCCGCCGCCACGACACCGCCGAGGCCCGCGAGCAGCGCGCCCGGCTCCGACGGCGCGCCGGCCGCGCCCCGAACGCCGCGGCGCGGAACGCCGGCGCCGGGCTGGGCTCAAGCGCCTTACCCCCAGACCGTGCGCGTCGCCGCACCGCAGCCGGCAAAGCCCGCGCCGCCGCCGGGCGTCAGCGCGATGCCGGCGTCGAGCGTGCCGTATCCGGCTCCGCCCGTGGCGCCCGGTTCGCGGCGGCGTGGAATGCTGATCGCCGGATCGGTCGCGGCCGCGGTGCTCCTCTTCTGGCACCCTTGGACACACTCGCAAGAGCCACCGCATTTCGCAACCTACGCGGGCCCATCGGCGGTGCGACGGGCGGCGGCGGCGACCGCACAGCAACGGCGGGTGCATCGCGCGCCGGCGTCGCACCCGCGCAACCCCGGAAGCCCCGCGACGATCGCGAGCGAAGCGCCGACCGACGCGCCGGAGGCCGTCGCCGACGAGACGCCGTCCCCGAAGCCCGCGCCAACCGCGAAACCCAAACGCGTCGCGGTCCAGCACCCGCAACGCCGTGTCGCCGCGGCGAAGCAGGAAGGGCCGGTCCCGGTCTTCACCGTGCCTATCCGGTCCAACTCGGCGGCCGCGGATATCGAGGATCTCGCGCAGCGCGGGCGCGTGCCGGCCGCGTCGACCGATCAATCGGGGAAAGCCGATGCGCGCACGGCGCGCGCGGCGTGTTCGTTGCGGGATCAGGATGCGGCGCCGACGAGCCTGGAGAGCCCGCAGACGCCGGACAGCTTGGAGGGACGCAGCGTCACCGCGGAGGTGCGCGTGAAGATCGATGCCGCCGGCCACGTGCTGGCGGTCGCGATCGAACGGAGCTCGCACAGCGCCGACGCCGATGCGGCCGCGCTGGCGGCCGCGCGCGCCAGCGCGTTCCGTCCCGCGCGCAGGAACTGCGAGGCGATCGGCGGCGAATACTCGGTAGAGTTCGCGTTCAACTGAACGGCGACGTTGCGGCTACGCGCGCACGCCGAGCGCCTTGAACAGCACGCGCTTGGGGCGCATGCCGTCGAACTCGCCGTAGTGGACGCGTTCCCACGGACCTAGATCGAGCCGTCCGTCGGTGACCGGGACGATCACCTGGTGGCCGAGGAGCATGCGCTTGAGGTGCGCGTCGCCGTTGTCCTCGCCGGTCTGATGATGCGCGTAGTCGAGGCCCGCGGGCGCGAGCTTTTCGACCCATTCCAGGATGTCGCGCCACAACCCCGACTCGTGATCGTTCACGAAGATGCTCGAGGTGATGTGCATCGTGCTCACGAGGATCGTGCCGTCGTGGAGCGCCGCGGCGTCGCGCACGCGCTCGACGTGCTCCGTGATGTCGCGGATCTCGTAGCGCGTCTTCGTCGTGATCGTCAGATAGTCGGTGTAGGTCGTCAGCTCGCTCATCGCGCCGTCATGCTCAGCATTCTGTACTGTGTGCCGATGGTATATCGAGGTCATTTCTCCGGCGGCCGCGAACGGTAAACTCGAAGCGTCGCAACATTAACGAAGTTTAAGATTCGGCGCGTTATGTTGCCTGAAATGTTCGCGAGCGTGTCCGATGCGTGACCCATGGCGAACTTCGCTGCGCATCCGGAAGCCGTCGCTCGCGTCCCGCGCGCCCTCGCGTTCCGGTATGACGCACTCCCGCTCGGCGTAGCCGGCGGCGTCCTCTCCGTCGCGCTCGCCGATCCCGACGACGCCGCAATCGTCGACGCGCTGCGCGCGGCGACCCGGCTGCGCGTGCGCGCCGTGCCGATGGCGCGCGAGGCGATCCGCGAGAAGCTGCACCTCGCGTACGGCGAACCGCACGCCGCGCCGTCGGATCGCGACGGCGACGCGCCCGCGGTGCGCGCGGTGGATCAAGTCTTCGAGCGCGCGATCGCGGCGCATGCGAGCGACGTGCACGTCGAGCCGCTCGCCGGCGGCGGCCGCGTGCGGATGCGCGTCGACGGCATCCTGCGCGAGCTCGAGACGATCCGCGCGGAGCTGCTGCCCGCGTTCGTGTCGCGCGTGAAACTGCTCGCGGGGATGGATATCGCCGACCGCCGCTCGCCGCAGGACGGGCGGTTCGGAATCCCCTTCGAGCAGCGCGAGATCGACGCGCGCGTCGCGTCGGTGCCGACGGTCGACGGCGAGAAGCTGGTCGTGCGGCTGCTCGACCGCTACGCGGCGGCGCCCGATCTCGCGGCGCTCGGGATGCCGACCGCGCTGCTCGAGCGGTATCGCGCGGCGGTGCGCGCGCCGTGGGGCTTTGTGCTCGTCTCCGGGCCGACCGGGAGCGGGAAGACGACGACGCTCTATGCCTCGCTCGCGGAGCTCGACGTGCGCTCGCGCAACGTCTGCGCGGTCGAGGATCCGGTCGAGATGCGGTTGCCCGGGGTCTCGCAGGTGCAGGTGAACGTGCGTGCCGGCCTGACGTTCCCGCTGGTGCTGCGCGCGTTCATGCGCCAGGACCCGAACGTCGTGATGGTCGGCGAGATGCGCGACGGCGAGACCGCCGCGGTCGCCGTCTCCGCCGCGCTCGCCGGACAGCTCGTCTTCACGACGCTGCACGCGAACGACGCGCCGCGCACGATCGACCGGCTCGTCGAGCTCGGCGTCGCGCGCCATTCGCTCGCCGCCGCGCTCACCGCGGTGCTCGCGCAGCGGCTGGTTCGCACGCTCTGCGAGCGCTGCCGCGTGCGGGAGTCGATCCCCGCACCGTTGCGGGACGCGCTCGGGACGCCGCACGACGCGTGGTTCGTGGCGGGCGGCTGCCGCGCGTGCGCGGGGACCGGCTATCTCGGCCGCACGGGCGTGTACGAGCTGATGGAGATCGACGATGCGGCGCGCGACGCGATCGCGACCGGCGCGTCGAGCGTGCAGACCGCACAGCTCGCCGCCCGCGCCGGCTATCGGCCGATGCACGAGGACGCGCTCGCGAAGGTTCTCGCCGGCGTGACGTCGTTCGAGGAGCTGACTCGCGTCGTCCCGTGGAGCGGCGCGCGATGAGCCTCGAGACGATCCGCATCCGCGACCTCGTCCGCGGCGCGCGGGCGCGCGGCGCGAGCGACCTGCACTTCGGCGGCGGCGACCGCCCCGCGCTGCGCGTCGGCGGCAAGCTCGTCGCGCTCGACGCTCCGCCGCTCGACGAGCCGGGCGTGCGCGCATTCCTCGCGACGGCGCTGTCGGCGGTACAGCTCGCGCGGCTCGATTCCGACGGCACCGCCGACGGCGCGGCAGCGCGCGGCGACGACGGCGCGCCGTACCGCGTCCACGCATATCGCCATCTCGGCGGCGTGCGCGTGGCGATCCGTCTGCTGGCGGAGTCGGTTCCGTCGCTCGAGCAGCTCGGGCTTCCGCCGGTGGTCGCGACGTTCGCACACCGGCCCGCGGGCCTGGTGCTCTTCACCGGTCCGACCGGGAGCGGGAAGACGACCGCGCTCGCCGGGCTCGTCGACCGCGTGAACCGCACCGGCGAACGGAACGTGGTGACGGTCGAAGATCCCGTCGAGTACGTTCACGCGTCGGTGCGCTCGCTGGTGACGCACTGCGAGATCGGGCGCGACGTGCGCGACTACGGGGAGGCGCTGCGCGGCTTCCTGCGCGCCGATCCCGACGTGATCTCGATCGGCGAGATGCGCGACCGCGCGACGATCGCGGCGGCGCTCACCGCCGCGGAGACCGGCCATCTCGTCTTCGCGACGCTGCACACGAACGACGCGGCGCAGACCGTCGACCGCATCGTCGACGCCTTCCCGGCCGACGCGCACCCGCAGGTTCGCTCGCAGCTCTCCGCCGTGCTCGCGGGGATCGTCGCGCTGCGCCTGATCCCGCGCCACGACGCCGCCGGACGCCGCGCCGCGGCCGAGGTTCTGATCGGCACCGACGCGGTGCGCGCGCTGATCCGCGAAGGGAAGACGCACCAGCTCCGCAACACGATCGTGACCGGCCGCGCCGCCGGGATGCAGACGCTGGAGACGCACCTCTCCGAGCTCGTCGTGCGCGGCGAGATCGCGCTCGCCGACGCGCGCGCCGCGACGACGCGGCCCGCCGAAGTCCGCGCCTTCGAGCGAACGGCGTCGTGAGCGCGGCGCTCTACCGCTACGCCGCGCGCACCGCGGCCGGCGAGCTCGTGCGCGGGACCATGGAAGCGCCCTCGGCCGACGCGGTCCTCGCCAGCCTGCGCACGCGCGCGCTCTTCGTCACTGCCGTCGACCGCGAAGCCGCCGCGGTCCGCGCGCTGGCGCGCCCGCTCAACGTCGGCCGCCCGTCACGGCGCGCGCTGCTCGCCTTCTTCCGCTCGTTCTCGACGCTGATCCGCGCCGGCGTGCCGATGCGGCGCGCGCTCGACGTCGCGATCGAGCGGACGCGCGACGGCGTGCTGCGCGAGTCGCTGCGCTCGGTGCTGGCGGACGTCGAGCACGGCGGCTCGCTCGGCGACGCGATGGCGCGCCGCCCGCGCGCGTTCGCGCCGCTCTACGTCGCGATGGTGCGCGCCGGCGAGGCGGGCGGGATCCTCGACGACGTCCTGGAGCGCCTGGCGACCTTCCTCGAGCGCGACGCCGATTTGCGCAAGAAGGTCCGCTCCGCGCTCGCCTATCCGGCCGTCGTCGTCGTCGCCGCGCTCGGGCTCGCGCTGTTCCTGATCGCGCGGATCGTCCCGATGTTCGGGCAGATGTTCGAGGCGTTTCACGCCGAGCTGCCGCCCACGACGCGCGCGCTCCTCGCGCTCGGCGCCGCGCTGCAGCAGCCGGCGATGTGGCTCGGCGGCGCGCTGGCGATGCTCGCGATCACCGGCGCGTTCACCGCCGCGGCGCGCACACCGCGCGGTGCGCTCGCGCTCGACCGCGCCCGCCTGCGGCTGCCCGTGATCGGCCCGCTGCTGCACAAGGCGATCACCGCGCGGATCGCGCGGATGCTCGCGACGCTGCTGCGCTCGGGGATCGACCTCGTCACTGCGATGGCCGTCGTGCGCCCGGTCGCAGGCAGCGCCGCGTACGGCGCGGCGCTCGAGCGCGTCGACGTCGCGCTGCGCGCCGGCGACCCGCTCACCGCGCCGCTCGAAGCGGCGCGCCTCTTCGACCCGCTCGCGATCGCGCTGGTGCGCGTCGGTGAGGAGACGGGTCTGGTCGACGAGATGCTGCTCAAGGTCGCCGCCTATTTCGAGTCCGACGTCGAGGCGGCGATCGCGACGCTCGGCGCGGTGATCGAGCCGGCGCTGATCGCCGGTCTGGGCTGCGTCGTCGGATTCATCGTGTTCTCCGTCTTCATCCCACTCTACGCTCTGATTCAGGAAGTATCGAAATGAGTCTGCGGGAAGTGCTCATCGAAACCTATTGCGCCGAACGGACCGTCGAGCGGCGCAACGCCGTCGTCGACGCCCACCGCCACCTGTGCATCCGCGGCGCAAAGAAGTTCAAGCGGGCCCACAACGACTGGTCCGACCTCGAGCAGGTCGCCGCGGTCGGGCTCATCAAGGCGGCGACGAACTACCGCGCCGAGATGCAGACGCCGTTCGAGGCATACGCGTGGATCATGATCGTCGGCGAGCTCATGCACTACGTCCGCGACCACGAACGCCTCGTTCGCGCCCCGCGCGCGCTGCTCTCGCTCGAGAAGCGCTACGCCGGCGCCTGGGAGGCGCTCTCGGTCGCCAACCACCGCGAGCCGACGACCGGCGAGCTCTCCTCGTATCTCGGCGTCTCGCTCGATACCGTGATCGCGCTACGCAATCTCCGGTCCGCCGGCCATATCCCGCTCCCCGAGGAAGACTCCGACGACGGCCCGGAGCGCGTCGACCTCCTCATCGACGTGAAAGCGTCGCTGGCGCTCGACGAACGCATCACGCTGGCGCTCGCCGTCGACGAGCTCGCCGAACGCGAACGCACGATCGTGATCGGCACGTTCGGCGCCGGCCTCACCCAGTCCGAGCTCGCGACGCGTATGGGATTGTCGCAGAGCCACGTCTCGAAGCTGCTCGCGCGCGCGCTCGACAAGCTGCGGCAAGCCGCGTGAGCTCACGTCTCGCGGCGGAGCTCGGCGAGCCAGAACCCATTGCGGTCGAGCTGCAGCGGGATGCCGCGGCGCAGCGCCTCCGCGGCGAGTGGTGCGTCATCGACCCAGCCGCCGCGCAGGCTGTTGTAGCTCCGCACGCGATACGTCCCTTCACCGGGATCGTCCATGCGGAGCGCGATCGCGATCGTGCGTTCGGCGGTGTTCCCCGCGAACAGCACGAGATCGTCGTCCTGCCGCAGACCGAGCGCGGCGACGCCCCGTCCCGAGACCGAGAGCCGCGCGGTGACGTCCTCGCGGTACGCGACGTACGGCGAGGGCTGGTGGAACGGAAAGTTCGAGTACATGCGCAGCTCCGGCGCGCGCACGACGAACCACGTCAGCGAGCGGCCGCGGTACGGCAGGTTCTGGACGCCGAGCCACTTCCAGTCGGGCGCGAGCCGCGGGGAGACGACCGGCGTCTCGCCGGAGAGATCGAGCCCCGCCGCGCCCTCGATCGCAGCCCACACGTACCGCGGCGGGAACCACGGCGAGAGCATCATCCCTTGGTTCGCGAGCGTCTCCCCGTGCAGCCACTCCGAGAACTGCCCGGGGACCGTGTTGTGGCGGCGCGGCTCGCGGGAGTAGTGCATGAAGCTCGTGCGCAGCGCGTACGCCATGAACGCCGCGTTGAAGCGCGCCGCCGCGAACGCGTACCAGAACGTCACGCCGACCCACACACCGCCGAGCAGTCCGAACCCGTGCGCGGGCCCGTAGGTCGGCGCGTCGCGCGGGACGGTGCGGATCCCGGCGCCGGTCCAGAAGTCCTCGCCGCTGAGCCGCGCGATGACGTGCGCCGCGACGTCGTCCGGCGCGACGCCGAACATGACCGGGAAGACGAGGTCGCAGGTGAGGTCGGTGCGCGGCGTCCCGTCGACGTCGATGTTCAGGTAGTACAGCCCGTTGTCCGGATTCCGGAGATGCGTGTTGATCGCCGCGCGCAACGCGTCCGCGTGCTCCAGGAGCTCCGCCGCCTCGTCGTGCCGCTCCAGCACGCGTGCCATGTTCGCGACCGTCCGGAACGCCGCGAAACACTCGGAGTTCAGCTCGGTCGTGGCGCCCGAGAGCCGGTAGTTCGGAATCACGTTGCGCCAGCCGACGATCCCCCAGTCCCGCGTGCGGTGCGAGGTGCACCACACCAGCCCGTGCTCGCCGCGCTGCGAGAGCAGGTAGCGCGCCGCGCGCAGCGCCGCCGGGTAGACCTGCTCGAGGAACGCGCGGTCGCCCGTCGCCGTGTAGTGATGCCACAGCGCGAGCACGAGCAGCGGCGTGTCGTCGTTGACGTTCAGCCCGTAGTCCTCGCACTTGCCGGTGGGGATGTCGTAGTACTCGGGGATCAGTCCCGAGCGCTCCTGGCGCTCGACGTACGCGAGCAGCGATGCGCGGGCGAACTCCGGCGTCACGTAGTCGGCGCCGAACGCGAACCAGGCGGTGTCGCGCGCGACGCTGTTGTTCGTGCGCCCCGGGTCGTTCACGACACACCAGCCCGTCGGCGCCTTGAGCTCGGTGCGCAGCATGTTCGCCTTCGCCCACAGCACGCCGCGGTTCACCTCGGCGTCCGGTGTGAGCACGACCGCGCGCCCGAGCACGTTCGCGTAGTGCCGCGAGGTCCGGCGCAGCGCCTCGCCGGCCTCCGGGCACGCGTCGAGCGCCACCTCCGCCACGCGCCGCCCCTCGCACGCGAAGGTCAGCGTGAAAACGACCCGGGCGCTCTCGCCCGGAGCGAGCGTGTGCCGCAGCTGGAAGACGCCGAGCGGGTCTCCGGGCGGCGTCGCGGCCTCGTTCCGCAACGTCCCGGGATACCGGTCCGCGCTCGCGCGGGCATGATCGTGCGTCGCCTCGTAACTCGCCGGTTCCTCGGAGACGGCGAAGGCGCGGACGAGCTGCGGATCCCCCTCGTTCCAGGCGAAGAACGCGCGGCGGCGCGCGTCGTACGCGATCGTCACGTCGTGCGCGCGGTCGCCGCGCAAGCGGCAGAAGGCGTAGCTGCCCAGCTGCACCTTCTCGCCGCTATCGTTGCGCAGCTCGAGGACGTAGTACGCCGCGGGCGGATCGGTGTCGGCGCCGTGCGGCTCGGCGTTCAGCACGAACAGCGTCTCGTGCACCGCCACGCCGTTGCTCAACGTGAAGCGGTGCTCTTGGCGCTCCGGCCGGATCTCGAAGCTTCCAGTGAGCGCCTCCAGGGTGATCCCGCTGCGCTCGTCCCAGTGGTGGAGCTGGACGTCGCCGAGAACGGTCGCGCCGGCGTCGATCGCGTAGATCTTCTCGATCGCGCCGGTCGCTTTGATGACCATGCAGATCTTCGGGCCGCCGAGCGTGCTGCCGGCGGCCATCTCACCGTCGGAGACGACGTAGACTTCGTCGCGGGCGGAGCTCACAGGCCCTTCGTATAGCGCATCAGCCCGCCGTCGATCACGAACGTCGAGCCGGTGACGTACGCCGCGGCGTCGGAGGCGAGGTACGTGCACAGCGCGGCGATCTCGTCGGGCTGCCCGACGCGCCCGAGCGGGATCTCCGAGAGCAGCTCGTTCCGCTGTTCGGGGTTCTCCCGCACGTCCGCGTTGATCGGCGTCGCGATCGCGCCCGGCGCGACGTCGTTCACGGTGATCCCGTGCGGTGCGAGCTCCAGCGCCGCCGTGCGCATCAGCATCCGCAAGCCGCCTTTCGAGGCCGTGTAGGCGGCGTTGTTCGGCATCGCGAGGTCCTCGTGGACCGAGGAGATGTTGATGATCCGGCCGCCCCGCTTGCGCGCGATCATCGCGCGCGCCGCCGCGCGCGAGCACAGGAACGGACCGGTCAGGTTCACAGCCAGGATGCGGTTCCAGACCTCGAGCGGCGTGTCGACGAGCGGATGGGCCTGCTCGATCCCCGCGTTGTTGACCAGCACGTCGAGGCCGCCGAAGCGCTGGGCGGTCTGCGCGACGAGCGCGTCGGCTTGGTGCTCGTCGGTGACGTCGGCCGCGACCGCGAGGCCGTGCCCGCCGGCGCCCTCGATCTCCGCGACGATCGCCTCCGCCGCGTCGCGCTCGTCGCCGACGTAGTCGATCGTCACGTTCGCGCCCTCGCGGCCGAAGCGGAGCGCGATCGCCTTCCCGATCCCGGTCGCCGCGCCGGTGACGATCGCGGTCTTTCCGCGCAGGTCGACGTGCAGGTCGTTCACGTTCGCATCAGCCATGGGTATCTCTCCGGTAATGAGCTGGACGTTCGGGATCAGCGAGGTCACGACGTGGCCGTGGACGTACGCCGAGGACTGCGCGCGCTACGCGGAGCTCGGCGCACGGGCGATCGAGATCTGGGAGTTCAAGCTCGACGGCGATCCCGGCCGGCGCCGCGAGCAGCTCGCCGCGGCACGCGCGCACGGCTTGGCGGTCAGCTCGTTCCAGGCGGACGTCCATTCGCTCTTCCCGACGCGGATGAGCGGCGAGCCGGCCGATCCCGCCGCGCGCCGTGACGCGTTTCTGCGCGCGCTCGATCTCGCGGCGCCGCTGTTGCCGGGGAGCGTCTTCGTGCTGAACACCGGGATCGCGCGCGACGGCGACGTGCAGCGCGCGTTCGAGTTCACCGTCAGCGCGTACCGCGAGCTGGTGCGCCGCGCGGCGGACGCCGGCGTGCGACTCGCACTCGAGCCGCTGCACCCGCTCGCGATGAACGAGGACACCTTCGCGTGGAACCTCGAGGACGCGCGCGACGTCGTCGACGCGGTCGCACACGACGCGCTCGGGATCTGCGCGGACGCCTGGAACCTGGCCGGACAGCACGATCTGCGCGCGCGCCTCGCCGCGTGCGGCGACCGCGTCTTCCTCGCGCAGGTCTCGGACTACCGGCGGCCGCGCTCGTACCTCGACCGGCTCGCCGTCGGCGACGGCACGCTGGATCTCCGGCCGTTCCTGGACGGTCTGCGCGATGCGGGATACGCCGGCCCGATCGTCCTCGAGATCTTCTCGAAGGATGTCCCCGACTCGCTCTACGACGGCGACCTTCACGCGGTCGTGCGCCGCTCGCGCGACGCGCTCACCGCGCTCATCGGCGCGCCGCCGCACTGATCCCCAGCGCCGCCGTCGCGACGAGCGCCGCCGCGACCCAGCCGCGGTGCGTCGTCACCCACAACTGCGAGCTCCACGTCCGCGCGCGCGCGTCGAAGGCGCCGTGCGCGCCGAAGTCGCCGGGGAGCGGCGTGTCGAGGTTACCCGGGCCGCCGGGATTCGACCCGTCGTACTGCTGGCTGTCGTAGCCCGTCGCGCCGAGATAGCGGTCGAGCAATCCCGGGATCAGCTTCTGGCCGATGATCGCCTCGACGGCCGACCAGCCGATCCACAGCTCGCGGCGCTCGTGCTCGGCGGCATAGAGGACGCCGCGCGCGATCACCTCGGGCTGGTAGATCGGCGGAACCGGCTGCGCTTTGCGCGGGAGCTTCGAGCGGCACCAGGTGAACTGCGGCGTGTTCACCGCCGGCAGCTGCACCATCGTGATCCGGACCTTGCTCTTGCGGTGGTGCAGCTCGCAGCGGATCGAGTCGGTGAAGCCGCGGATCGCCGACTTCGCGCCGCAGTACGCGGCCTGCAGCGGGATGCTGCGGTAGGCGAGCGCGGAGCCGATCTGCACGACGACACCGCGGTTCCGCGGGAGCATCCGCTTCAGCGCCGACATCGTCCCCCACACGTAGCCGAGGTACGTGACGTCGGTGATGCGCTGGTACTCCGCCGGCGTGAGCTCGGTGAACTCGGCGAAGACGTTCGAGAACGCGACGTTCGTCCACACGGCGATCTCGCCGAGCTCGGTCTCGATCCGCTCCGCCGCGCGGTCGACGGCGTCCGCGTCCGCGACGTCGGTCGGGACCGCGACCGCGCGCCGCCCCAGCGCCTCGACCTCGCGCCGCGCCGCTTCGAGCCCTTCGGTCCCGCGCGCGATCAGCCCGACGTCGTAGCCGTTGCGCGCGTACTCGCGCACGACCGCGCGTCCCACGCCGGCCGACGCGCCGGTGACGACGGCGACTTTGCTCATGACCGACCTCCACGGCGACTCCAGGCGGCCGCGACGGAGACCGCAGCTGCGCCGGCGACCGCGAGCGCGCCGAACGCGAGCGCGGCGTCGCGGCGCGCACGTCGGCGCTGCGCGCGCACGTCGGGCATCGCGGCGTACTCGGGGAACCGCTGCGGCGGCCCGTCGGGACCGTACTTCATCGCCATCCACACGACGTCGGCGAGGTGCAAGCCCTGCCGCTCGGTGCACTGCGCGATCTGCTCGCGGCACGAGAAGCCGTCGCCGATCACGATCGTCTCGGAGGTCGCCGAACGGACCTTCGGCAGCGTCGCGAGCTCGCCGCACTTCACCGAGACGTCGTAGTGCTCGCCCGCCTCGAACCCGAACGCGCCGGCCATCCCGCAGCAGCCGTCGTCAAGCTCCTCGACATCCGCGCCGAGCGCGTGCAGCACCGCGCGCTCGCCGTCCATCCCGAGCACCGACTTGCGGTGGCAGTGCCCGTGCAGCATCACCTTGCGGTGCAGCTGCGGCGATTTCCAATCGCCGTGCTGCGCGAGGAAGTCGCCGAACCCGAACGTCTGCTTCGAGAGCCGGTGCGCGTCGTGGTCGTTCGGGAACAGGTTCAGCAGCTCGTCCTTGAAGACCGAGAGACAGGACGGCTCGAGGCCGACCATCGGCGTCCCGGCCTCGATCTCGGTCCGCAGCGTGTCGAGGATCTCGCGCAGCAGCACCTTGGCGAGATCGACCATCCCGTAGTCGTACAGCGGCCGCCCGCAGCACAGCGGCGCCTCCGGCACGACGACGTCGAACCCGGCCGCTTCGAGTACTTCCACCGCGTGCTTCGAGGTGTCGGCGTGGAAGTAGTCGTTGAACGTGTCGGGCCACAGGATCACGCGCTGCTTCCCGGCGTTCGCGCGCACACCGCGCTTGCGCCACCAATCCCGAAACGACTCTTCGGCGAACGGCGGGATCTCGCGCTGCGGCGCCATTCGCACCACCGCCTTCGCGACCTGCGACAACACCGGCGTCTGCGTCACCGCGTTCAACAAACGCGCGAATTTCGAGCCAAGGTGCGCGGTGAACGGGATCAGGCCGAACGCGTACGCCCACACCGGCCGCTTCGCGTGCTCGTAGTAGTGCGAGAGGAACTCCGCCTTGTACGTCGCCATGTCGACGTTGACGGGACAGTCACCCTTGCAGCCTTTGCACGCGAGGCACAGATCGAGCGCCTCTTTCACCGCCTCGGACCGCCAGCCGTCACGGAGCGGATCGCCTTCGAGCATCTCGAAGAGCAGCCGCGCGCGCCCGCGCGTCGAGTGCATCTCTTCTTTGGTGACCCGGTACGACGGGCACATCGTCTTCTTGTCGTCGTGGCGGCGGCACTCGCCGACCCCGACGCAGCGGTTCGCGGCGTACGCGAACGAGCCGTGGTCGTCGACCTCGAACGAGAAGCGCGTCTCCGGCTGCCACGGCCGGTAGTACGGCCCTTCGCGCAGGTTGCTGTCGACCGGATACGCGTCGACGACTTTCCCGGGATTCATTCGCCCCTGCGGATCCCAGATCGACTTGAACTTCCGGAACGCCTCGACGGACTGCTCGCCGTACATGATCGGCAGCAACTCGCCGCGCGCCTGTCCGTCGCCGTGCTCGCCGGAGAGCGAGCCGCCGTACGAGGTGACGAGGTGCGCCGCCTCGTGCAGGAACGCGCGCCAGTCGCGCACGCCGCCCGCGTCGTCGAGCACGAAGTCGACGCGGCAGTGGATGCACCCGTTGCCGAAGTGCCCGTAGAGCGCCGCGTCGTAGCCGTACTTGTCGTACAGCTTGCGCAGATCGCGCAGGTATGCGCCGACCTTGTCGGGCGCGACCGCGCTGTCTTCCCAGCCCGGATGGAACGGGCGGTGGTCGGGGACCTTCGCCGTCGCGCCGAGCCCCGCTTCACGGACCGCCCAAAGGTGCTCTTGCTCGCCGTGATCGGTGATGATTCGGCACGACTTCGCGCCCTTCGTGCGCAGATCGTCGGCGAGGCGGTGCGCCGCGTCGATCGCCTTTTGCTGGTCGTGCTCGTCGCCGAACTCGACCATCAGCCAGCCGTGGCCCTCGGGGAGCAGCCCGAGATTGCCCGCTTCGAGGTGCTTGACGCGCATGTAGTCGATCAGCTTCTGATCGAGCCCCTCGCACGCGATCGGACGGTGCTCGTTCACCGCGGGGACGTGGTCGCCGGCTTGGTAGACGTCGTCGAACCCGAGCACGCAGATCGCGCGCTTCACCGGGTTCGGGATCAGCTTCAGCTTCGCCGACAGCACGAGGACGCAGGTGCACTCGGTCCCGACCAGCGCGCGCGCGACGTCGAAGCCCTTCTCCGGGAGCAGCTCGTCGAGCGGATAGCCCGAGACCTTGCGCGGGATCTTCGGGAACGTCGCGCGGATGTGCTCGCCGTATTCGTCGCGCAGCGCGCGCAGATCGCGGTAGATCTGCCCGACGCGGTCCTCGCGCGCGCAGAGCGCCTCGAGCTCGGCGTCGCTCGTCGCGCCGACCGTCATGCGGACGCCGTCGTAGGTGAGGATCTCCAGCTCGAGCGTATTCTCTTCGGTCTTCCCGGCGAACTGCGCGTGCATCCCGCACGAGTTGTTGCCGATCATCCCGCCGAGCGTGTTGTGATCGTGCGTCGCCGGGTCCGGGCCGAACCACAGACCGTACGGCGCGACGGCCGCGCGCAGCACGTCGAGGACGATCCCCGGCTCGACGCGGGCCCAGCGCTGCTCGGCGTCGATCTCCAGCACGCGGTTCAGGTACTTCGAGAAGTCCATCACGACCGCGACGTTGCAGCACTCGCCGGCGAGCGAGGTGCCGCCGCCGCGCGCGAGGATCGGCGCGCCGAAGAGGCGCGCGACCTCGACCGTCGCGACGACGTCGTCGATCGTGCGCGGGACGACGACGCCGATCGGGATCTGCCGGTAGTTCGAGGCGTCGGTCGCGTACAGCGCGCGGGTGCCGTCGTCGAAGCGCACCTCGCCGGCGACCCGCGCGCGCAGCGCGGCGGCGAGCGCCTCGGCGTCGCCGTGCCATTCGCCGCGCGCGTCGGGGCGGTCGCCGGGCGCGGGACGGCGGTCGTCGAGCGCCGCCAGGCGTGTCCGTTCGATACCGCCGATGAGATCGATCAGCAACGGGAAACTCCTCGGGAAGAATCAGGTGAGCGCGAAACGCTCCGCGTCGGCGTGCTTGAACGTGAGCCCGTGTCCGGGACGCGCGCGGTCCGGCCGGACGACACCGTCCTCCGGCTCGACGACACCGTCGAAGAGCATCCGCTCGATGCGCGCGTGGTCGTAGAACCACTCCATGTGGCGCAGCCGCAGGCAGCCGGCGGCGGCGTGAAGATGCAGCGCGGGTGCGCAGTGCGTCGAGAGCGCGAGCCGGCGCACCTCGCAGAAGCCGTCGATCGCGAGCAGCCCGGTGTAGCCGCCGCAGCGCGTCGCGTCGGCCTGCACGACATCGACCGCATCGGCGACGGCGGCCGCGTCGGCCGTGTCGAAGATGTACTCGCCGGAGCTGATCGCCATCCCGGGCGGAGCGTGCTCGCGCACGCGTCTCGTCCCGGCGAGATCGCGGTGGTCGACCGGCTGCTCGAACCACGTCACGCCGTACTCCGCGAAGCGCGGCGCGATCGCGATCGCGGCGGCGACGTCGTACCCGCCGTTGCCGTCGACGAACAGCGCGCACGACTCGCCGGTCGCCTCGCGTGCCGCGGCGACGCGCGCGACGTCGCGCGCGTGGTCACGCCCGACCTTCATCTTCACCGCGGCGAACCCGTCGCGCGCCCACCCGCCGAGCTGCTCGCGCAGCGTCTTCTCGTCGTACGAGGTGAAGCCGCCGCTCCCGTACGCCGGCACGCGCGTGCGCACCAGCCCGATCAAGTCGCACAGCGCGACGTCGTGCAGCCGAGCGCGCAGGTCCCACAGCGCGACGTCGACTGCCGAGATCGCGCAGGACGCGAGCCCGGGCCGCCCGATGTTCCGCACGACCGCGGTCATGCGCGTCCACAGTGCGCGCGTGTCGAGCGCGTTCGCCGCGCGCACGACCTTCCCGAGCGTCTCCTCGATCAGCGGGACGGCGGCGTCGCTCGCATACGTCCAGCCCGTCCCCGTCACGCCGCCCGCCTCGATCTCGACGAGCACGAGCGTCGTCGACTCCCAGCGGAACGTGCCGTCGGACTCCGGGCGATCGGTCGGAACACGATACGCGCGGGCCGTCAGCCGCTCCACCGGGACGTCGCTGCCGCGGCGAACCGTCGCCGCGGCGCTCACCGTTCGCTCTTCTCCGTCGTGCGGGTCTCGGCGCTGTCGGCCTTGTGCCCCGGGAAGAGTCCGGCGAGGACGCCTTTGACGGACTGCACGATCACCGGCCCTTCCTCCGGATCGTGCTTCAGCATCGCGCTGGTGAACGACTTCGCCTGCTCCCACTTGATGTGCGGGGGCAGCATCGAGATGTTCGGATCGGTGACGACCTCGACGACCGCCGGTCGCCCCGCGCGCAGCGCCGCGTCGATCGCGCTTCCGACGTCCTCGGCCCGCTCGACGCGGATCCCCTCGAAGCCCAGCATCCGCGCGAACTCGGCCATCGAGACGTCGGGCAGGTGCTGCGAGCCCGGGTAATCGGGCGCGCCGGTCTCGATGCGCATCTCCCACGTCACTTGGTTGAGATCGCGGTTGTTCGCGACCAGGAACACCAGCCGCGGATCGCTCCACCGCTTCCAGTAACGCAGGACGGTGATGAGGTCGTTCATCCCGTTCATCTGCATCGCGCCGTCGCCGGTGATCGCGATCGCCGGGCGGTCGGGGAACGCGAATTTGGCCGCGATCGCGTACGGGACGGCCGAGCCCATCGTCGCGAGCCCGCCGGAGAGCGACCATTTCATCCCGCGCCGCATCGAGAGATGGCGCGCCGACCAGTTCGTCGACGTCCCCGCGTCGGCGCTCAGGATGACGTTCTCCGGCAGCCGTTTGTCGAGCTCGGTGAAGACGACCTCGGGGTTCACGCCGGCGATCCCCGAGATCTCCTCGCGCGCCGCGCCGACGTGCTCGCCCTTCTCGCGCCACTTCGCGATGCGCTCGCGCCATGCGGTGTCGGTCTTGAGATCGAGGAGCGGCAGCAGCGCGCGCAGCGTGTCGGCGGCGGTGCCCTGCAAGTTCACTTCGGTCGGAAACCGCACGCCGAGACGCGAGGGCTCGATGTCGATCTGCACGCCGCGCGCCTGGCCTTCCTTTGGCAGGAACTGCGCGTACGGATAGTTCGTCCCGATGAGGAAGAGCGTGTCGCATTCCGTCATCATGTCGCTCGACGCCTCGGTCCCGAGAAGCCCGAGCGTCCCCGTCACCCACGGCAGATCGTCGGGGAGCACCGCTTTGCCGAGCAGCGCCTTCGCGCAGCCGGCTTGCAGCGCGTCGGCGACCTGCTCGACGAGCTCCTCCGCGCCGAACGCGCCGGCGCCGACGAGCATCGCGACCTTGCTGCCCGCGTTGAGCACCTCCGCGGCGCGCGCGAGATCGGCTTCGTGCGGGATGACGCGGCCGAGCGCGAGACCGATGCTCGAGTGGTTGTAGTTCATCACCATCGGCATCTTCTCGACGGCGTCCTCTTCCTGAATGTCCTTCGGGAAGATGAGCGCCGTGACGGTGCGCGAGCCGACCGCGCCGCGCACGGCGCGGTCGATCGCGTGCCGAGCCGCGGCGGGGCTCGTGACGGTCGTGAGATATTCGCTCGCGACGTCCTTGTAGAGGCTCTGCAGGTCGACTTCTTGCTGGAACTCGCTGCCCATCGCGGTCGTCGCCGACTGGCCGGTGATCGCGAGCACCGGCGTGTGATCGTTCTTCGCGTCGTACAGGCCGTTGAGGAGATGGATCGCGCCCGGTCCGGAGGTCGCCAAGCAGACGCCCAGCTCGCCGGTGTACTTCGCGTGCGCGCAGGCCATGAACGCGGCCTGCTCCTCGTGACGCACTTGCACGAAGTCGATCTGCTCTTTGTGCCGGTCGATCGCGGTGATGATGCCGTTGATGCCGTCGCCCGGATAGCCGTAGATGCGTTTCACGCCCCAAGCGATCAGGCGCTCGATAAGGAAATCGCTGACGGTTGCCACGTCTCGTTCGTACCCCTCCGGGGGAGGGGACTAATCCGTGCGGGTCACTCGATCTGGCGCAGGAACGCGAGCGCGCTCATCAGCTCGTCGACCGCTGCTTCGGTCTTCCCGTTCTTCACCGCGTCGACGAAGGTGTGCTCGAAATAGTGGCGCAGCGCGGTGCGCACCGTCGCGTCGAGCGCGCCGCGCACGGCCGCCATCTGCCGCAGCACGTCGACCGGATACGGGTCGTCCTCGAGCATCGTGATGATGTGATCGAGGTGACCGCGCGCCGTCTTGAGGCGGTTCGTCACGTCGAGCTTGCGCTCGGGTTCGAGCGGCCGGCGCAAAGCGTCGAGGGCGCGGTTTCGGCGCACCGCCATGTCTACGACGAGCCCTCGCTGTTTCCCCGGCCGCCGCACGGAACGAGACATGCTCGCATCAGGTCCATCGGCTCCAATGCCGCTCCCCCTTCACGGGGTGTCATACCCCTCCCGGCGGGGGGTTCCGCGCTCCGGGCGCCGGTCTTCCATCACAGATGCGCGCCGACGAAGGCGAGCAACGGAGCGGCCGACGCGCGCCAGAAGCCGTCGTCGTGGCAGCCGTCTTCGACCGCGAGCCGTGCGCTCCGGCATGCGCGAGCGAACGCTCGTGCGCCGGGGAGGAACGGATCGCGGCGTCCGATCGCGATCATCACCGGCCGGCCGCGCAGCGCGCGCGCGCCGGCCAGGACGTCGTAGCGCGCGTAGTCGGCGGCGGAGTCGAACGCGTCGCCGACGCTGCGGTGCTCGTCCTCGTACGAGGGGAAGATCGCGGGACCGGCGACGCCTACCGCGCGAAAGCGCCGCGGCTCGCGCTCCGCGGCGAGCAGCGCGCCGTACCCGCCCATCGACTGCCCCATGATCGCTTCGCGCGACGTCACGCCGCCGAAGTTCCGCCGCAGCGTCTGCGGCAGCTCCTCGGTGACCATCGCGAGCCGATCCTCGCCCGAGACGCGCGGATGGAAGTACGACTCGCCCGCGTCGACGAACGCGAGCGCGAACCGGCGCCCGCCGTGCCGCACGTAGTCGGCGAGGAATCCGTCGAAGCCCAGGTCGAGCGCGCCGTACGCGTCGCTCCCGCGCCCGGGCAGCACGTACGCGACCGCGTCGGGGATCTCGTCGCCGGGCGGAACGACGAAAGCGTACGTCACCGGCCCGCGCACGTGCTTCGAGGTCAGCCGGCTGCGGACGATGAGCGTGCCGTCCGCGTTCGGGACCGGCACGTCGACGCAGCCGTGCGCGCGCTCCGCGAGGCTCACGACCTTGCGCGCGACGCCGCAACCGGCGAGACCGCACGACGAGGCGACAGCGGATGACGCGAGCACACCGAGCGCGGCGCGGCGCGTGACGCAGACACTCATGCGTGTCAGTGTGCGAGCGCGCCGAGGTGCGTCGCCTGGTACTCCTGCAGCGAGCGCGGCGGACCGGCTTCGGACTCAAGCGCGGTGACGAGCGCGCGCGCCGTGTCGAGCGAGGTGAGCGCGGCGATCGACGCTTCGACGGCGGCGCGGCGGATGCGGTAGTTCTCGGTCTGGCCGCGGCCGCCGATCTCGTTGATCACGAGGTCGACGGAACGCCGGCGAATCGTATCGAGGACGTCGGGCTCGCCTTCGCCGATGCGGTTCACGCGCTCGGCGGCGATCCCGTTCGCGCGCAGCAGATCGTACGTGCGCGGCGTCGCGACCAGCGTATGCCCGAGCGCGGCGAGCCGGCGCAGCAGGTCGACGCTGTTCGGCTTCTCCTCCTCGCTGATCGAGACCAGGATGCGGCCGCCCTCGCGCGGCAACCGGATCCCGGCGCCGACGAAGCCTTTGCGCAGCGCGCCCGCGTACGTGCCGTCGATCCCGAGCACCTCGCCGGTCGACTTCATCTCAGGGCCGAGGATCGTCTCGACGCCTCGCATCTTCGCGAACGAGAACACCGGCACTTTGACGACGACGTAGTCCGGTTTCCGCGCCAGCCCCGTCCCCCACGGCATGTCGCGCAGCTTCTCGCCGAGCGCGATCCGCGTAGCGGCGGCGACCAGGTTGATCCCCGTGGCCTTCGAGATGATCGGCACGGTCCGGCTCGCGCGCGGGTTCGCCTCGATGATCAGCAGCTCGTCGGTCCCTTCCGGGATGACGAACTGGATGTTGATCAGACCGCGGATCCCGAGCTCGCGCGCGATCGCCTCGGTGACGTCGACGATACGGCGCTCCATCGTCTCCGAGACGGTCTGCGTCGGGAACACGCTGATCGAGTCGCCGGAGTGGATCCCCGCGCGCTCGACATGCTCGAAGATCCCGGGGATCATGATGTCGTCGCCGTCGAAGACCGCGTCGACCTCGACCTCGCGGCCGCGCATGTACTTGTCGACCAGCAGCGGCGCGCCCGGCGTGATCGGCGGCGCGGACTCGACGTAGCTCGCGAGCTGGCCCTCGTTGTAGACGATCTCCATCCCGCGCCCGCCGAGGACGTACGAAGGCCGCACCAGCACCGGGAAGCCGATCTCGCGCGCGATCGCGCGCGCTTCTCGAAAGGTGTTCGCCGCGTGGCCGCGCGGGCGCGCGACGCCGAGCTTCTCGAGCGCGGCGTCGAACTTCTCACGGTCCTCCGCCATGTCGAGCGAACGGCGGTCGCTGCCGACGATCGTGATGCCGCGCTTCGCCAGCTCGTCGGCGAGGTTGATCGCGGTCTGCCCGCCGAACGCGAGCATCACGCCGCGCGCGTTGGTCGCGCGCGCCGTCGCCTCGACCTCGTCGGCGCCCGGCGGCTCGAACACCAGCACGTCGCTCACGTCGAAGTCGGTCGAGACCGTCTCCGGGTTGTTGTTGATGACGACCGCGGCGCGCCCCGCATCGCGCAACGCCCACGCCGCGTGGACGCAGCTGTAGTCGAACTCGATCCCCTGCCCGATGCGGATCGGACCGCTCCCGACGACGACGACCGCCTCACGGTCGACCGGCCGCATCTCGTCGCTCTCCGCCCACGACAGATAGTAGTACGGCGAGGTCGCGGGAAACTCGGCCGCCGCGGTGTCGACCATGCGGAACGACCGTTCCAGCGCCGCCTCGTGCGCGGAGGCCGCGGAAATGCCGTCGAGCGGGCGCCCCAGCAGCGACTCGACGCCGCGCGTCGAGTAGCCGTTCTCGAACGCGCGGGAAACGGCGTCGCGAACCGCGTCGTTCGGCTTCCCGTTCGAGCGCGCGGCCGCGGCGTCGCGGATCAGCGTCTCGTCGTCGACGAGCGCCTTGAACTCCCAGAGCCAGAACTCGTCGATCGCGGAGACATCGTGCAGCTCCTCGACGGTGCGGCCGCGGCGCAGCAGCTCGCAGACCGCGAAAAGGCGCTCGTGCGTCGGCGTCTCGAGCGTGCGGATCAGCTCGTCGTCGCTCCACTCGGCGTACGCGCCGCCGGTGAGCGTCTCGAACTTGAGATCGAGCCCGCGCACCGCTTTCATCATCGCGGCCGCGAAGGTACGGCCAATCCCCATCGCCTCGCCGGTCGACTTCATCTGCGTCCCCAGCCGCGTGTCGGCGAGCGGAAACTTGTCGAACGGCCAGCGCGGAAACTTCACCACGCAGTAGTCGAGCGTCGGCTCGTAGGCGGCTTTCGTGCGCCCGCCGGTGACCGGATTCGGGATCTGATCGAGCGTCTGGCCGAGCGCGATCTTCGTCGAGATCTTGGCGATCGGATAGCCGGTCGCTTTCGACGCCAGCGCCGAGCTCCGCGAGACGCGCGGGTTGACCTCGATGATCTGATACTCGGAGCGCTCGGGGTGCAGCGCGAACTGGATGTTGCAGCCGCCCTGCACGTTGAGCGCGCGGATCACGTTGATGCTCGCCGTGCGCAGCATCTGGTAGTCGAGATCGGAGAGCGTCTGCGAAGGCGCGACGACGATCGAGTCGCCGGTGTGCACGCCGACGGGATCGATGTTCTCCATGTTGCAGACGATGATGCAGTTGCCGGCGCGATCGCGCAGGACTTCGTACTCGAGCTCTTTCCAGCCGAGGAGCGAGGTCTCGACCAGCGCCTGGTGGATCAGCGAGGCTTCGAGTCCCGTCTGCAGGGTCGCGCGCAGCTCGGCCTCGTCGTACACGACGCCGCCGCCGGTGCCGCCGAGCGTGTACGCGGGCCGCACGACCAGCGGATAGCCGACCTCGTTCGCGAACGCGACGCCCGCTTCGATCTCGGTGACGATCTGCGAGCGCGGCACGGGCTCGCCGATCTCGAGCATCTTCTCTTTGAAGCGCTCGCGGTCTTCGGCGAGCTTGATCGTGTCGAGCGGCGTCCCCAACAGCTCGACGCCGTACTTCTCGATGACGCCGGCTTCGGCGAGCTCGACCGCGAGGTTCAGGCCCGTCTGGCCGCCGAGCGTCGGCAGCAGCGCGTCCGGCCGCTCGCGCTCGATGATCCGCTCGACCGACGCGACGGTCAGCGGCTCGAGGTAGACCGCGTCGGCGATCTCCGGGTCGGTCATGATCGTCGCGGGGTTCGAGTTGACGAGGACGACCCGGTGGCCTTCCTCCCGCAGCGCCCGGCACGCTTGCACGCCCGCATAATCGAACTCGGCGGCCTGCCCGATGACGATCGGACCCGATCCGATCACCATGATGGTACGCCGGTGCATGTCCAGCCGGTGATACGGCCCCTCACCCGAGCGCTCCTCGTCCGCCGCCGCCGGCCGGGCTCATACCGGCGGGGCGGACGAGGAACGACGTTTCAGTGCGTGCTGCGGGGAGCGGCGGCCGTCGGCTTGCGCTTCACCGCGAACGGGTTGACCTGCGTGAAGTCGAACGCGTTCGAGAACGGGTTGGCCGCGGCGTCGCGCGTCCCGAGCGGCTGGAGGTTCCACAGCTTCTCGATCAGCGCGAGGATCGAGACCGTCTCGTACTGCGTGTGATCGACGTAGCCGTGCTTCGCCCAGGGCGAGATCACGATGAACGGCACGCGCGTCCCGGCGCCCCAGCGGTCGATCGCCGGCGGCGAGACGTGGTCCCATCGCCCGCCGTTCTCGTCGTACGTGATGATGATCGCGGTGTTCTTCCAGTACGGGCTGCTCTGGATCGCCTGAACGAGCTGCAGCACGTGCTGCTGCCCGGCGAGCAGCGAGGCGTAGCCCGGGTGCTCGTTGTTCTCGCCGATCGGCTTGATGAACGAGACCGACGGGAGCACGTTGTTGTGCAGGTCGGCGAGGAAGTTCGTCTCGTCCTGGAGGTGCGCGGCGCGCCCGGGCGTCCCGTCGGCGTAGTTCGCGTAGTACGCGAACGCCTGGTGGTGGAACTGGAAGTTCGGGTCCGGATTGCCGGCAATCGCGGCGGCCCAGCCGCCGGAGTACCACTTCCAGCTCACGTTCGCGCCGCTCAGCCGGTCACCGATCGTCGGCGCGGTCTGCTCGGGGACGAGCTGCGCGGCGACGGCGTTCGACGGGTGCGGCGAGTTCACGCTGAACGAGGTGTTCACCGCGTAGCCGTCGGGCGTCACGAAGCCGTCGTGCACGATGTTGCCGCTCGCGTCGAGCGCGAGCCGCGTACCGGTCGAGTCCGTGGTCGCGACGACGGAGGACGGCGCGTTCGGGAACTTCGGCGCGCACGCGCAGATCAAGTACTGGTGGTTGAGGAACGAACCGCCGTAGGCGCTGTGGAAGGCGTTGTCGGCGAGCGTGTACTGCGCGGCGAGCTGCCCTTCCGGCATGTTCGTCGCGTCGAAGGTGCTGAAGAGCAGACCGGGATTGTCGCTCCAGCTCATGAACATATCCATCTTGCCGCCGTCGATCTGACCCTGCTCCTGGTAGAAGCGGTGGACGATGTCGCCGGTGAGCTGCGAAGGCTGGATGTAGGAGATCGCGGAGTACGGCGCGACCGGCTTGCCTTTGACGCCGGCGAAGTTCGGATCGGGCTGGCCGTTGATGAGCGGCTGCGGCAGCGTCGTGATCGGGTTGCCGTTGAACTTGTCGATCTGCGGGATCGTCGAGGAAGCGTTCGCGAGCCCGTTCGCACCCGGAAAGCTCCCGTACAGCGCATCGAAGCTCCAGTTCTCCTGGTAGATGACCACGACGTTCTTGATATTGCTCTGCAGCTGCTGCGTGGGCGACTGCGTCGGCGTTGCGGTCGGGGCCGGCGTGGGAGTCGGCCCGGGGCCGATCGGCGGCGGATTCGAGCTTCCGCTGCAGCCGGCGAACCCCATAACCAGGGCGGCGGCCGCGAAGCGCCGTGCGTAACGGGCGAAAAGGAGCACGTGCGTAGATACCTCCAGCGTGCGCGTGTCGAGACGGATGACGACGCCAGCGTGCGGCTCGATCCCAAAGAACCGCTGAAGGCTCGATTAAGTTGATGTTATCGAACCCCCTCACATGTGCGAAATCGAACGCATCCGAGGATCGGCAGCGCGCGGAACATTAACGTGCCCTTATCGAGCGGAGCTGCATGCGCTGCGCGCGAAACGCGTGCCCTCGTATGTTGCGGGCGCGTGCCATCGTCCCGATCCTTGCGGCCGCGTTCGTCGCCGTGCTCGCGATTCCGGCCGGCGTCGCGCAGCAGCAGCAGCCGCCGGACGTGTTTCCCGGGATTCCGGAGGTGCGCGCCGTGCACGGCATCGTGCGGCTGACGCTGGACGTCGTTCTCGATCCGGTCTCGGGCTATCCGGCGTTCTCGTGGAACGCGCGGCTCGGCGTCGTGCCGACGATTCGCGTGCGGCCCGGCGAGACGATCGAGATGACCGTGCACGACGAGATGCGCCCGTTCTCGGGCCGCCCCGACGACGTCAACGTGCATTTCCACGGGCTCACCGTCTCGCCGAACCCGCCCGGCGATGACGCGCTCGGCACGCTGGCGCGGCCGGGTCAGACGCTGCGCTACGTGGTGAAGATTCCGGCCGATCACGAGCCCGGGCTGTACTGGTATCATCCGCACGCTCACGGCGAGACGTACTACGAGGTGACGAACGGAATGTCGGGGGCGCTCGTGGTCGAGGGCATTCAGCGGCATCTCCCGGCGCTCGCCGCGATGCGCGAACGCGTCATCGTGCTGCGCGACGTGCCGTCCGGTCCGGGGTTCGTGGACGACGACATGCCGATGACGGGGATGGCCGGGATGACGAAGCACGCCGTCATCACGCACTCGCACACCGGCCCGCCGTGCCGGCCGGAGACGGGGCTGCAGCCGACGCTCAACCGCCAGCCCGACGCGCACATCGGGATCCGGCCCGGCGAGCGCCAGTTCTTCCGCGTCGTCAACGCGTCGGCGGCGCGGTACTACGACCTCTCCGTCGACGACGCCGTGCTGGAGCTCGTCGCGCTCGACGGCGTCCCGCTCGACGCGTATCCGGGGACGGCGCCGTCGCGCACGGTCTCGCACGTGCTCGTGCCGCCGGCGGGGCGCGCCGAGTTCGTCGTCACCGCGCCGAACCACGCGACCGTGCTGCGCTCGGCCTGCGTCGACACCGGGAAGCTCGGCGACGCGAACCCGGCGGCGGTGCTCGCGCACCTCGTCGACCCGTCGAACGCCGCGGCGACGGGCGTCATGCCCGCGAATGCCGCCGTCGCACCCGCACCGCTCACCGCCGGCGCGCCGTTGCCGCGCAACGTGCTCTCGCGCCCGCTGCCGGCGCCCGCGGCGCGGCGCACGATCCGCTTCACCGAGGACGAGCACGGTTTCGCGATCGACGGCAAGACGTTCAGAATGAACGACCCGCCGGCGGTCGTCGCGCGCTCGGGGACCGTCGAGGAGTGGACGGTGGTCAACACGACCGACGAAGCGCACGACTTCCACATCCATCAGGTGCACTTCGTCGCGGAGTCGGTGAACGGCGTGCCCGTCGCGGGGCGAACGTGGCTCGACACAATCGACGTCCCACCGCGGGGCCGCGTGCGGCTGGTGATCGATTTCCGCGATCCCGTCGTGCGCGGGACGTTCGTCTACCACTGTCACATCCTCGATCACGAGGACCGCGGGATGATGGCGAAGATCCGCGTGATCTGACGGGCGGTGGGGTGCCGCGTCCCGGGCAGCGAAAGCGCCCGCGATGCGCGCCGTCATCACCGCCGGTGGTCTGGTCGACGAAGCGTTCGCGAACGCGATCGGCACCCGGGTGAAAGCACTCGCGCCGTTCGGCACGCGGACGCTGCTGGACGTCGCGCTCGACGCATGCGAGGGCGCCGGGATCGACGGCGTCGCGGTGATCGGCGGGGCGGAGATTCGCGCCCATCTCGCGGGCGCCGAAGTGCGCGTGATCGATGCCGCGCTCGACGGCGGCACCAACGTGTTGCGGGCGCTGGACGCCTGGCCGGGGGAGCGGTTCGTCTACCTCACCTCGGACATGCCGTTCGCGAGCGCGGGCGGCGTGCGCGATCTTATCGCGCGCAGCGACGGTTTCGGCGTCACGATGGCGGTCGCGGATGTCGCGGCGTACGAGGCGCGCTTCCCCGGCGCGGCGGAGCACAGCGTCACCCTTGGCGGCGAACGCGTCGCGAACGGCAACGCCTTCGTGATCGGCGCCGAGGCCGTCGCGCCGGCGCGCGCGCTCGCGACGAAGCTGTTCGCCGCGCGCAAGAGCCTGGTGCGGCTCGCGCTGCTGCTCGGGCCTTCGCTGTGCCTGAAGTTCGCGACGAAGCGGCTGAGCATCGCCGATCTGGAGGCCTACGGACGGCGCCGGCTCGGCGTCCCGGTCGGCGCGCTGCGCGGCTGCGATCCGGGACTGTGCTACGACGTCGACACGCTCCCGGACTACGAGTACGCGCTCGCGCACGTGCAGGCGCGCGGGTGAGCGCGCCGCCGCAGGGCGATCCGCGCCGGCTGGGCGCGTTCTGGTTCGGGATCCAGGTCGTGTGGACGGCGATCCTCGGCGTCGTACTGCAGGACCGCGTCACCGCGCTCGCGCCGCATGCGGTGAACGCGTACGCGGCGCTCGCCGCGACCGGTGCGCTCTTCGCGGGCGGCATCCAAGTCGCGGCCGGACTGCTCTCCGACCGGCTCCGCGCGCGCGGCGCGGCGGACCGGCGCGCGTTCTACGCGGCCGGCGTCGCGTGCGCGGTCCCGGCGATCGTCGTGCTCCCCGTCGTGCCGTCGCTCGCGTGGCTGTGGGTCGCGGTGTTCGTGCTGCAGTTCGGGATGAACGTCGCGGGCGGGCCGTATCAAGGGATCGTCGGCGACTACGTCGAGCCGGAGCGCGTCGGCCGCGCGTCGTCGTGGATGAGCGTGCACCAGTTCAGCGGCAGCGTCGTCGGGCTGCTGCTGACGACGCTGCTGCGCGGCTGGCCGCTCGGCATCGCGCTCGCCGCCTGCCTCGCCGGCGGGTGGCTCGTGACCGACGCGCACGTGCGCGCGCTGCGCGGCGTGAGGACCGTCGCGGCGCCGCTGCGCATCGAGAGCAACATGTGGACGGTGCTCGTCTCCCGCGCGCTGATCAACGTCGGCTTCTACACGCTGTTCGGCTTCTTGTTCTTCTTCGTCCGCGAGTCGCTGCACGCCGCCGATGCGCGCACCACGACCGGGATCCTGTTCCTCGCGTTCACGATCGCCGGCGTGTTCGGCGCGGCGGTCGCTGGCCGTCCGGCGGACCGCCTCGACAAGCGCGTCGTCGTCAGCGCCGCGTGCGCCGCGATCGCGGTCGCGGTCGGCGCGTTCGCGGCCGCGCCGACGTTCGCGGTCGCGCTGGTCTGCGCGATCGGCTCGGGCGCGGCGTGGGGCGCATTCTTCACCGCCGACTGGGCGATCGCGTACGCGGTGCTGCCGCGCGCCGCGCTCGCGTCCGCGATGGGCGTCTGGAACCTCGCCGCGGCGATCCCGCAGGTCATCGCGCCCGCCGTCACCGCACCGGTCGTCGACTACTTCGACGCGCGCAGCGCCGGGCTCGGACCGCGCGTCGCGCTGATCTGCGTGATCGTCGAGTTCGTGATCGGAACGGCGTGGCTGTGGCGGCTGCGCCTCGGTCTCACGCGAGAACGGTCTCGCGCAGGATGATACGGCTGTGCGTCTCCGAGGCGCCGCGCGCGCGCAGCCGCTCGATGAGCGTGACGAGCGCGGGCTCGTCGGCGACCGCGACGCGCAGCGTGTAGTCGAAGTTCCCGGTCGTCAGCGAGGCGGCGAGGACGCCCGGCGTCGCGCGCAGCGCGGCCTCGAAATCGTCCGCCGCGGTGCCGTTCGCGAGACGCAGATCGACGAAGGCGAACAACCGCGCGCCGCCGGCGTTCGGATCGATCTCCGTCCGAAAGCCGCGGATCGTGCGCGAAGCGACGAGCCGCCGGACGCGCTCCGCCGCCGCGTTCGCGCTCAGCCCGACCGCCTCGCCGAGGTCGCGGAAGCTGATCCGCGCGTCGTCACGGAGCCGGCCGAGGATTGCGCGGTCGATCTCGTCCATGACCGAGATTAACGCCGTAGACCGACTCTTATCCTTTTAAGAACAGTGTGAAGCTCAGCCGGAACCGCGCTATACTTCGCGCATGGGACTGCGTTCGATGTTCATTGCGTTCGGCGTCACCGTGCTCGCGTGCGCTGGTCCGGCGCTCGCCGCGGCGGACGATCCCGCGCGGGGCGTCGTGGACGGCGCGGCGGCGAAGCTCGAGTCGTTCTACGTCTATCCGTCGCGGGCGCGAGAAGCCGCGGCGCTGCTGCGCCGCAACGCCGCGAGCGGCGCGTACGACGGCTTGCGCGACGCCGCGCTCGCGCAGCGGGTCACCGCGGACCTCGCCGGCGTGCTGCACGACAAGCACGTGCGGCTGATGTACTCGGTCGACGTCAACCCGCCGGCGAAGGCGTCGGGGAAGGGTCCGAGCCCGGAAGAGCTCGCGCAGCAAGAGGCGTTCTACCGTCAGGTGGACTACGGGATGGGTCGCGTCGCGCATCTGCCGGGCAACATCGGCTACCTGGATCTCCGCTACTTCTTCATGTCGGCCGATCCCGCCGCCGCGCGTCGGGTATTCGACGGCATGATCGACTCGGTCGCGTACTCCGACGCGATCGTCCTCGATCTGCGGCGCAACCATGGCGGTGACCCGCGCGCGATCGCGCGCGTACTGAGCCATTTCCTGGCGCCGAAGACGCATCTGAACGACTTCGTCGAGCGCGGCGACGGCGACGCGAAGATCGCCGACTCCACGTACACGGAGGAAGTAGCCGGCCCGCGGATCACCGCGCCGCTCTACGTGCTCACCTCGAGCGAGACGTTCTCCGGCGGCGAGGAGTGTGCATACGACGTGCAGGCGCTGAAGCGCGGGACGCTGCTCGGCGCCGTGACCGGCGGCGGCGCGAATCCCGGCGACACGCGCCGGATCGACGACCACTTCGCGATCTTCGTCCCCGACGCGCGCGCCCGCAACCCGATCACGAAGACGAACTGGGAAGGCGTCGGCGTCAAGCCCGACATCGAGCTCCCGCGCGAGCGCGCCCTGATCGCCGCCTACGGCATGGCGCTCGACGCGAAGCTGAAAGACACGAGCCTCTCCACGCCGCAGCGCGCGAACCTCACGCAGCTCCGCGCGAAGCTCGACACGATGACCGACACGGAGATCCTCGGGCTCTAGGTGTCCGGCTCGGCCTCCGGCGTGCCGAGCTCCCGATCTTGCCTCGGCGGAAGCTCGCGGTCGACGCGCTCGATGTCCTTGAGCGTCGCGACGCCGCGGTCTTCTTGCTCGCCGTGCAGGTCCTTGGCGTGCGTGGAGCCGGAGGCGTAGCCGACGTCGTCCAGCGTCGGCCCATGCTTCTTCCGCTTGTCGGTGTTGTCCATGCCGCTAGCGTGCCGCACCACGTGCGCCGCGAAACAGCGAGCCGGCGAGCGCCTAGCGCTCCACGATCGTGAGCACGCTCCGGACGCGCATGCGCTCCGGCACGCTGTCGACTCCGCCGCCCGGGAGCCGGACGGCGAGACCGCTCGACGCGTCGCCGCTGAGGTTCAGCGCGCGGTCGACACGCTCGACCCCGAACGCACGCGGCTCGCGCAGCAGCATGTTCATGAGATCGTAGAGACCGCAGGGCGACGTCACCGCGACGGCGATGCCGTCGTCGGACTCGATGACGATCGAACGGCGGGCACGGTGTCCGTCGTCGCGGGTGATTCCCGGCGTGCCGCCCGGATCGACGACGAACGGCCCCGCCTGCATCGCATAGCGAAACGCGTGCGGGTCGGTCCCCTCGATCCACGTGACGATCGGGTCGCCCTCACGCGTGCTGCCGACGACTCCCGACCGGATGTTCGTCGCCGGCGAGTGAACGGCGCCGTCCATCACCAGCAGCCCCTGGGGACGGGATCCCGGCCCAGAATACCCGCTGCTGATCGCCGCGAGCACGTGCTGCACGACCGATCGGGAGACCGTCGCGCCCGGCGGTCCGGCGACGGGATAGTCGATGATCCCGACGCTCACGCGGTCGCGCGGAAACACCGCCGACTCGACGTCGACGCGTCGGCCGTCCGGCGTGGCGAGATGCGACTTCACGAGCGCACCGATCGGCAGCGTCTCCACCGTCGTGACAGGTTCCGGTGCGGCCGCGAGCGACGAGAGCGCCAGCACGCACGCGCCGAGCGTGACGCGCACACGGTGGGCAGCATACCGCCGCTCACGGTGAGAGTCTCGCGAGCGTCCAGCCATCGGCGCTCCGCTCGTACGCGACGCGGTCGTGGACCCGGTTCGGCCGGCCCTGCCAAAACTCGAAGCGGTCCGGGACGACGCGGTACCCGCCCCAGAACGGCGGCCGCGGCACCTCGCCGGGGAAGCGCGCGTCAGCGTCGGCAATGGCGCGCTCGAGCGTCTCCCGATCCGGCACGACGGCGCTCTGATGCGAGGCCCACGCGCCCAGCCGATGACCGCGCGGCCGCGAGTTGAAGTACGCGTCGCTCTCGACGCCGAGCACACGCTCGACGGCGCCTTCGATCCGAATCTGCCGCTCGAGCGCGCCCCACCAGAACAGCAGCGCTGCATACGGATGCACGGTCAAATCGGCCCCTTTCCGGCTCTCGTAGTTGGTGAAGAACACGAACCCGCGCGCATCCCACTGCCGAAGCAGCACCATGCGCGCCGACGGCCGCCCGTTCGCACCGACGGTCGAGACGCTCATCCCGTTCGGCTCCACGATCCCCTCGGTATGAAGCGCCTCCTCCAGCCACCCGCGAAACTGCTCGAACGGATCGCTCGCCACCACTTCCACGGCTAGCTCACCGCGCTGATAGGTGATGCGCCGCGCCCGGATCTCTTCGTTCACGTCGTAATCCGACACGACTGCTGCGCTTCTCCGAGCCGCCCTAAATCCATTCGTACGGCGAATCTTGGCCGTTTGGCACGAAGCTCGGTCCTTCGCCGCCTCGAAAAGAGAGCGCACGTATGGAACCGATGCTGCCGGGACGCGGGGCGGAATGACGACGGCGCCGCCGAACCTTCACGAGGTGGCCGAGTCGTTTCGGTATGCCGTCATCCTCGAACCGGACCAAGACATGGTACGCGTCGTGGTGCCGTCCTTCCCCGAGATCCACACGTTCGGGACGGATCGCGAAGACGCACTGCGCATGGCGCGCGACGCAATCAGGCTTTCGATCGAGTATCGGCGAGCAAAGGGTATCGACGTACCCCTTCCGGACGCGGACGACGCTCGCCTCGAAATCGTAACCGTCGCCGCGTAATCCACCGTATCGATGAGCTCGAAGCTCCCCGCCGTCACGGGGCCGGCGCTCGTGCGCGCCTTCACGCGCGCCGGCTTTCGAAAGGACCGCCAATCGGGATCGCACCTCATCATGGAACATCCTGACGGACGATTTGCATCTATCCCGATGCACGGCAAGCAGGCTATTCCGATAGGCACATTGCGTGGCATTTTAGCCAGCGCCCGCGTCGATATCAAAGAACTCCGGCGATTTCTCTAGCGACGGACGCGGGTGGCGATCGCGTCGTTGAGCTCGCCGGCTCCATTAACCCGCTGGGTGCTACGCCGGGAGCGGCTGCAGTTCGTGGCCGAATGCGTTCTCGTAGTTGGTGAGGAGCGTCGCGGCGGAGAGTCCGAGCGCGAAGCGCTCCTCGTCGGCGAGCGGGAGGACGTGCTGGGCGCGGATCCCTTCGCGGCCCACCGAGCAGGGAAGGCCCAGCGCGACGCTCGTTGCGATCCCGTACTGCGGCTTCGGACGAACCGAGACCGGATGGATCTCGCCGTCGTCGACCACCATGCTTCGCACGATGCGCGCGAGACACGCCGCGATCGCCGTATCGGTGCAGCCCTTGCGCGAGAGGATGGCATCGTACCGGCCGAGCGCCGCCCCCATGCACGCGTCGCGCTCGGCCGCGGTCGTGGAGGCGAGGACCGGGACGCCGCGCACCGTCGCGCGCGACCACACCGGAACCGCCGTGCGGCCGTGCTCGCCGATCACCATCGCATCGACCTCGCTGACGCCCACGCGGAACGCCCGCGCCATCTGCAGCCGGAGCCGCACCGTGTCGAGCAGCGTCCCCGAGCCGAAGATCAGGCGCGGGTCACGACGCGAGCGCTCGAGCGCGATGCGGGTGAGCACGTCGACCGGATTGCTGACCATGATGATGACGGCGTCCGGCGCGGCGACGTCGAGGCGCTCCACGATCTCGGCCGCGTTCGTCGCGTTCCGGCCGAGCAGCGCGAGGCGGCTCTCACCGGGGAGATTCCGGGAGCCGGCGGTCACGATGACGACGTCCGAGCCGGCGAGGTCGGCGTAGTCGTCGGTCGCAAGCATCTCGTGGTCCGCTGAGAGCGCGAGCGCGTCTTCGGCATCCCAGCACCGGCCCTCCGCCTTGCCGCGCGTGCGGTCGAGGAGCACGATCCGCAGCGGGAGTGGCGACGCGGCGAGCGCGGCGACCGTCGCCGAGCCGACGTTGCCGGCGCCGATGACCGACACGTGAAAACGAGACATGAGCGGAAGAACTCCATCCGGGGAAGGGGCGGGCTTGTTCCTACGTCGGACGATCCGCGCCGCTTGCTCAGTCCTACCGTTAAGCGGCGGTATACCTCACGTACAGGTTCGGCAGACCGTAACGCGGCGTCACGGAAAGCGGCCGGCGAGGATCCCGCCCGCGGTCGCCGCGACGAGAACGAGGACGCCGGCGAGCGCCAGCGGGAAGGCGGCGTCGATGCGTTTCTTCTCGGTGGTGGTGCTGTTTGCGAGGGCGGCGAGGTGGGCGCGTAGCGTGCCGGCGTCGTTCGCGCGGGCGTAGGCGCCGTGCGCGGTGGAGGCGAGTTCGCGGAGTGCGTCCTCATCGATCGTCGCGGCGATGTCGGTGCCGGGGACGAATTGGCCGCTGTCGTTCGTGCCGATGCCCACCGTGTCGATCTCGATGCCGTCGGCGCCGATTTGCTGGGCTACGGTCTGCGGGTCAACGCCGAGATTGTTCACGCCGTCGGTGATTAGCACGATGGCTCGGCGGCCCGATCGCGGGAGCGCGCGGGCCGCTGCGGCGAGCGCGTCACCGATCGCGGTGCCGCCGTTCGGCGGCGGGATACGGCCGATCGCGTCGCGGACCGCGTCTTTGTCGTCGGTGAGCGGTTGGACGAGGCCGGCGCCGCTCGAGAATGCGACGATCGCAAGCCGCGTGCCGTCGGGGACGCCGTCGACGAAGGCACGCACGGCGGCGGCCGCGGCATCGGCGCGGGTCGGCGAAACGTCGGTAGCGCGCATCGAGCCGGATGTGTCGACGCAGAGCACGATCGCGCCGCCGCGCACCGGGACGCTCGCCATGAATCGCGGGCCGGCGAGCGCGCCGCCGAACGCGAGCAGCGCCGCAGCGCATGCCAATGCGATGAGGAACGCGGGGTCGATCCGCTGCTTCGTGGCCGACTCGAAAAACGCGAGATCGCTGTACGCCATACCGGACGCGCCCGCGCGTCGTGACGCGATGTGCGCGAGCCACAAGAATCCGGCCGCGAGCACGATACCTGCAACCAGCCAGAAGGGGTGCGCGAAACTCACGCTCCGCGGCCCGCTGCGGCGGATCGGGCGAAGCCCGAACGCGACGGATTCGGCGAAGCCGAATCCACCAGGCCGAACGCGCGCAGCAGCGAGGCGCGGCCGTCCGGTTCTTCGAGCGCGCCCACGCGCCAACCAGCGCCGCGAAGGCGCGCGTGCAGCGCCGCTTCGCGGGCGTGTGTGGCTTCGCGGTAACGCGCGCGGCTGCGCGAGCCGACGAAGACGCGCCGGATGCGGCCGGTCTCGGCGTCGCGCAGTCTGACGACGCCGCGTAGCGGGAGATCGTCGTGCCACGGGTCGCGTGCGAGAAGCAGCGTCGCGTCGAAGCGGAGCGCGGCGCGCGCGAGCGTCTCGTCGTCGGGTAGGTCGAAGCCGTCGGTGATCGCGAGCAGTGAGGCGCCGCGCGGCAGCGCGCGCATCGCGAGTGCAAGGGCGGGCGCGAACCGAAACGGCGCCGAGGCGGTCACCAGCGGGGCGGCGCGGCGGTTGCGCACGACGCGCTCGTCGACGATGCGGGCCGCGCGGTCCTCGCCTTCCAGCGCGCCGAACCAGGCGCGGACGGCCTCGTTCGCCGCGTCGCTGAGGGGCCGTTTGCGGCCGACGCGCATCGAGCCGGACTCGTCGACGATCGCACCGAGCACCAGCGAGGTCTCTTCCAGATAGACGCGGGTCTGCAGGTCGCCGACGCGCGCGGTCGCCGCGTGGTCGATGCGGCGCGGGTCGTCGCCTTGCACGTACTCGCGCAGTTGCGAGAATACGAGTCCGTCGCCGGGACGCGTTCCGCGCGTCGCGGCGCCCGCACGACGGGTCGCGCGGGCGCCGCGCAGGATCGCCTCGCGCAGCGCGTTCACGGTGCGTGGACCGAGGCGACGATCCGGCGAACCACGTCCTCCGGATCGCCACCCGCGATCGCGATGCGGTCGTCGTACGAGATGCGGTGGCGGAGCACCGCGGGCGCGAGATCGCGCACGTCGTCGGGCGTCGCGAACGCGCGGTCGCCCAGGTAGGCGCGGGCTCGCGCCAGCTGAACCAGCGCGAGCGCCGCCCGGGGGCTCGCGCCGTGGGCGACCAGCTCGGCGCCGCGCGTCGCGCGGACGAGGTCGATCGCGTAGTCGCGCACCTTCGCGTCGACGAAGACCTGGTGCGCCTCGCGCTGCCAGCGCAGCACATCGTCGAGCGTCGCGACGTTCGCGCGCAGCGGCGGCTCGCCGGCGCCGAAACGGTCCACGATCGCACGCTCCTCGTCGCGCGAAGGATACGGCACGATGACCTTCGCGAGGAAGCGGTCGAGCTGCGCGAGCGGGAGCGCGTACGTCCCCTCGGCGTCGAACGGGTTCATCGTCGCGAGCACGACGAACGGCGCAGGCAGGTCGTGCGTCTGCGGGCCGATCGTCACGCGGCGCTCCTGCATCCCCTCGAGCAGCGCCGACTGCACCTTGGCCGGCGCGCGGTTGATCTCGTCGGCGAGCACGACGTTCGCGAACAGCGGCCCCAGCACCGTCGCGAACTCGCCGGTCTTTTGGTCGAAGATCCGCGTCCCGACGATGTCCGACGGCAGCAGGTCGGGCGTGAACTGCACGCGGCGGAACGTCCCCGCGACCGCGGCCGCGAGCGCGCGGCACGCGAGCGTCTTGGCGACGCCGGGCGCACCTTCGAGCAGGACGTGGCCGCCGGCGATCAGCGCGAGCACGAGCGCTTCGAGGACCTCGTCCTGGCCGACGATCGTCGCATGCAGCGCGTCGAGGACGTCGCGCGGCCGGGCAGATTCCGCGCGGTACGTCGCCGTGAGCGGTGTCGTCATCGCAGCCACATCTCCGTGGTCCGAATCAGCTCGTCGGACGACGCCTCGCGTTCGGCGTCAGGGCCGAACGCGGCGTGCTCCGCCGCCGCCAGCGCGTCACGCAACGCCGGATCGCTCGTGCCGGCGAGCGCGTCGCGGAGCGTCGCCCCTTCGTCGGCACCCACGACGTTGAACAACGCCGCGCGCAGTCGGAGCAGCGAGTCCTCCGTTCGAGCCGTGCGAAAATCGCGGAGTGCCTCGGCGACGACGTCGCGCCGAGTCGGCGGCGGAGCGGGCGCGGCCGGCGGCGGCGACGGCGGCGTGACGATCGGTTTGCGGGCGCGCGCCGGCCCGCGTGACGCTGCGACGACGATCGCGAGGACGATCAACGCCGGGATGGCGATCAGCGCAGCCACGACGACGAGGACTTTGAAGGCGAGCGACGGCACGCTCTCGGAGAACTGCCCGCCCGGCTTGGCGACGACGACGCGGACCGGGTTCGCCGAGAAGCGCGACGGTTTCTCGGTGCGCGCGTCGATCGCGTCGAGATACGCGCCCTTGAAGGTAAACGCGCCCGACTGCGTCGGCTCGAGCGTCAGCGTCTCCACGACGTCGGTCCCGCCCGGCGATGTGCTGACGTGCCGCTCGTCGCCGAGCAGCTGCATCGTGCCGACGTCCGGGACGACCAGCTCGTCGAGCGCGGTAACCGCCTCCCGGACGTGCGCGTGGATCGCGAGGTGGAACACCTCGCCGACCTGCACCTGCGCGCGGTCCGCGCGCATCGACAGCGCATCGACGTGCAGCGCGCGCAACGCCGACGCCGACGATATCATAGCGGCCGTCAGTCCGGCCGATACCGCCGCTACCGCCAGCGCGGCCGCTAGACGTCGACGCGTTCCAGCCATCGCGCGAACAGGCTCCGCGCGTCGAACGGACCGGGAGACGCTTCGGGGTGGAATTGCACCGCTTCGACCGGCAGCGTGCGGTGGCGGAATCCTTCGTTCGTGCCGTCGTTCAGGTTGATCATCGTCGCTTCGAGCTCCGCCGGCAGCGTCTCGTTCTCGACTGCGTAGCCGTGGTTGTGCGCGGTGACGATCACCTCGTCATGCACGATGTCCTTCACCGGCTGGTTCCCACCGCGGTGCCCGTACTTCAGCTTGTAGGTGTTCGCGCCGCACGCGAGCGCCAGCAGCTGATGGCCCAGGCACACGCCGAACACCGGTTTCGTCCCGATCAGCGAGCGCAGCGTCTCGACCGTCTCCCCGAGATCACGCGGATCGCCGGGGCCCGGCGAGACGACGATCGCGTCGGGCTCGCGCGCGAGGATCTCCTCGCGGCTCGCGCCGTACGGCATCACCGTCACACGCGCGTCGAGCACCGTCAAATCGCGGATGATGTTCTTCTTCACCCCGCAGTCGAGCAGCACGACATGCTTGCGTCCGGAGCCGATCGTCTCGCCGGGCGCGTAGGCGTCGGCGACCGTCGCGACGAGCCCTTGCGTCGTCGCGACGCGGACGTAGCGCGCGAGCGTCGTCTCGACCTCGGCGATCGCCTCGTCGCCGACGGCGAGCGCCGCCGCGATGACGCCGTGCTCGCGCAGCGTGATCGTCAGCGCCCTCGTGTCGATCCCGACGATCGTGCGGACGCCCTGCTCGTTCAGCCACGACGCGAGATCTTGCTTCGACGCGTAGTGCGACGGATGCTCGGCGATGTGCTTCATCGCGACGCCGGCGACGCACGGGTGCGGATGCTGCGAGACCACGCCGCTCACGCCGTAGTTCCCGATCAGCGGGTACGTGAACGCGAGAATTTGCCCGGCGTACGACGGGTCGGTGATCGCCTCTTCGTAGCCGGTCATCCCGGTGTAGAAGACCGCTTCGCCGAGCGCGATCCCGGTCGCCGCCAGCCCGCGGCCGTCGAAGCGCGTGCCGTCGGCGAGCAGCAGCGTCGCTCGGTTCTCCACGCGCTCGCTCACGCGGTCACTTCCTCTCGGGGCAGCACCCGGCCGTGCTCGAACACGACCGCGCCTTCGACGATCGTCGCGAGCGGCCGGCGCGGCAGGACCATCCCCTCGAACGGCGTGTTCTTTCCCTTCGAGCGGAACATCCGCGCGTCGACGGTCCACGCGCGCTCCGCGAAGACCGTCACGTCACCCGGGCTCCCGACCGCGAGCGTCCCGCCCGGCACGCCGAGGATCCGCGCCGGATTCACCGAGAGCAACTCGACGTAGCGCGCGAGCGGGAGATCCGGCAGCGCGAGCGCGTATGCGCCGACCGCGATCTCGAGCGCGCTGAAGCCGACCGGCGCGGCGGAAAGCAGCTGGGCCTTCTCGTCGAGCCCGTGCGGCGCGTGATCGGTCGCGAACGCGTCGATCGTGCCGTCCAGCACGGCGGCGCGCAATGCGTCGCGGTCGTGCGCGCTGCGCAGCGGCGGGTTCACCTTCGAGTCGGCGAGATAATCGTCGAAGCGGTCGTCGACGAAGTACAGATGGTGCGGCGTCACCTCGCAGGTCACGCGCACGCCGCGCGAGCGCGCCCAGCGCACGAGGTCGAGCGAGTTCGCCGTCGAGACGTGCGCGATGTGCCAGTTCTTACCGGAGTCCGCCGCGATCAGCAGATCGCGCGCGACGATGACGTCCTCGGCGAGGCTCGGCGCGCCGTCGAGTCCGAGCCGGAACGACGCCGGGCCTTCGTTCATCACCGCGTCGCCCTTCAGATCGGGGTCCTCGCAGTGCGAGATGAAGACGCACGGCAGATCGGCGGCGTAGCGCGCGGCGTTGCGCAGCACGCGCGCGTCGCGCACCGTCGCGCCGTCGTCGCTGAACGCGACGCAGCCCGCGTCGGCGAGCAGATGGTACGGCGCGAGCTCCTTCCCGGCGCGCCCGCGCGTGATCGCGCCGACCGGGTAGACGCGCGCGAGTCCCGCCGCGTCGGCGCGCCGCACGACCTCGCTCACGATCGCCGCGGAGTCCAGCGCGGGCTCGGTGTTCGGCATGCACGCGACCGCGGTGAAGCCGCCGGCGACGGCGGCCGCAGTGCCGGTCGCGATCGTCTCCTTATGCGTCTGCCCGGGCTCGCGCAGGTGGACGTGCATGTCGACGAAGCCCGGCGCGACGATCGCATTCGTCGCGTCGACGACGCGCGCGCCGTCGGGCTCCAGATGCTCGCCGATCCGCGCGACGAAGCCGTTCTCGATCAGCACGTCGAGATTCGCGTCGATCCCCTGCACCGGGTCGACGAGGCGGCCGCCTTTGACGAGGGTCCTCATGCCGGTACCGGTGCCCCGTTGACGAGGTGATCGAGCACCGCCATGCGGACGAAGACGCCGTTGTGGACCTGCGCGACGTAGCGCGAGCGCGGGTCGTCCAGCACGTCGTCGGTGAGCTCGACGCCCCGGTTGTACGGGCCGGGATGCAGGATCACCGCGTCGCTCCGCAGCGAGCGCAGCCGCGCGCGGTTTAGCTGAAAGCGCTGTGTGTAGTCGTCGAGCGAGGGCAACAGCCCGACCTCGATTCGCTCGCGCTGGATGCGCAGCATCATCACGGCGTCCATGTGCGGGATCACGGCGTCGAAATCGCGCTCGACGCGCACGCCGGCCGAGGCGAAACCGTGCGGCAGCAGCGTCGCCGGCCCGACCAGCGTGACGTCGATCCCGAGCATCCGCATTCCGACGATGTTCGAGCGCGCGACGCGCGAGTGCAGGATGTCGCCGGCGATCGCGACCCGCAGGCCGTCGAAGCGCCCGAACTCCTGGCGCAGCGTCATCAGGTCGAGCAGCGCCTGCGTCGGGTGCGCGTGCGTCCCGTCGCCCGCGTTCACGACGTGACCGTCGAAGACGTCGGCGAGCCGCCGCGCGAAGCCGGACTCCGGGTGGCGCACCACGATGACGCGCACGCCGATTCCGCGCAGCGTCAGCGCGGTGTCGGCGATCGTCTCGCCCTTCCCGAGGCTCGAGGCGCCGGGCGCGAACGAGATGACGTCGGCGCCGACGCGCTGCTCGGCGAGCGTGAACGAGGTCGCCGTGCGCGTCGAGGCTTCGAAGAAGAGGTTCAGCACCGGGACGCCGGCGAGCAGGTCGCGCGGCGGCAGCTGGACGCGGAACGCGACCGCGCGGTCGAGGACGGAAACGAGCTCGTCGGGGCTGAGATCGTCGACGTCGAGGAGGCTACGAGGCGCCACGGTCCTCGTCGGAGACGCTGACCGCGTCGGCGTCCGAGCGCTGCGGCGCGAGCGTCACGTCGACGTGCTCGCGGCGGCTGGTCGGGATCGCCTTGCCGACGTAGTCGCCCTGGATCGGGATCTCGCGCAGCCCGCGGTCGATCAGCACGGCGAGCCGGATCGCGCGCGGCCGGCCCAGGTCGGTGACGGCGTCGAGCGCGGCGCGGACGGTCCGGCCGGTGTAGAGGACGTCGTCGACGAGGACGACCGTCTGGCCGGTGATCGCGCTACGGATCTCGGACTCGGGGAGCTCGCGGGCGACGTCGTCGTCGCGGTAGAGGTTGACGTTCAGGAAGCCGAGCTGGGGGACCGAGCCGCGGATCTCGGCGATCTTCGCGGCCAGCCGCCGGGCGAGGGCCTCTCCGCCCCTGCGAATGCCGATCAGGAGGAGGCCGTTCTGGCTCTCCTCCGGCTCGACGATCTGGTGGGCCATGCGCGCGATCGCCCGTTCGATCTCGTCGGGCGACATGAGCACGCGTCGCCGGGCGACCGCGGTCTGCATCGCCCGAACGTTCGTCACCCCGACACGTGTTCGCCTTCGGCCGCCGCGGGCGGTGCCGGGTGCAGGCGCTCGTAGAGGTAATCCGAGGAGCCGTACCGCGGCACGCGCCGCATGCGCTGCTCGTAGTACTTGCGGCTACCCTCGCGCTCCCGGCGAAGTCGTTCGTTGTAGGCTGCACGTCCGGGTGCCGCGTCCTCGCTGAAATCGAGGACGATCTCGGTTTCGCCTCGAGCCATTCGCAGGCGGCCGAGCTCCCGAAGATGGCTCAAGTGCTCCGCCGTCCCGATGGAATAGTACAGCCGCGTTCCGGGCTCGTGTCCCCCGGTCCGAACGACGGTCGGTATATTGGTGATGCGCAAGCGCACGCCGGGCGCAAGCTCTTCGATGTGATCTCTGATCTCGTCATGGGAGATCACTGGCTGCATCGGCATTTCGTATCACGATCGCTCAGATCGTGTGGACGTGACGAGCATCGCTGCTCGCCGTTGCCTCAGTTTGGCCGGAATGTTACCGCGAGAAGATTTCGGCAGCTCGCGTCAGCCGCGCAGGATCGCGCAGCCGGTCGTGCCGACGCCCAGCAGCTTTCCGCCGGCGTCGTAGAGTTTGCCCTCGGCGACTGCGGTGGAGCGGCCGACGTGCAGCGCGATCCCTTCGCAGCGCACGGCACCGGTCGCGGTCGTGACGCCGCGGATGAAGCGGACCTGTACGTCGGTCGTCGTGTAGCCGACGCCGGCCGGGAGCAGCGTGTGGATCGCGCAGCTCATCGCCGTGTCGAAAATCGTCAGCGCGAACCCGCCGTGCACGACGCCGATCGGGTTGTAGTGCTCCTCGCCGGGATAGCCCTCGACGACGACGCGCCCTTCGTGAACCTCCGCGATCGTGAAGTTCACCAGCGAGGAGATCGGCGGCCGCGGGATCGAACCGGCCGCGATCGCGCGGATCCCCTCGATCCCCGCCGACCGGCGGACAAACTCGATCGTCGGGCCTGGATCCTCCCATTGGACGAGGCGCTCGCGAGTCACTTGCATGATGCAAGGAAGTTACGGACGCCGCGTCGATACTTCCTCTGAACGGAGGTGAATCGCGATGGCCCGACGCCGCAGCTTCGAGGAGATGAACTGCTCGATCGCCCGCGCGCTCGACGTGGTCGGCGAATGGTGGACCTTGCTGGTCGTGCGGGAGGCGTTCCGCGGCGTGCGTCGCTTCGACGGCTTCGTCGAGCGGCTCGGGATCGCGCCGAACATCCTGACCGCGCGCCTGCGCCGCCTGGTCGAGCACGGCATCCTCGAAGAGCGCCCGTACCAAGAGCGGCCGCCGCGCGTCGAGTACCGCCTCACCGCGAAGGGGCGCGACCTGTATCCCGTGCTCGTCGCGCTGCTCGGCTGGGGCGATCGCTGGTACGCCGAGGACGGCCCGCCGGTCGTGCTCGTCCACGCGACCTGCGAGCACCGCGCCGATCCGCAGCTCGTCTGCGGTCACTGCGGCGAGAAGCTCGACCCGCGCCGCATGCGCGCCGTCCCCGGCCGCGGCGCCGGCGAAGACGAACCGAGTCTGGCCGTCTCGCGCTGAGCCCCGCCGGCTCAGTCCCCGAGAGCGCCGAGGGCCTCGCGCACACGCGCGAGCTCGCGACGGTACTCGTCGAGCTTCGCGCGCTCAGCGGCCACCACGTCGGGTGACGCTTTCGCGATGAAGGCTTCGTTCGCGAGCTTCTTCTCCGACCGCGCGACCTCCGACTCGAGCCGCGCCGCCTCGCGGGTGTAGCGCTCGCGCAGTTTCGCCGTGTCCGCGACACCGCGCACGGCGAGGATGCGGTCGCGCAGGGTGCCGTCGCCGCCATCGTACGTCGCGATCTGCGCGCGCGCCAGCGTCGCGAGCGACTCCACCACGCCGCGCTCGGGCTCGAGCGAAGCCGGGATCTCCACGCGCATCCAGTCCTTCGGTTGAATGCCCCATTCCGAGCGTGCGTTGCGCAGCTGCTCGACCTTCTCGATCACCGTGTGGAACGTCGCCGCGTCCTCGGGGAACGACGGGATTTCGGCGAGATCGGGCCACGAGGCGGTGACGATCGTCGCGCCGTCGTGCGGGAGCGTCTGCCAGATCTCCTCCGTGAGGAACGGCGCGATCGGGTGCATCGCGCGCGCGAACGCGTTCAGCACGAAGGACAGCACCGCGCCGCGCGACGCTTCCTGACCCGGCGCCTTCGTCGCTTCGACGTACCAGTCGCAGAACGTGTACCAGCCGAACTGCAGCAGCGCATCGGCCGCGACGCCGAGCGCGTAGCCATCGTACGCGTGCGTCACCGTCTCGACGCAGGCGCGCAGCTCGGTGAGGATCCACTTGTCGGCGACCGTGAGGCTCTCCGCGCGCGGCAGCACGTTCGCGCCCGGCAAACCCTCCGGCAGCGCGAGCGTGTAGCGCAACGCGTTCCAGAGCTTCGTGCCGAAGCGCTTCGCCTCGTCGCAGAAGCGCTCGTCGAAGCGCAACTCCTGCGATTCGAGCCGCATCTGGCGGAGGATCCCGAGCCGCGTACCGTCGGCACCGTACTTCGGGACGAGATCGGTCGTCGGATCGATCCCGTTCCCGAGCGACTTCGACATCTTGCGGCCGTGCAAGTCGAAGACCAGCGGCGTGACGAAGACGTCGTCGAACGGGACGCGCCCGACGAACCGCAGCCCGAGCATCACCATGCGCATCACCCAGAGAAAGATGATCTCTCGAGCGGTGACCATGACTTGGTTCGGATACCAGTGCTCGAGCTCGGTCGTGCGCTCAGGCCAGCCCAAGATGGAGAACGGCCATAGGCCCGAGCTGAACCACGTGTCCAGCGTGTCGGGATCGCGCCGCAGCTCGTCGGTGCCGTAGCGCTCGCGCGCGATGCGCTTCGCCTCGTTCTCGTCGGGCGCGACGACCACGTCGTCGTTCGCGGTGTACCAGACCGGCAGCTGATGGCCCCACCAGACCTGGCGCGAGATGTTCCAGTCGCGGATGTTCTCGAGCCCGGCCGCGTACGTGCGCCCGAAGCGCTCCGGGACGAAGCGCGGCGAGCCGCGGCGGAACGCCTCGAGCGCCGGCTCCGCGAGCGGCTTCATCGTCACGAACCATTGCAGCGAGAGCAGCGGCTCGATCACCGCGCGCGAGCGCGAGCTGAGCGGCAGCTTCGTCCGGTACGGCTGCTCTTGGACCAGCGCGCCGAGCGCGCGCAGATCCTCGACGATCCGCTTGCGCGCATCGAACCGGTCGAGCCCCGCATACGCAGTCATACGCGGCGCCTGCGCGTCGATCGGCGCGCGGCGTTCCGGCTTCTCGTCGTAACGCCAGAGCGGCGCGGTGACGCGCGCGTCGAAGTCGATCACCGTCGGCATCGGCAGATCGTGGCGCTGGCCGATCTCGTAGTCGGTCTGGTCGTGCGCCGGCGTGACCTTCACGGCGCCGGTTCCGAAGTCGGCGAGCACCGCCTCGTCCGCGATCACCGGGATCGCGCGGTCGACGATCGGCAGCACGACGTTCTTCCCGACGAGGTGCGCGTAGCGCGCGTCGCTCGGATGCACGGCGACCGCGACGTCGGCAAGGTACGTCTCGGGCCGCGTCGTCGCGATCACGACGCCCTCGCCGCCGTCCTCACCGCGGTAGCGGATGTGCCACAGCGAGGTGTCGCGCTCTTCGTCCTCGACCTCGGCGTCGGAGAGCGTCGACTGCGTGACCGGATCCCAGTTCACCAGCCGCGTCCCGCGGTAGATCAGCCCGTCGTCGTACAGATCGCAGAAGACCTTGATCACCGCCGCCGACAAGCCGGGGTCCATCGTGAAGCGCTCGCGCTCCCAGTCGGGCCCGAAGCCGAGAACCTTGAACGCTTCGTTGATCTCGCCGCCGTACTGCTCGCGCCACGCCCACGCGCGCTCCAGGAACTTCTCGCGACCCAGCCCGTCGCGCGAAAGCCCTTCCTTCGCCAGCTCTCGGACGAGCACGGCTTCGGTCGCGATCGCCGCGTGGTCCTGACCGGGGAGCCAGTCCGCGTTCTCGCCGAGCATGCGGTGGTAGCGCGTGAGGACGTCCATCGCGGTGTACGTCGAGCCGTGCCCGAGGTGCGCGCGGCCGGTGATGTTCGGCGGCGGCATCGAGATGATGAACGGCGGCCGCGCGGGATCGGGCTCTTCGTGGAAGACGCCCATCGCGAGCCAGCGCGCGTACAGGCGCGGCTCGATCTCGGCGGGATCGTAGGTTTTCGGAAGGTCGGGTCGGGCCGCGGTGGTCACCGGCTTTCCTTCGACGGGCGCGGGGTGCGATTACCTGCGCTCGCCGGGATTCGCTCGCTAGATGTCGGTGCCGTCGCCGCCCTCTTCGGTCGCGTCGGTCGTGCCGCCGGCCGCCCCGTACGACGAGGGGATCACGCCGCTCTTGGTGTGCGTGCTGGTCTCCTCGACGGTGTCTTCGGGGTTTTCGTCGGCGAGCGTCGTCTCACCGCGGATCGTCTCGGTGTTCCGCTGCGTGAGCCCGGGCTCGTCGGTCGAGCCCTGGCCGGAGTTCGTCGTGTCGTCGTTCATACGGTCACCTCACCGAGCGAAGCGTGTCGGCCCGTTCGTACCCCGCCCTCACCGGTCCGAGTCGGAGCCGGCGGTCGGCGCGGGCGCGTTCTCGGCCGTCTCGCCGTACGCGGCGGTCTCGCCCTGGCCGACCTGCGGCGAGACGGTGCCGGCCGTGAGCGTCGGATCGGCGTTCGCCGCCATGGCGGTGTCCATCGTCGTGCCGCGTTCGGTCTGATCGACGGCTTCGTCGACGACGTCGCGCGGTGCGTCGGTGTCGGCGTCCTCGCGGTCGGCGGCTCCGCCGCGCGCTTCGCCGCCGCTGCCGAGGTTCTGCATTCCGGTCTCCATGCGCCGGGTGTACCCGGCGGCGATCAGACCGACGCGGGCAGCTCGTGCAAGCCGGTGAGCGTGAGCTCGGGCGCCGGATCGAGCGCTTCGGCGACGGCGCGCGCGCGATTGCACCACGCCACGCGGAAGCCGAAGCGCGCCGCGCCCCACGCGTCCCACGGGTTCGAGGAGACGAAGACGACCTCGCCCGGCGCGCACGCGAACCGCGCGGTGACGAGCGCGTACACGCGCGGATCGGGCTTGTATGCGCGCACGGATTCGACGGAGAGCACATCGGTCAGCAGCCCGCGCACGCCGGCCGCTTCGAGCGCGGCCTTCGCGGACGGCGGCGTGCCGTTCGTCAGCACGGCGAGCGGGATGCCGCGTTCGTGGAGCGCGGTCAGCGCCGGCGCGACGTCGTCGAACGCGGGCATCGTGCGCCACGCGCCGGCGAGCCGTGCGCGAGCGGCCGCGTCGAGCTGCGCGCCGTGCAGCGCGCAGGTGTGGTCGAGCGCGAGCGCGGTGAGCTGGTCGAAATCGCGGTACGACTGCGCGAGCGAGGTCAGGAAGGCGTATTCAAGCTGCTTGCGGCGCCAGTCGGTGACGAACGCGTCCGCGTTCGCGACGCCGGCCGCCGCGACGTGCGTGCGCATCGACTCGATCGTGAGGATCGTGCCGTACAGATCGAACGCGACCGCGGCGATGCGCCGGCTCACGTGCGGCCTGCGATCGCGCGCTCGAGGAACCGGAGCACGCGCGTGAGCGGGAAATCGTGCTCGACCAGCGGTTTGGTGAGGATCGTCCGCATCCCCAGGAGCTTCCCGCCGAGCACGTCGGTGAAGAGCTGATCGCCGATGACGATCGTCGCGCGCCGCGGCGTGCCGAGCAGCTTCAGCGCGCGCAGGAACGCGAACGGGAGCGGCTTGAGCGCGTTCGGCACGACCGGGATGCCGAGCTTCGCGCCGATCGCGCCGACGCGCTCGCTGAAATTGTTCGACACGAGCACCAGCGCGAAACCGCGGTCGCGCGCCGCGGCGACCCACTCGGCGACGCCCGGCGCGAGCTCGGGCTGGTGGTACGCGCAGACCGTGTTGTCCAGATCGACGACGATCCCGCGGATGCCGGCTTCCGTGAGCAGGTCGAGCGGCACTTCGGGCAGGGTGTCGGCGTGATGGTCGGCGCGGATCCTCTCCACGCTATCCCCGGTTCCGTCCACAGCCCGCTCACCCCGCTCGCTGCCGGTCCACCGCCCGGGCGCGCCCCTCCACGGGAAAGTAAATCTCGTCCACGCCCATTCACAAGGTCCGCGCCAAGGAGTACAATATCTAGTACAGCCCGGCGCGGACAGGCACAAGACATAGTGTCGGTCTACGCTCAGGGGCAGCCGCGGCGCCCGCGAAACCGAACGTGCGTTCGACGTTTCCTGGCTTCCGCTACGCTTTCACCGCGACCGAGAGGACGCAGCCGGCATGAAGTTCTCGCGCACCTATTCCGCTCCCGGCGACCCGTATGCCGGGATCGCCTTCGAGCCGCGGACCTCGCGGATCGTGAACCCCGACGGCAAGGTCGTCTTCGAGTTGAAGGACGCCGCCATCCCGACCGGCTGGAGCCAGGTCGCGACGGACATCCTCGCCCAGAAGTACTTCCGGAAGGCCGGCGTCCCGACCGCGACCGTCAAGGTCCCCGAGGACGGCATCCCGGAGTGGCTGTGGCGCTCCGAGGCCGCCTCCGACGCGACCTTCGGCGGCGAGACCGATGCCCGCCAGGTCTTCCACCGCCTCGCGGGCTGCTGGACGTACTGGGGTTTCAAGCACGGCTATTTCGACAGCGAGTTCGAGGCCCGCGCCTACTACGACGAGATGTGCGCGATGCTCGCCCGCCAGATCGGCGCCGCAAACTCGCCCCAGTGGTTCAACACGGGCCTGCACTGGGCGTACGGCATCTCCGGACCGTCTCAGGGCCATTGGTACGTCGATCCGAAGACCGGCGAGCTTGCCCAGTCGACGTCCGCCTACGAGCACCCGGCGCCGCATGCGTGTCTTCCGTATAATGCGACCGTCACGACGCCCGACGGACCGGTAGCGATCGGTGCGATCGTCGAGAACAACCTCGTCGGTCTCCCCGTCTACGACCGTGACGGCGTGACACGAGTCGTGGCGACGGCGTACAACGGGGTAAAACCGGTCTATCGCGTGCGCCTAAGCAATGGCAACGCGATCGAGGCGACCGCGGACCATCTCGTCCTCGCATCCGACGGGCACAAACGCTCGCAAACGTGGCGCGAGGTCGGCTCCCTGAAGCCCGGCATGCGGCTCATTCAACGGACCGACACGACGATCGAGGGATCCGGTGACGCGATCGAGATCGCGGAAGCGGCGTTGGCGGGCTGGCTGCAAGGGGACGGCTTCGTGGGTCAGTACGAACACGGAACGAACCGTAGCCTCACGGTTGAAGCGATGACGATCAACGCGGCAGAGCGTGAATACGTCGCCGAGCTCACCGCCACGGTCTTCGGGAACGTGCACTCTCATGAACGGCGCGCAATCGTCAAGGACGAGCAGCTCGACGTTCGCCGTCTCCGCTTTTACGGCGAGAACCTGCGCCCGTTCGTGGAGCGTTATGGATTGCTCGATCGGCGCCTCGACATGCAAGTGCCGCCGGCGGTCGAAAGTGCGGGCGGGAACGTCGCGTGCGCCTATCTCCGCGCGCTGTTCCAGGCCGATGGTTGCGTTCGCATTCGTGAAGAGCGGCAGTCGAGCGACGTCGTCTTCGGAACGATCTCTCCGAAGCTGGCGAATGGGGTGAGCAAGCTTCTTCATAACCTTGGAATTTACAACCGCGTTCAAGTAGGGCGCGACAGCCGAGCCGATCGCCAAGACTACTACCACGTCGTGATCGCGTGGGGCGACGCCAAGCGAACGTATGCCGAGAAGATCGGCTTCGTCTCGCCTGAAAAGCGCGGCAAGCTCGAGAACGCACTCGCCCTTCCCGGCCGCAGCGTGGCTCGCCTCCGCGACGAGACCATCACGTCGATCGAGTATGTCGGAGACATGGATGTGTTTGACATCGAGACCGAAAGCCACGCATTCCTCACCAATAATGTGGTTGTCCATAATTGCTTCATCCAGAGCGTTGAAGACGACCTCGTGAACGAAGGCGGGATCATGGACCTTTGGGTCCGTGAGGCTCGCATCTTCAAGTACGGTTCAGGGACGGGATCGAATTTCTCCAAGATCCGCGGCGAAGGCGAGCGGCTCTCGGGCGGCGGGACTTCGTCCGGCTTGATGTCGTTCCTAAAGGTGGGCGACCGCGCTGCCGGCGCTATCAAGTCGGGCGGAACGACGCGCCGAGCGGCAAAAATGGTCGTGCTCGATCTCGATCATCCGGATATCGAAGAGTTCATCTCCTGGAAGGTCAAGGAAGAGCAGAAAGTCTCCGACCTCGTCGTCGGCTCGATCACCAGCGAGAAGCATCTCAACGCGATCATGCAAGCCGCGCACGATCCGAAGATCCCCGAGGCCGCACGGCTCGATCCCGCGTTGAACCCGGGACTGAAGGCGGCAATTCGGGCGGCGCTCTCGACCGGGATGCCGCAGGCTAACGTTCAATACGCGCTCGATTTCGCGAAGCAGGGCTACAAAGAGCTCACTGTCGAGACGTACGACACGAATTGGGATTCCAAGGCGTATGGCACGGTTTCAGGACAGAACTCGAACAACTCCGTTCGCATCCCGAACGAGTTCTTCGCGCGCCTCGACGCCGGCCAAACGTGGGACTTGATTCCCCGCGGTATCAAGTACGGCCATGGCTCGACGATGCCGATCAAGACAGTCCCCGCCGCGGATCTCTGGGAAAAGATCGGCCTCGCCGCATGGCAGTGCGCGGATCCCGGCGTTCAGTATGACACGACGATCAACGAATGGCACACATGTCCTACCGACGGAAAGATTAACGCTAGTAACCCCTGCAGTGAGTACATTTTCCTCGACGACACCGCATGCAATCTCGCTAGCCTGAATCTCGTTAAGTTCCTCGACGACAACGGGCATTTCGACGCGAAGCGCTTCGCGGACGCATGCCGTACGTGGACGTTCACACTCGAAATCAGCGTGCTCATGGCGCAGTTCCCTAGCCGGGAGGTCGCGCAGAAGTCGTACGACTTCCGGACGCTCGGCTTGGGTTATGCGAATCTCGGCACGCTGCTGATGCGGCTCGGATTGCCGTACGATTCGGAGGAAGGCTTCGGGTGGGCCGCCGCGATCTCGTCGCTGATGACTGGGGCCGCATACAAAACCTCGGCGGAAATCGCACGCGAGCTGGGGCCGTTCGCGTCGTACGATCGGAACGCCGAGCCCATGGGTCGCGTGCTGCGCAACCACCGGCGTGCAGCCTATGCAGCAAAAAACGAGGAGTACGAAGAGCTGACCGTCTTCCCGACGACGCATCAGCCTACGCTCTTCACGCAAGAGACCTGGGCGCTAGCGCGTTCGACGTGGGACAACGCACTTGCGATCGGCGAGGTGGCCGGTTATCGCAACGCGCAAGTCACGTGCATCGCTCCAACTGGTACAATTGGACTGGTGATGGACTGCGATACCACCGGTATCGAGCCCGACTTCGCGCTCGTGAAATTCAAGAAGCTCGCCGGCGGCGGCTATTTCAAGATCGTCAACCAGTCGGTCGAACCGGCGCTGCGGCGTCTCGGCTACAATAACGAGCAGATCGCCGCGATCGAGACGTTCGCGAAGGGGACGAACACGCTCGAGGGCACGCCGCACATCAACCGCGCAACGCTCAAGGCGAAGGGCTTCGACGACGAAGCGCTCGCGAAGATCGAGTCCCAGCTCGTCGGAGCGTTCGAGATCGGCTTCGCGTTCAACCAGCACGTGCTCGGTGAGGAGTTCTGCCGCACCCAGCTCGGCATGACGACCGAGCAGCTCGCCGACTGGAACCACTCGATCCTGCGCGACACGCTCGGATTCACGCAGACGCAGATCGAGGAAGCCTCGGACGTCATCTGCGGCCGCATGACGCTCGAGGGCGCACCGTTCCTCAAGGACGAGCACCTGCCGGTGTTCGACTGCGCGACCCCGTGCGGCAAGCACGGCGCGCGGTTCATCCGCCCGCTCGCGCACGTCGACATGATGGCCGCGGCGCAGCCGTTCATCTCCGGCGCGATCTCGAAGACGATCAACCTCCCGCAGACCGCCACGATCGCGGACGTCAAAGAAGCGTACCGCTACTCGTGGGAAAAGATGATCAAGGCGGTCGCGCTCTACCGCGACGGCTCGAAGCTCTCGCAGCCGCTCGCGGCAAGCTATGACGTCGGCTCGGAAGACGGCCTCGAGGAACCGCAGACCGGCGCGTACGAGACCCCCGTCCAAATCGCGGAGCGCGTGGTCTACCGCTACATCGCCAAGCGCCGGCGGATGCCGGACCGCCGCGGCGGCTACACGCAGAAGGCGGTCGTCGGCGGCCACAAAGTCTACCTCCGCACCGGCGAGTACAACGACCAAACGCTCGGCGAGATCTTCATCGACATGCACAAGGAGGGCGCCGCCTTCCGGAGCTTGATGAACAACTTCGCGATCGCGGTCTCGCTCGGGCTCCAGCACGGCGTCCCGCTCGAGGAGTACGTGGACGCGTTCACCTTCACGCGCTTCGAGCCGAACGGTCCGGTCGTCGGCCATCAGAACATCAAGATGGCGACCTCGATCCTCGACTACATCTTCCGCGAGCTCGCCGTGAGCTATCTCGGCCGCTACGACCTCGCGCAGGTGCAGCCGTCCCAAGCCCTCGACGCGATGGGCCCCGAGCCCGAATACGTCGCCGAGGAAGACACCGGCGAGGTCCACTACGTCGCCCCGTCCGCGATCCCGCCGAAAGCGGGCACGCCGACAGCGACCGCCGCCGTCACGCGCGTCCCCGAACCGGTCGGCGCGGTAGCGTCCCCACCGCCGAGCGGCACGGTAATGGCGAAGGGCCAGATCGTCGCCGCAAAAGCACGCGAGGCGATCGCGAAAGGCTACAGCGGCGATGCCTGCACGCAGTGCGGCCAGTTCACCCTCGTCCGCAACGGCACATGCCTGAAGTGCGACAGCTGCGGCACGACGAGCGGCTGCAGCTAACACTGCATCGAATTCGATAAGACGTTTCGTTTCGCAGCGTCTGATCGTTCTCAGGCACTAGGCGCAAGAGGCGCTGCCGGCAACGCGGCGGCGTCTCTTCCTTTTCCCCAGAGGAA
>DATAQE010000173.1:0-30569 GCA_036264835.1 Candidatus Elarobacter sp.
GTTCGCGGGCGGCTGGTTCCACTCGGGCGACATCGCGGTGATGCACCCGGACGGCTACATCGAGATCGTCGACCGCGCGAAGGACGTCATCATCAGCGGCGGCGAGAACGTCTCGACGCAGCAGGTCGAGAAGGTGCTGCTCGAGCACGACGCGGTGCTGGAGTGCGCGGTCGTCGCCGTCCCCGACGAGAAGTGGGGCGAGGTCCCGAAAGCGTTCGTCACGCTCAAGCCCGGCCGCACGCTCGACGCGGACGAGTTGCGCGCGTTCGCGCGCGAGCGGATCGCCGCGTTCAAGGTCCCGAAGACGATCGAGTTCTCCGAGCTCCCGAAGACCTCGACCGGGAAGATCCAGAAGTACGTACTGCGCGAGCGCGAGTGGAAAGGCCGCAAGAAGCGCGTCAACTGAGCGCTTCGCGCGCCGCGCGCTCGCCGGTGATGAGCGCGCCGGCGACCGTTCCCGCTTCGTTCGCACCCGCGGTCGCTTCACCGGCGAAGTAGATCACGTCGTCGACCGGCGCCGCGAGATCGGCGCGCGGGTCACCTGCGCCGACCGCGACGTAGCTGTACGCGCCGCGCGACCACGGATCGCGCTGCCAGTCGTGCAGGTACGCGGCTTCCAACTCTTCGCCGGGATCGATCTCGCCGCCGAAGAGCGTGCGCAGATCGGCGAGCGCGGTCGCCACGAGCTCCGGCTCGCCGCGGCCGGCGAGCGCGGCGGCCTTCGGCCCGCCGGCCCAGCCGACGAGCAGCGGCGCGCGCAGCGGCATCATCGTCCAGAACGTCGGGAACGCCGCGGCCGCGTTGTGGAAGAAGCCGCCGTCGCGATAGCGGCCGCCCTGCACGCGCTCCCAGTACGCGGTGCGGAAGCGCAGCACCAGCTTCACGACCGGACCCATGATCAGCCGCGCGAGCGCGTCGCGCGTGCGCGGCGGCAGCTCGGGGTCGAACCGCAGCCCATCGCCGTGCAGCACGCCGACCGGCAGCGTGACGATCGCCTTGCGCGCGCGCACGTGCAGCGGCTCGCCGAACGACGTCGTCGCCTCGACGAGAACGCCCTCGTCGTCGCGCCGCAGCACATGTGCCGGCGTCGCGAGCCGCACCTGGACGCGCTCGGGATCGAGCGCGCCGCAGAGCCGGCGCAGCAGCGGCGCATACCCGCCGAGCGGTCGAAACTGCTCCGCGGTCTGCCCGCCGGGGCCGCCGTTCCACTCCGCGGCGAGCGCGATCGTGCTCGCGAGCGCGGGGTCGGCGGCGTCGAACCCTTCGATCAGCATCCGCGTGTACCGCCGCGCGCGCTCGACGTCTTCGCCGTCCGGCAAATCGCGCAGGAACTGGTCGATGCTCACGTCGTCGCGCAGCTCGTTCGCGCGCGCCAGCACGCGGGCGACGACCTCGAACGGGTCATCGCGATCGCGCAGCTCGCCGTCCTCGTACGAGAACGCGCGCTCGCCGAGATCGACCGCCACGGTGTTCGCGGCGCGCAGCAGCGCGAAGCTCGTCGCCGAGGTTCCGTGCACGAACTCGCCGCCGAGGTCGATCGGAACCTGCAGCCCGACGTCCTCGCGCGTGAGGATCCGCCCGCCGACGCGGTCGCGCGCCTCGAGCACGACGACGTGTGCGCGCGCCTCCGAGAGCAGGCGTGCGGCGGCGAGCCCGGCCGCTCCGGCGCCGAGCACGACGACGTCGCAGCGCAGGTTCATCGCAGGACCGCGGTGCAGTACTTGCAGCGGCGCGCGTCCTGCGGGATCTCGCTCAGGCACTCCGGACACGTCTTCTGTGCCAGCACCGGCGTCTCGGGCTTGTCGAAGCGCTCGATCGCCATGCGCAGCGGCACGACGATCAGATAGTAGATCACCGCCGCGTCGAGGGCGAAGGTGATCAGCGCGTTGACGAAGTCGCCGACCGGGAAGTGCGACTTGTTGATCGTGAAGCCGAGCCGCGAGAAGTCGGGCTTGCCGACCAGCGCGGCGATCAGCGGCGTGATGAGGTCCTTGACCAGCGCGGTGACGACGGCGGTGAACGCGGCGCCGAGCACGACGGCGACCGCCAGATCGATCACGTTGCCGCGCGCGATGAACGCGCGAAATCCCTTGAACGTACGAGCCTCCTTCGAACGAGCGTGCGGGCGCTTCGCGGGCGCCGTTCGCCGGTACGGAACCGCGCCCCCGGCCGATCCGTTGGATTCGATATCCGGCAGTCCGAACGCGTCGCAAGATTACCGAGTCTTGACGAACGCCCTTCAGTTTGCCCGGCTTCGGCCGAATACTACTTCAGACGACGCTCGTATCCGAACGAGGGTTTTTTCGCGCAAATGGATTGCCCAGAGAATCTCGACACCTTCCTCCGCGACCTCCTCAAGGAAGAGGGCGGTGCGGTACAACTCGACGACGAGGACCGAGCGTTCATCGACCGGATCCTGAAGTCGATCACGCAAGGCAGCAAAGGCGTCTTCGTCGTTCTCCATCCGAACGACCGGATGCAGTACATGCTGCTGAACACGAACCGTGCCGGCGCGATCGCGCTGCTGGCGAAGGTCATGCAGCGGACCGCCGAGGCGCTGGAAGCCGACCTGGACTGAGTCCCGCGGCGCTCAGACCGCGACGGGTCTGAGCGCGTCCCCGACGACGGCCAGCATCACCTCGACGACGGCCGGGTCGAACTGGCTTCCGCGGCAGCGCTCGATCTCCAGCAGCGCGCGGTCGGGGGTCATCGGGAAGCGGTAGGGCCGCTGCCCCGTCATGGCGTCGTACGCGTCCGCGACCGCGACGATCCGCGCGGCGAGCGGGATCGACTCGGAGCGCAGCCCGTCCGGATAGCCGTGTCCGTCGAAGCGCTCGTGATGGTGCCGGACCGCGTCCCGGTACTCGAGCAGGCCGTACTCGGCCAACAGCCGCTCACCCTCGGTGACGTGCCGTTCCATCAGCTCGCGCTCGGCGGGCCGCAGCGCGCGGGGCGCACGGAGCAGGTCTTCCGGGATGCAGAGCTTCCCGACGTCGTGGAGCTGGGCGGAGCGGACGATCCAGTTGTGCTCGTCGCGGGGGAGCCGCAGCTGCGAGGCGATGCGGGCGCACCAGTGGGCGACGGTCCGTCCGTGGGCGGCGGTGGCCGGGTCGTCGGTGTCGAGGCGCTCGACGAGGGCGCGCAGGGGATCCATCCATAGCTCCGTTCCGGGATAGTCCTATCCCGTAGGGACCTTCGTCCCCCTCTTTATCGGGGGCTAAACGAGATTCGCTCGGCTCCTTCGTCCAGATCGACGACGAAGCGGTCCCAGAGCCCGATCCCGACGTGCGCCGCCGCCTGCGTACGGCGGACGATCGCGCGGGTCGGGCCGAGCGAGACCGGCCCGACGTTCACGTCCGGGATCTCGACGGTGAAGGTGTCGTCGGCGCCCGCGACGCCGAGCACCTCGCCGCGCTCGAGGACCGGCCACTGCGGCCCGACGCGGTACGCGGCATAGCCCAGCGAGAGCCGCGCTTGATCGCCGGTGTCGACCAGCGCGCGCGTCGCCTGCCCGCCGAGGACGGTCTCGACGAACGGCGAGCCGTCATGGAACGACAGCCGAACCCCCGTTCCCGCGGCGCCTCCCGGCGGGAGCAGGCGGGCCGTGCCGCGCGCGCGGTCGAGCACCAGCCGTACCCGGCCGAGGAGATCGCTCCCGACGATCACGTCGAAGCGTGCCGCGCCGGAGGGCGGGATCACCGCGAAGCGGGCTTGCTCGAACCGCGCCGGCCCGACCGCGAGCGGCCCGGCCTCGATGAAGCCGGTCGCGAACCGGCCGACCCCGGCGATCTCCAGCTCGCCGTGCGGCTCCTGGCCGAGCGCCTCGGCGAGCGGGAGGGTCACCGCGCTCGGCGTCGCGCCGGAGTCCAGCAGACAGCGCACGGAGCGGCCGCCCAGGCTGCACGGCACGACGGGGACGGGCTCGGGGCCGAGCCGCAGCGGCGAATCCGGACCGACGGTCACGGCGACGCCCGCCGGCGGGCCGACCGGACCTGGGACGGCCGTCAGGCGGTCGAGCGGCCCGTGCTCGAACGGCCCGCTCCGGTCGAGCGCGAGGCGGGCGCCCCCGGCCGACGTCTCGCGCCCGTAGTCGCCGACGGCGACGCCGCTCGCGGTCTCGACGTGCTGCACGGCCAGCAACGCGTCCAGCGTCACGACCAGCTCGGCGCCGTCGCGCGCGCGAACGTGCCAGCGCCGCTGCGAATCCCGCGAGACCGTTCCGCCGGCCTCGCGGAACGCCGGCTCGGCGAACGCGTAGGAGACGACGGCCGCGAGGGTCCGCTCGACGCGGGTCTGGTCGTCCGGCTGCTCGGGGAGCGCGACATCGTTGATCCCGTACGCCCACTGGCGCACGCCGTCGAACCACGTCCCGCCGCAGACGTCGCCGACGCAGCGCCGCACGAGCCGCTGCACGCCGAGCTGGTCGAGCCTCGTGGTGATCGTCCGCCCCTCGTAGACCCGCGTCCCCGTCGCGCGCAGATGGACCGTGGCGGCATGCCCGCTCGCCGCCGCGATCATCGCCAGCGCCGCGAGCGGATCGGGCGGCGGCGCGGCCGCGCCGAGGAGTCCGGCCGCCGCGGCAAGCGCCAGCGAACGCACCGCGAATCGCATCGTGTGGAACTGCACCCTCTCGACGGCTACCTCCTCGACGGCGAGCCCGGCAAGGCGGACGCGATCGCCGCGGCGCTGCGCGACCGCTCCGAGGACCCGCGCGCGCAGCCGTTCTACCGCGCGCTCCAGACGCTCGGCGCGCGTGCGGCCGACGAGGCGCTGATCGCGCTTCGCGCCGTGCTGGGTGGGAATACGCCGAACGACGAGACGATCGTCGCCGTACGGACGGCGCGCGCGCGTGTGAAGGCGGGTGAGCGCGGAGCGCGTGAAGCGTATCTGCGCTCGGTCGGTGCGATACGCGAACGGTAGCCGGCGAGCGCTTTGCCGGACGGGCACGTTGCAAGGAACGATCCGAGGAACTCCATGCGTTATCCCAGGGTGATGCTCCGGCTGGTGGTCGCCGTTTCCGTGCTCGGTCTGTTCAGTGTTCCTGCGGCGGCGCTCGCCGGGCCCTCGCCCGCACCCACCGCGGTCGCGACGACGAACGGGCAGGCACAGCCGCGGGACGGCGGCGTGATCGAAGGCCGGGTGACGAACGTCGACTACGCGCGCGGCGTGGTGACGGTCGACTCGACGAACCAGGGCCGCGTCGACGTGACGACGATGCCGACGACGAGCGTCCAGTCGGACGATCCCGGCTACCACACGCTGACGGACGTCGCGAAGGGCTCGCGCGTGAGGATCTTCATCTCGAAGACCGCCGGGAAGGCCGTCGCCCAGATCATCAAGCTGCTCAAGCACTGATGACCGTACCGGCTGATCCGGCAGCGCTCGCGCGCGGCGTGATCGGAGTCGGCTTCACCGGCACCACCCCCGACACGGCGCCGGTCGAAGCGCTCCGCGCGTTCGGACCCGGTGCGTTGATCCTGTTCGCGCGCAACGTCGGAACGGCGGACGAGCTGCGCGACCTGGTTGCGGCGCTGCGTACGATCGCTTCGCCGCCGCCGCTGGTCAGCGTCGACCAGGAGGGCGGGCGCGTCGAGCGGATCCGGGACGGCGTCGCGGCGCTGCCCTCGGCGATGGCGGTCGGCGCGACCGGCGACGTCGCGCTCGCGGAGAAGCTCGGCACGCTGCTCGGCCGCGACTTGGCGCGGCTCGGGATCAATGTCGAGCTGGCGCCGGTCGCGGACCTCTCGCTGCAGCCGCGCAGCGCGGTCATCGCGACGCGTGCCTACGGCGACGATCCCGACCGAGTCGGCGTCTTCGCCGGCGCCTTCGCGCGCGGCCTCGAGCGCGGCGGCGTCGCGGCGACGGTGAAACACTTCCCCGGCCACGGCTCGACGGCGGACGACTCGCACGTCGCGCTCCCGCGCGTGACCGCGGACGCCGAGACGCTGCGCTCGCGCGACCTGATCCCGTTCAAGCGCGCGATCGCCGAGCGCGCCGCCTCGATCGTGATGACGGCGCACGTCGTGATCGAAGCGTTCGACCCGGACCGCCCCGCGACGATCTCGCGCAAGATACTGACCGATCTGCTGCGCGGCGAGCTGGGCTACGATGGGATCGTCGCGACCGACTGCTTGGAGATGGACGCGATCGCCGGGACGATCGGCACGGTGCGCGGCGCCGTCGAGGCCCTGAAAGCCGGCGCCGACCTGCTGCTGATCAGCCACCGGCTCGACCTCGCGCACGAAGCCGCGGACGCGATTGTGGCTGCGGTGCGCGACGGCGAGATCCCGCTCGCGCGACTTCAGGAAGCGTACGCGCGCGTCCTCACGCTGCGCGAGCGCCTGGCGAAACCGCCGGTCCTCCCCGACGGCATCGACGACGCGTTGCCGCTCGACGCGGCGCGCCGCGCCGTGACGGTGCTCCGCGGCGACCCGCGCTTGCGCCCGGGCAAGCCGGTGACGGTGATCTCGTTCGAGGGCACGGTGGTCGACAACGTCGCCGCATCGGGTGCGAAGAAGAGCCACGAGGAGCTGCCCTCGCTGAGCGGGGCGCTGCGCCGCCGCGGCTGGAAGAGCGAGATGATGCGCGTCGCGCCGGAGCCGGCGCCCGAGGACGTCGACGTGCTGCTCGAGCACATCCCGGCGCTCGGCGACCGTGAGTTCGTGATCGTGACGCGCGACGCGCACCTGTACGCGACCCAGGACGACGCGGTGCAGCGAATTCTCGAGCGCGCGCCCGACGCGCTGATCGTCTCGGCGCGCTCGCCGTACGACGCATTGCTGTGGCCGCAGGCGAAGCGGATCGTCTGCATCTACGGCGGCCAGCCGATCTCGCTCGAGGGCTGCGCCGACGTGCTCTCGGGCCGTGCCGAGGTGCGCGGGACGCTTCCCGTTCGCCTGCCGACGAACGGCGCTGCGTAACGCGATCGACGCCGCGATACGCGCCGCGCTGGGCGTCCGCTTCAGCGCGGCCGTCGTGCGCGTCGAGCACCGCGGCCGCCTGCTGTACGAGCGCGCCTACGGCCGCACCCGCGACGACGGCGCCGCGCTCCCGGTCTACGTCGACACGCGCTTCGACCTAGCCTCGATCACGAAGGTCTTCGTCTCAACGGCCGCACTAGTCGCGGTCGCCCGCGGAACGCTCACACTCGACGACCCCCTGACAAACCTGATCCCCGAATGGCGCGGCACGGACCACGAGCCGATCACGCTGCGCCACATCCTCGCACACGACGCCGGCTTCAAGAGCGGCGCCGACTACCGGACGCTCCTCGACAAGAACGTAGAACGCTTCGCCCTAACGGAGCCGCTCGCCGCCCCCCCCGGCACGCGCGTGATCTACAGCGACCTCGGCTTCATCGCGCTCGGAACGCTCCTCTCGCGCGCCGCGGGAACCGACTCGCTCGCGACGGCGATCGAACCGGTGCTACGCGACCTCGGCACACGATCGACGTCGTACACGGTAAAAGGCCGTGAACGCGCGATGATTCCCGCGACGGAGACGGATGCGTGGCGCGGAAGCGTGCAGGGTGACGTCCACGACGAGAAGGCGTACTTGATGGGCGGCGCCGCGGGCCACGCGGGCCTCTTCGGCGACGCGCGCGACGTAGCGCTCCTCGGCGAACGGTACCTCGCCGCCCTGCACGCCCGCCCGACGCCCTTGAACGCGAACCTCGCGCGCGAGGCCATCCGCGAACAAGCCTACGACCCGACCCTACGCCGCGCCCTCGGCTGGGCCTTGAAGACGAACGACGACAACTCGTGCGGTCCCCTGATGTCGCGCGACTCATTCGGTCACACCGGCTTCACCGGCACGTCGATCTGGGTGGACCCCTCTCGCGACCTCAACGTCGTGCTTCTGACGAACAACGTGCACCACGGCCGAACCGACCTGCGCGACGTGCGAGCCGCGGTCGCCAACGCCGCCGTCACCGAGATCGACCGCACATGAAGATCGCCGGCCTGATCTCCGGCACGTCCCTCGACGGCATCGACGTCGCAATCTGCGACGTAACGCCAAACGCCGACGGCGTGAACGTATCGTGCGAGCGCTTCGCGACCATCCCATTCGCCGAATCGCTCCGCATACGCATCATGGCGGCCTACCCACCCGCACCCATCGGCGCACTCGAACTCTCCGCGCTCCACGCCGCGATCGGCGAAGCCTTCGGCGAGGCAGTGCTCACCATCGCTGCCGGAACGCCGCTCGACGCCGTAGCATCGCACGGCGTGACCATCGCGCACGACGGCACGGCCCACCATACGCTCCAACTCGGCGACCCGTTCCGCATCCGCGAACGAGTCAACGCGACGGTGATCCACGACTTCCGCTCCGCCGACACGGCAGCCGGCGGCACCGGAGCCCCGCTCGTCCCGTTCGTCGACGCACTGCTCTTCACACAGTACGCGCCGTGCGTAGCCTTGAACCTCGGCGGCATCGCGAACATGACGCTACTCCCGGAAGGCATCGCCTTCGACTCCGGCCCCGCCAACCTCCCGATCGACACGTACGTCACCCTGCGCACGAACGGCGCACAACGCTACGACGCCGACGGAAAATTAGCCGCCTCGGGAACCGCCAACGACCAACTGCTCTCCCGAATGCTCGCCGACCCGTATTTCAGCCGCCCACTCCCGAAAACGACCGGCCGCGAAGAGTTCGGCGCACCTTTCATCGCGCATTGGCGCACCGAGCTCGATGCGCTCCCGTTCGCCGACGCCGTCGCAACACTGACAAGATTGACGCAGCGGACGGTAGCAGAGGCTTTGAAGAAAGCATCCCCCGATTCCAGCCTCTTGATCGCGAGCGGTGGCGGCGCACGAAATCCATCGCTGATCGAAGGATTGCGCCAAGAGCTCCCCGGTGTCCGAATCGCGATCTCGGACGAGTTCGGCGTGAACGCCGACGCAAAAGAAGCAATCGCCTTTGCGGTACTTGGATATACCACATTGCGCGGCCGCCCCGCCGGACTTCCAAAGGTCACGGGAGCCCGCGCCCCACGCGTCTTGGGCTCCATCGTACCGTATGAATTGAACGTTCTGCTGGAACGCGTGCACGAAGAGGAACACCGAACCGCCACCATCGTGCCGGGGTGAGTGGGGCCACAGTGCTGTGGCGGGGCGTTGAGGAGGAGCGGAGCCCGGAGGGCGGGAGCGACGACGAACCGAGCGACCAGAGGCCCATGGATGGGCCGCCGGGAGCGTCCCCGCCACAGCACTGTGGCCCCACTCGCCCAACCCCAACCCCAACCCCAACCCCACGGTCGGCAAGCGGACCGAACCCCAAAGCCGCGAACCTGACCGCGTGATCTCAGTAGGCGTAGACGCAGGCGGCACATCCACGACAGCGGCGCTCTCCCGCGACGGCCAGTACCTCCGCGAAACCGCAAAACCCGGCGCGAACGCAACGACGATCGGCGTCGACGACGCGGCCGACATCATCATCACCGCGATCCGCGACGTACTCCACGGCGAGTCCCCGAACGCGATCTTTGTCGGCGCCGCCGGAGCCGGCCGCGCGCGCGTCGCGAGCGAACTCGAGGAACTGATACGCACCGCGTTCCGCGACGCCCGCGTGGTGGTCGGCGACGACGCCGCGATCGCATTCCGCGCCGCGATCCCCGACGGCGACGGCGCGGTGCTCATCGCCGGAACCGGCTCGACCGCATACGCCGAACACGGCGAACGAAGGCAGCGAGTAGGCGGCCTCGGCTACCTAGCGGGAGACGAAGGCTCCGCGCTCTGGATCGGCATGCAGGCCGTGAAATTGTACGGCCGCGTCCTGGACGGAAGAGCCAACCGCGACGAAACCACCGACCTGGTAGCCCGAATGCTGGAAGCCCCCGATCGCGAGTCGTACATCGCCGCACTGTACGACGAACCCTTGAGACCGGCGAAGATCGCCTCCCTAGCCCCGAGCATCGTCGCTTTCGCCGGCAAGGGCAACCGCACGTCGACGAAGATCGTGCAACAAGCCGCACAAGAGCTCGGCGACCTGGTGAAATCCGCACTGCGAGCGGTCGACCTCCTCGACGCCTCGCCCCGCATCGCACTCGCCGGCGGCCTGTTCCGCGAGAACAGCCTGCTCACGTTTCTCATCGAACAACGCCTCACCGGCGACATCGCCGGCGGCTCGATCGTGAAAGGCGGCGACGACCCGGTGCGCGGCGCGCTCCGCCTCGCGGAACGCCTCGCCCGATGACCGACCTCCCGTCCACGGAGGCGCTCGACACCGCGACCGCCGAGATCGACCGCCTCGACGATACGGAACTCGCGCGCACGCTGATCGAAACGCACCGCACCGCCGTCGACGCCGCGCTCGCCGCCTCGGAACAGATCGCGCACGCGACCACACTCGTGGTCGACGCAATCCGCCGCGGCGGCCGCGTCGTGCTCGTCGGCGCGGGCACGAGCGGCCGACTCGCGGTGCTCGACGCCGCCGAACTCCCGCCGACCTTCGGCGTCGCCCCGAACCTCGTCGAAGGCCGCATCGCCGGCGGCGAAACGGCGCTGCGAAGCGCGGTCGAAGGCGCCGAGGACGACGCCGACGCCGGCGCACGGACCGTCGCGGACGTCGGCCCCAACGACGTCGTGATCGGCATCTCCGCAAGCGGCGGCGCACCGTTCGTGCGAGCCGCGATCCTCGCCGCGCGTGAACGCGGAGCGGCGACGATCGGGATCGCGAACGCCGCGAACGCCCCGCTCGCGCGCGACGCGAACGTCGGCATCACCGCCGCGACCGGCGCCGAACCGATCCAAGGCTCGACGCGCATGCGCGCCGGAACCGCACAGAAGATCGTGCTGAACGCGATCTCGACCGGAGCGATGATCCGCCTCGGGAAGACCTACGGAAACCGCATGGTTGACCTGATCGCGACGAACGCGAAACTCCGCGCCCGCAGCGAACGCCTCGTCCGCGACCTCGCCGGCGAGACCGACGCCCGCGCGCTGCTCGACCGCGCCGGCGGATCGGTGAAGACCGCGATCGTCATGGCCCGCCGCCACGTGGACCGCACGGAAGCCGAGCGCCTGCTTCAGGAAGCGGGCGGCCGGCTCGCCCGCGTCATCGACGGTCCAGCATGAACACCGCCCCGCCGCGCTCGTCATAACCCCGCGCCGAGAAGAACCCGCGCAACGCCGGATCGTCCGGGACGGCCGCTTCGACGCGGGTCACGTCGAGATGGTCGAGCCGCCCGTGGAGCGTCGCGAGCAGCGCCGACCCGATCCCGCGCCGCCGCCGCTCCTCGGCCACGTAGAGATCGCGGAGCTCGGCGACGAGCCCGCCCGTCTCGGTCGAGATCGCGAAGGCGACGGAGACGCACCCCGCGGGTATACCGTCGTCGTACGCCAGCCACACGAACCCGTAGTCGGGGCGGTCGACGAACAGCGCCAGCGCGTCGCCCAGAGCCGCCTCGTCACTACGGAACCGCTTCATCAAAGCAAAGGCGTCGAACCGCTCGGCGCCCGCCATCGTTCGGCACTCGATCATCTCGGAAGGAACCCCACACCATGCTCTTCGACTCGCTCCGCCGTTCGCTTCCCGCGCTCACGGCGATCGCACTGGTCGCCACATCGTCCCTCGCCGCGCAGGCACAGGTCACCCAGCGCCAAGGCGCCTCGGTCCCCGGCGGGAAGATCCGCGACTGCCACGGCTACGTCCGCCACGTCTCCGACACGAACATCCGCGTGCACTGCATCGACGGCGTGCCGGCCGACCTCTCGTTCCTCTACGCGCCGAACTTCGCGACGCTGATGAGCAACGGCAAGAGCGTGCAGACCAAGGACCTCAAGCCGAACACGCCGGTGCACGTGGAGTTCACGCAATCGCTCGGCATCCGCAAAGCGTACAAGATCTTCGTCGCCGACCCGCGCGGTCACGGGCGCTTCGGCTTCAAGAGTTAATCCGGCCGGCCGACGAGAAGAGCGCCGCGGTGTTCTCCATCGGGGCGCTCTTCTCGTCACTGCTGGCGCTGACGTTCGTGGTCGTCCCGCTGGACGACCGGCCCGTCACCGCGCAACTGCCGCGCCTGCTCGGCGCGATCGCGGGCGTCGACGTCGAGGAACCGCCGCGCCGGATGCTCGGGCACTACCTCACGCCGGGCGACGCGCCCGGCATCCTGCGCTGGCTGCGCGACGAAGCGCCGCGCGACGCGCGCGCGTACGTCGTCTCGCAGGACATGGCCGTCTACGGCGGCCTCGTCGCGTCGCGCATCCCCGGCGTCACGCGCGCGGACGCGTACACGCGGCTGCAGGATCTCGCCGCGATCCGCGCGTCGCGCCCGAACGCGTCGTTCGCGGTGTTCGGGACGGTGATGCGGCTCGCGCCGACCGGCGTGCCGAGACTCGGCGCGGCGGCGAACTTCCCGTTCGCCGGCGGCGACGTCTGGGGCCCGATCCAGCAGTACGCGAACCTGCCCGACCCGCCGCAGACCGATGAACAGCGCGCGTTCGCGGCGAAGCTGCGCGCGCAGCTCGGCCCCGCGCTCGACGCGTATCTCGAGACGCGCGCGCGCGACCGCGACGTCGATCTGTTCGCGCTGCGCACCGCGGCAGAGGGCGGCTTCGACCGTATCGTGCTGGGCCAGGACGACGCCGGACCGGTCGGCCTGCACCTGCGCGATCTGGCGGCGCTGCGCGGGTTCGCGGCGCGCTGGCTTCCGCCGTCGCGCGCGTCGATCGAGCCCGGCGCCGACGAGCTCGGGATGGTGCTCGTCTCCGCGGCGCTCGCACGCGAGGCGGCGATCGTCCCGCGCGTCCGCGTGACGTACTCGCGCCCGGACGGCGGCAGCGTGAACGATCCGCTCGAGTTCGCGCCGATCGCGACGACGGTCGGCGACGTGATCCGCTCGTGCGGCGGCGTCGCCGCGGCGGACGGACGGCGCGCCGACATCGAGCTGTTCGTGCGCGTCGCCGGGACCAGCGCCCCAGACGAGAGCGCGTTCGCCGGCGCGATCACGCACGACCTGATCACGCCCGGCTCGCCGCTGGTCGCGATCGCGGACCTGACCTTTCTCGCGACCGACGACTACGCCCAGCAGCGCCTGCTCACCGACGAGCTGCTCGACCGCGGGCTCGCGGGCCGTGTCGCGGCGTTCGCCTCGTGGAACACCGTCGCCAACACGGTCGGCACCGCGCTCCCCGAGGCGATCGCCGTGGCCGCGGGCCGCAAGCTGAGGACGTACGACGCGCGCGCGCACGCGACGTTCACGTTCATGCGCTACGTCGACGACGTCGCGTTCCACACCGCCGTGCGCCCCCGGCTCAACACCGATTTGAGCGCGCAGGGCGTGAGCGACCACACCTATCTGACGCCCGACGTCGCGCAGCGCACCGCGTCGGAGGACCGCGCGCTGCTGTGGCCCGCGGGGTTGGACCTGCTCGCGCGGATCGAGCCGCAGATGCGCGACGCCGGGTTCACGATCACGCTGCCGTGGGACCGCACCTTCGAGACCGAGCTCGACGTCCGGCTCGCGCCCCGGACACGACGACGCCCGCGGGCGTTGCCGTGAGAGCCCCCCGCTCGAAGCGTCAGGGGTCGGTCGTACCGACCTCGCCGGAGAGGCCGATCAATTGTTCCGGCGCGAGCCGGTTCGTCGGGCGCACATCGGTGAAGCTGATCGTCACGTCGTCGAGCCGCCCGCGGGACGTGTCGAGCGGCGCGAGCGCCGTCTCGCGCGCGATGTACGTGCCGCCTTGGAGCTGCGTGAAATCGACGCGCCAGCCGACGTCCTGCAGCGGCGCGCGGTTTCCGACGCCGGCGACCACGGCGCGCACCGGGAGCGAGCTTTTCGCCTCCGTCCAAAGTTCGCGCAAGCGGTAGCGTTTCGGATCGCGCAGCGGCCGCAGCCCGAGATGGTGCAGCGCCACACCGTCCTCGTCGACGTCGCCGAGGTTCGTCACCTCGTACGTGCGCGCGATGGTCCCGGTGCTGCCGATGTGCGGCAGCGTCGTGACCGCGGACGAAACCTGGCTCATGTCGTTGGTCGCGGCGATCGGCGGCGCGTTCAGCGCGAGCCCGAAGTCTTGATCGACCGCGAAGCTGAGCTGCCCGATCGGATCGTCCGCCGGCTCGTGCGTGACGATCGCGCCTTTGGGTGGTATTCCCATGACCGGACCGCTCGGGCCGCCGTAGACGCCGATGTTGATGCCGTGCGGGACGTGCGGGTGCGCGCCCTCCTCGCGGCTCAGCGAGCGCGCATGGACGAGGCGGCGGCGCATGTCCTCGATCGATTCCCAGGTGCTCGTGACCTCGCGGCCCCCGCGCTGGAACCGCACCACCGTCGCGTAGACGGTGTAATGCGCGTAGGCGCTCTCCGAACGAGCCTCGCGCGCCGCCGCGAAGAGCGCGTCCGCCTCGCTCGCCGCCGCGGAACTCGGTGTTGCCGCCGGCGACGGCGCCGCAGCCGACGGCCCCGGACCGGCGCCCAGCGTCGCGGCCGCCATGAGCGCCGCGGCGCCGATCCGAGCGATTCGATCGATTCGCATCAGCCGGGAAACGCCGTGCACCGGCGGCCGGTTCCCCGGTTCATCGTTCGGGCTGGCAGAGCTCGATGAGCACTCCTGCGGTCGACTTCGGGTGCAGGAACGCGATCAGGTTGCCGTGCGCGCCTTTGCGCGGTGCCTCGTCGATCAGCCGAATCCCAGCCGCCTTCAACCGTGCCAGCTCGGCCCGAATGTCTTCGACGCGGTACGCCGTATGGTGCATCTTCGTCTCCGCCTCACCGCGATATTTCGCGATCGGCGACTCTTCGTCGAGCGGCCGCAGCAGCTCGATGACGGCGTCACCCGTGCGAACGCCGACCGCCTCGACACCCTGGTCGGCCACGACCTCACGATACACCTGGCTGAATCCCAGCGTCCCGGTGTAGAGCCGAATCGCCGCCTCGAGATCCTTGACGACGACCGCGACATGATCGATCGGCGCGTCGATCATGCGATCCGCTCGCGCGCAACGTGCGTTCCGAACACCTCGCGCAACACGTTGCAGATCTCGCCCAAGGTTGCGCCGGCGTCGACCGCTTCGATGAACGCGGGCATCAGGTTGTCGCTGGTTTCGGCGGCGCGGCGGACGGCGGCGAGCGCGCTCTCCGTGCGGGCGGCGTCGCGGCGTTCGCGGAAGGCGCGGGTGCGCGCGATCTGGTCGCGCTCGATCGCGGGGTCGATCCGCTGGATCGGCATCGGCACGCCGTTCGACGACTCGTTGAACTTGTTCACGCCGACCACGACCTGCTTGCCGCGCTCGATCGCCTGCTGCGCGCGGTAGGCGCTCTCGCCGATCTGGTCCTGCATCCAGCCGCTCTCGACCGCCGCGACCGCGCCGCCCATCGCGTCGATCTCCGCGATCAGCTCGCGCGCGCGCGCGATCAGCTCGTCGGTCAGCGACTCGACGTAGTACGAGCCGGCGAGCGGGTCGACGACGTCGGTGACGCCGCTCTCGTGCGCGATGATCTGCTGCGTGCGCAGCGCGACGCGCGCGGCGCGCTCCGTCGGCAGCCCCAGCGCCTCGTCCTGGCCGTTGGTGTGCAGCGACTGGGTCCCGCCGAGCACCGCGGCGAGCGCCTGCAGCGCGACGCGGACGACGTTGTTCTCCGGCTCCTGCGCCGTCAGCGTCGAGCCGCCGGTCTGCGTGTGGAAGCGCAGCATCTGCGACTTCGGATCGTGCGAGCCGAACTCGTCGCGGACGATCTCCGCCCACAGCGTGCGCGCCGCGCGGAACTTCGCGACCTCCTCGAAGAAGTCGTTGTGCGCGTTCCAGAAGAAGGAGATGCGCGGCGCCACCGTGTCGACCTCGAGCCCGACCTGCTGTGCGGCGTGCAGGTATGCCTTCGCGTCGGCGAGCGTGAACGCGATCTCCTGGAGCGCCGTCGAGCCGGCCTCGCGGATGTGGTAGCCGGAGATCGAGATCGTGTTCCAGTTCGGCACCTCGGCCGCACAGTACGCCATCACGTCCGTGACGAGGCGCATCGAGGGACCTGGCGGGTAGATGTACGTCCCGCGCGCGACGTACTCTTTGAGCACGTCGTTCTGCACCGTCCCGCCGAGCTTGTCGAACGGTATCCCGCGGCGGCGCGCGACGGCGAGCACGAACGCGAGCAGGATCGACGCCGGCGCGTTGATCGTCATCGAGACCGTCACGCGGTCGAGCGGGATCTCGTCGAAGAGGGTTTCGACGTCCTCGATCGTGTCGATCGCGACGCCGACCTTCCCCACCTCGCCGCGCGCCTGCGGCGCGTCGGAGTCGTAGCCGAGCTGGGTCGGCAGATCGAACGCGACCGACAAGCCGGTCACGCCGTTCGCGAGCAGGTAGCGGTAGCGCTGGTTCGACTCCGCGGCGGTCGCGAAGCCGGCGTACTGCCGCATCGTCCAGTGCCGGCCGCGGTACATGTCGCGGCGGATCCCGCGCGTGTACGGGTACTCGCCGGGCGGCGCGCGGCGGACCGGCGGCTCGCGCTCCTCGTAGAACGGCCGCAGCGGGACCCCGCTGCCGTTGAGTTCGCGGGCGCTCATGGCCCGAACACTTCGGTCCGCTACGGCGGCCTCCCACCCCGGCCGCAGTCGCGGCAGACCGAGCGGGTGCTCGTCGCCGCAGAAACATCCGCGCCGTTTCCGGCGTATGAAGCCCACGTATGACCGGCTTTCGTATCGCGAGCGCGGCCTTTGCCGTGGCGCTCGGTTTCGGCTCCGCCGCTTCGGCGCAGACCCTTCCCGCGGGCGGTCCGCCCCCGCCGGGAGTAGCGACGGGGCTGACCGCCGAGCAGAGCGCGGCGATCGACAAGATCGCCGCGACGGTGATCGACCGCAAGGCGACGCCGTCGGTCGCGATCGGCGTCGCGAAGAACGGGCGGCTGGTCTTCGCGAAGGCGTACGGCTACCGCAACCTCGACGACCGCGTCCCGGCCGACGCCGACACGCTCTACGGGATCGGCTCGAACACCAAGCAGTTCACCGCCGCGGCGATCATGCTGCTGCGCGATCAAGGGAAGATCGACGTCGACGCGCCGGTCTCGCGGTATCTGCCCGGGATCCCGCACGGCAACGAGGTCAAGGTTCGCAACCTGCTCACGCACACCGGCGGCTACGCGGAGTACACCGAGCTCCCGGACATCGACCTGATCGGCGCGCGGCCCGCGACGAACGAGGAGATCATCGATACCGTCGCGAGCCGTCCGCTCGGCTTCAAGCCCGGCACGAAATGGCAGTACTCGAACACCGGTTACGTGATCCTCGCGACGATCATCGAGCGCGTCTCGGGGATGAGCTATCCCGACTTCCTGCGCACGAAGATCTTCCAGCCGCTCGGGATGACGCGCACGCATCTCGGCGACGAGACGCTGGTCGAGACCGACCGCGCGACGGGCTACGCGCGGTTCGCGATGGGCCAGCAAGAGCACGAGCTGCACCTGGACTACTCGTGGTTCTCCGGCGCCGGCGCGATCGAGAGCACGCTGGCCGACTTGGAGATATGGAACGACGCGATCGACCGCGGCACGCTGCTCTCCGCCTCGTCGCGCGAGATGATGCATACGTCGTTCAAGCTCGCCGACGGCAGCGACACGCACTACGGCTTCGGCTTGTTCATGCGGACGCTGCCGGGCGGGAAGCACGTCGTGCTGCACGGCGGCGACACGACCGGCTTCGGCACGCAGGACGCGCGTTTCGTCGAGGACGGCATCGACGTGATCGTGCTGACGAACCAGGAACCCGCATCGTACAACGCGGTGATGAACGCGGTGTACCTGGCCGTCGCGCCCGCGCAGCCGGCGGTCCCGGCCGCGTCGCCCTCGCCCGCGGCGTCCGCTTCACCGGCGCCGATCCCGTACGCGAAGCCGGAGACCGACGCGCTCGCGCGCCGCTGGCTCGACGACGCGATCGCCGGGAAGGTCGATCTGACGAAGCTGCGGGCCGGCGCGCGCGCCTCGCTGCGGCAGGCGCGGTACCAGCAGGCGCTCCGCGACTTGGCGCGGTTCGGGCCGCGGACGTACCGGCTGGTGAACGTCGACCGGCGGGCTCCGACCTCGTCGTACCAGTACCTGATGGTCACCCCGACCCGGACGCTGATCTACATCTTCTCGATCGACGACGACGGGATGATCGGCGGCGGCGACGTCTTCGACCCGAACCCGCTCGCGCCCGACCGCGCGTAAGCGGGGTTACGGACAATCCGGCGGCGGTGCGCTATCGTTAGGATCACGATGAACCGCAGCACCGTCCTGACCGCCCTCGCCGGGATCGTCCTCGCCGGCCCGGCCGCCGCGCGGGCCGCGGTCACACACGTGGCGCACTCGGACGCCGAGTGGCGCAAGCTGCTGACGCCGGCCGCGTACGAGGTGCTCCGCCACGAGGGGACGGAACGGCCGTTCTCGAGCCCGCTCGACGAGGAGAAGCGCCCCGGCACGTACTCCTGCGCGGGCTGCGACCTGGCGCTCTTCTCGTCGAAGGCGAAGTTCGACAGCGGCACCGGCTGGCCGAGCTTCTGGCAGCCGCTGCCGAACGCGGTCAATACGCACCACGACACCTCGCTCTTCATGGACCGCACCGCGGTGACGTGCAGCCGCTGCGACGGGCACCTCGGCCACGTCTTCGACGACGGCCCGAAGCCGACGGGGCTGCGCTACTGCATGAACGGCGTCGCGCTGCGGTTCCGGCCCGGCCGCGCCGCGTAGACCGCGAACAGGATCGCCAGCAGCGCCTGGAACGGGATCGGCGCGACGATCTTCCAGCTCGCGGGGACCGCGCCGTGCGCGATCGCGAGCGACGGCATCACGACCGCGAACGCTTGATCGAGCGCGCACAGCCACAGCAGCGCCCGAAACCGCGCCGGATCGCGGAACGCGACCGCGTAGACGAGCGCGACGACGACGAACTCGGCGCCGGCGAACTGCGCGATCATCGGGTCGCGCATCGGGATGTCGAGCAGCGGCGTCATCAGCCGCGGCGCGAACACCGCGAGCAAACCGACGTACAGATCGATCAGGAACCCGATCGCCAGCGCGATCCGAACGATCGTAGTGAAGAGGTCGCGGTTCACGCGAGGGTGATCAGCGGCGTGCGGGCTTCGACGGTCGCGCCGGGCTGAACGTGGACGGCGCTCACGGTCCCTGCCTTGTGCGCGCGGATCTCGTTCATCATCTTCATCGCCTCGATCACCGCGACGACGTCGCCTTCCGCGACGGCCGCGCCCGGCGCGACCGCGATCTCGACGACGACGCCGTGCATCGGCGAGACGACGTCGTTCCCCGCGGCGGCGGCGGATTTGCGCGCGGAACCGCCCTTCTTCGGCGCCGCCGCTCGGGACGCACCGACGCGGTTCGCCGCGGCACCGTTCCCGCTCGCGCCGGCGCCCGGCATCGGCAGATCGACGAAGCGCACGCGGAACAGCTTGTCGTTCACCTCGACCCGAATCGCCTCGTCGCTCCCGGCCTCCGCACTCGCCGCCTCTCCGCGCCCCGCGTCCGTGTCACCCTGAGCTTGTCGAAGGGTGAGCGACGCAGCGAACGGCTCAAGCGTCGCCGTCCCGTACGACGCCTCACGCACTTCGCTGAAATCGACCAGCGCTCGCAGCAGCGGCAGCGTCGTCGGCACGCCGGTGATCACGTACTCGTCGATCGCGCGCCCGAGCCGTTCCAAGGTCTCCTCGCGCGTGCGCCCGCGGACGATCAGCTTGGCGATCATCGAGTCGTAGTCGGGCGTGATCGTGAACCCGGGATACGCCGCGGAGTCGACGCGCACGCCGAAACCGCCCGGCTCCTTGTAGCGCTCGACGGTCCCCGGAGCGGGCCGGAAATTCTGCGCGGGGTCTTCCGCGTTGACGCGCACCTCGATCGCATGGCCGCGAAACCCGGCCTCGACCTGCTCTTGCGTGAACGGCAACGGACGCCCCGCGGCGACGAGGATCTGCTCGCGCACGAGATCGATCCCCGAGATCTCCTCGGAGACGGTGTGCTCGACCTGAATGCGCGTGTTCATCTCCAGGAAGTAGAACGCATCGCCGCTGACGAGGCATTCGATCGTCCCGGCCGAGTCGTAGCCGATCGCGCGCGCCGCCTGGACGCCCGCCGCGCGCAAACCCGCGCGCACGCTCGCGGGGATCAGCGCGGGCGCCTCTTCCCACAGCTTCTGATGCCGGCGCTGGAGCGAGCAGTCGCGCTCGCCGACGTGCAGCACGTTGCCGTGCTTGTCGGCGAGGACTTGCAGCTCGACGTGCTTGGGGTTCTCCAGATAGCGCTCGACGTAGATCGTCGGGTTTCCGAAGTACGCGGTCGCCTCGCGTTGCGCGGTCGAGAACGCCGACTCGAGCTCGTCGACGGTGCGCGCGACCTTGAGCCCTTTGCCGCCGCCGCCGCCCGACGCCTTGAGCGCGAGCGGCAGGCCGTATTTCTCCGCCGCCTGCTGCGCGGCGCTCGCGTCGGCGATGGAGTCCGTGCCGCCCGGCACGACCGGGACGCCGGCGGCGACCATCGCTTGGCGTGCGCGGATCTTGTCGCCCATCGCGTCGATCGCGTCGGGATGCGGTCCGATCCAGGTGATCCCCGCCTCGATCACTTGCCGCGCGAACGCTGCATTCTCGGCGAAGAAGCCGTAGCCCGGATGGATCGCATCCGCGCCCGAACGCTGCGCGACGTCGAGCAACTTCTCCGCGTTCAGATACGACTGCGACGGTGCCGCGCCGCCGAGATGGAACGCCTCGTCCGCGTAGCGCACGTGGAGCGCGTCGCGATCGGCGTCGGAGTACACCGCGACGGTCGCGCAGCCGAGCTCCTTCGCGCTGCGGATGACGCGGATCGCGATCTCGCCGCGGTTCGCGACGAGAATCTTCCGGAACGGCGGCGCGTCGTGCGCCGGATGCGCGGTGTCAGCCATCGAACCGGTCCGCGATCCGCCAGCGCGACCCCGACGGCACGGCGCTGCGCACGCGGTCGAGATCGTTCGCGTCGAGCCGTCCGGCAACACGCCAGCGCGGCGTCTCACGCGGCGCCGGCGTTTCCTCGCTGCGCCTCACGGCGAGGTACGCAACGGCGATCGCCGCGAGCTCCTCGGCGCTCGGAACGTGCATCAGCTCTGCGCGGCCTCCGGATACATCCCCATCGCGTGGTAGCCCGCATCGACGAAGTGCACGTCGGCGGTGATCTGCGACGAGAGATCGGAGGCGAGATAGACGGCGACGTTCCCGACGTCTTCCGCGGTCACGTTGCGCTGCAGCGGCGAAGCGGCCGCGACCTTCGCCGGCATCGAGCCGAAACCGGCGACCTGCCGCGAGGACGCGGTCTTGATCGGCCCCGCGGAGATCGCGTTCACGCGGATCCCGCGCGACCCGAGATCGAACGCGAGATACCGAACCGACGCTTCCAGCGCGGCCTTCGCGATCCCGGCGATGTTGTAGTTCGGGACGATCTGCGTCGCGCCGAGATAGGTGAGCGCCATGATCGAGGCGCCGTCGTTGAAGTTGTCGACGAGATGGCCGACCAGCGTGATGAGCGAGTACGCGCTGATGTCCATCGCCATCGCGAACCCGTCGCGGGAGGTCGTGTAGACCTTCCCGGACAGGTCCTCTTTCTTCACGAACGCGATCGAGTGGACGAGCCCGTCGATCTTCCCGGCGCCCGCGGCGAGCGCGCGCAGCGACTCGTCGCTGGAAACGTCGCACTCGAACACCGCCGCGCCGCCGAACTCCTCGGCGTGCGCGCGGACGGCGTCCTCGACGCGCTCGCCCTGATAGGTCAGGATCAGCTTCGCGCCGTGCTCGTGGAGCCGGCGCACGATCCCGCTGGCGATCGACCACCGGTTGGCGACCCCGGTGACGAGGATGGTCTTTCCGTCGAGCAATCCCACGAGGACCGGTCATCGGCCGCGACGGTCCGACAACCCTCCTCGCCGACGGCCGCCCGCTAGTCCCCGCTCCCGACGCGCGCCTGGGCCGCCTCCGCCATGGTGAGGTGCTTCGTGTCGACCGCGATCGTGCTGTTCAGGTAGCTGCGAACCGCCGGCGTGACCGCGAACTCGAGCGCATCGTGTGCGGTCTCGATGTCGTTCTTGTGCGCATCGACGAGCGCCTTGACGTACTCGCGGTCGAACCGTGCGCCGCTGTAGCGCGCGAGGTGGCTCAGCATGATCTGGTTGTCATCGCCCGCCTTGAGCCGCGCCTGGTCATCGGCGATCTGTCTCGCCACGCGAAGGCCGGTCTCCGCGGTTCGCGTGTGATCGCGCACCATCGCCTGCGCCAGCGCGCGAACCGACGGGTCTTGCGCTTTCTGCAGACCGAGCCGCCCGAGCTGCACGTCGCCGACGGAATCCTCGACGAAGTACGTCATCGTCGCTTGCTCGCCCTCACTGGCGGAGGTCTTCATCGAGGGGATCGTTTGCGCCGACGCGGGCAGCCACAGTGCCGCGGCGAGCGCAGCGCCGGCAAGGAGATATTTCGTCATCGCTCCGTTGTGCCCGCATTGACGAACGATGTTGCAGGCGTGCTCTCCTCCGCCCGGTCGGCGCTCCCGGCTTGCGCCGCGATGGCGCTTCAGAGCGGAATGTTGCCGTGCTTACGCTTCGGACGTTCGACGCGCTTGTTTGCGAGCGCATCAAGCGCGCGTGAGACGGCGCGGCGGGTTTCGCTCGCGTTGATGACGTCGTCGACGTAGCCGCGCTGGGCGGCGATGAACGGGTTTGCGAAGTGGTCGGTGTACTCGGCGGCGAGCTCGGCGGCTTTCGCCTCCGGGTCGGGGGCTTCGGCGATCTCGCGGCGGTTGAGGATCTTCACCGCGCCGCTCGCGCCCATCACGGCGATCTCGGCGGTCGGCCAGGCGAAGTTGAAGTCCGCGCGGATGTGCTTCGAGGACATGACGTCGTACGCGCCGCCGTAAGCTTTCCGCGTGATCACGGTGATCTTGGGGACCGTCGCTTCGGCGAACGCGTAGAGCAGCTTCGCGCCGTGCTTGATGATACCGCCCCACTCCTGGCTCGTGCCGGGCAAGAAGCCCGGCACGTCGACGAACGTGAGCAGCGGGACGTTGAACGCGTCGCAGAAGCGCACGAACCGCGCCGCCTTGATCGACGCGTTGATGTCCAGCACGCCGGCGAGGGACATCGGCTGGTTCGCCACCACGCCGACGCTGCGGCCGCCGACGCGGCCGAAGCCGATGACCATGTTCTGCGCCCACAGCGGAAGGATCTCGAAGAAGTCCCCGTCGTCGAGCACCGGGACGATCGCGTCGACGATGTCGTACGGTTTGTTCGGCGACTCCGGGATCAGCTCGTCGAGCTCGGGCGCGTTTCGCATCGGGTCGTCGCCGCTCGGCACGACGGGCGGATCGTCAAGGTTGTTCGAGGGGATGAACGAGAGCAGCCGACGGCAGTGCACGTTCATCTCGTCCTCGTCGGCTGCGATGAGATGCGCGACGCCGCTCTTCGTCGCGTGTGTCATCGCGCCGCCGAGCTCCTCGAAGCTCACGTCCTCGCCGGTCACCGTCTTCGTGACGTCCGGCCCGGTGATGAACATCTGCGAGATGCCCTCGGTCATCACCGTGAAGTCGGTGATCGCGGGCGAGTACACCGCCCCTCCCGCGCACGGCCCGGCGATCAAGCTGATCTGCGGGATCACACCCGACGCCTGCACGTTGCGCCAAAAGATCTCCGCGTAGCCGCCGAGACTCACGACGCCTTCCTGAATCCGCGCGCCGCCGGAGTCGTTGATCCCGATCATCGGCGAGCCCGTCCGCACCGCGAGGTCCATCACCTTGCAGATCTTCTCGGCGAACACTTCGCCGAGCGATCCGCCGAGCACGGTGAAGTCCTGCGAGAACAAAAAGACCTGCCGACCGTCGATCGTCGCGTGCCCGGTGACGACGCCGTCGCCGAGGAACTCCCGCTCGTCCAGCCCGAACGCCGTCGTCCGGTGCACCGCGAACCGGTCCAACTCCACGAACGAGCCCGGGTCGACCAGCGCCTCGACCCGCTCGCGAGCGGTGCGCTTGCCGCGGGCGCGCTGGCGTTCGTTGGCGTCCTCCCCGGCGGGCGCGAGCGACTCGGCGCGCATCGCTTCGAGACGGCGATAGGCGCGGTCGTGCGCCGATTCAGATTCCGTTGCGGCCATCGCCGCTACGCTTCGGCGAGCGGCTGAAGGCTACCGGCTTACCAGATGCCGAGGGCCAGCTTGACGTCTTCCGAGGCCATCGTACGGGGGTCCCACGGCGGGCTGAAGGTAATCTCGACGTTGGCGTTCTTCACGCCCTCGACGCTCTCGACTTTGCTTTGGACCGCCTGCTTGAACATCGGACCGACCGGGCACATCGGCGAGGTCAGCGTCATCGTGACGGTGACGTCCTCGCCGTCCGCGCCGTCGCAGACGACGTCGTAGACCAGACCCAGGTCCAGGATCCCCATCATCAGCTCGGGGTCCTCGACGTCCTTGAGCGCCTCGCGCACCACTTCCGCGGTTACCATACGACCACTACGATTCGGCGGCGGCCTCCAAGGTTCCGAGGCGGCGCGGCGGCTGCGGGCCGAGCACGAACGCCCACGGCCGCGGCACGAGCCGCAAGCCGACCCGCACGAGCGGCACGAGGAGCAGCAGGAGCACGAACGCGTACGAGCCGGCGCCGGGCACCGCCGCCAGGGTCAGCAGGAGCACCGGGACGATGAAGAACCCGCCGAGCACCGGGCGCCACGCGTCGCGCCGCTCGCGGTCGTCCAGGACGCTCCACGCGCGCCGCAGGCCGCGGATGCTCAGCACCCAGCTGAACGCCGCGATCCCGATGAAGTCGCCCAGATAGAGCGCCATCGCCTCGCGCGCCAGCGAACCGGGCCCGACCAGCCGCGTGTACGTGATCAGCGAGAACGGCACGAGCGCCACGAACGAGAGGAACGCGAAGAGCAGCAGCATGTCGAGCCGCCGCGGCGCGAAGCCGGTCGACATGATGCGGTGGAAGCGCAGCCAGAACGTCGCGACGATCGCGAACGCGCCGAAGAACACCGCGTACTTGAGCGGATGCGCGAACACGTCCGCCGGCGTCTTCGGAATCTCCAGCTGCAGCGCCAGCTGCGAGAGCGAGAACCCGATGACGATGTCGCCGAACGACTCGAGCCGGCCGACGAGGTGCCGTTCGCCGATCGGGAGCGTCTGCCGGTACCGCACCGCGCCGTCCGGTGCGAATCAGACCGCGAGGTAGCGCTGCATCATCGCCTCGTCGGCCTTCAGCTCGGCGATCGTCCCCTGGCCGACGACGCGGCCGGTCGCGAGCACGTAGCCGCGGTCGGAGAGGCTCATCGCGACCTGCGCGTTCTGCTCGACGAGCAGCACCGTGTGCCCCTCGCTGCGGATGTTGCGCACGACCTCCTCGACGTTCCGCGCGATCAGCGGCGCGAGCCCTTCCATCGGCTCGTCGAGCAGGATGATCTCGGGGTTCGCGATCAGCGCGCGCGCGATCGCGAGCATCTGCTGCTCGCCGCCGGAGAGCTTCGCCGGCTTGTCGCGGCGCTCGCCGAGGACCTGGAAGTAGTCGTAGATCCGCTTCTCGGTCCACGCGCCTTTCCGGCCCGAGAGCGCGGCGAGACGCAGGTTCTCGCCGACCGTCAGGTTCGGGAAGATCCGGCGGTCCTCGGGGACGAACGCGATCCCGGCCTGCGCGACCGAGAACGGGCTCTTGTTCGTGATCTCCTTGCCCTTGAACCGAATCGTCCCGGTCCGCGCGGGGACCAGACCCATGATCGTCTTGCACGTCGTGGAACGGCCGGAGCCGTTCCGGCCCAGCAGCGCGACGACCTCGCCCTGCTCGACGCCGAGCGAGACGTTCTGCAGCACGTGCGACTTGTCGTAGTAGGCGTTGACGCCTTCGAGCTCGAGCAGCACTACGCGAGTTCTCCTAGATAGGCACGCTGGACGGCTTCGTTCGCGCGGATCTCCTGCGGCGTTCCGATCGCGAGCACCGAGCCGGTCTGGAACACCGTGATCGTCGTCGAGATCGCCATCACGACGTCGATGTCGTGCTCGACGAGCAGGATCGTCCGCCCCGGCGAGATCCGCTGGATCAGGTCGACCGTCTCGTGCGTCTCGGTCGGCGACATCCCCGCGAGCGGCTCGTCGAGCAGCAGCACCGGCGGATCGCTCGCGATGACGAGCCCGATCTCGAGCCGGCGCTGGTCGCCGTGCGAGAGGTTCTCGGCCTTTGCGTCGCGCGCGTCCCACAGGCCGACGTCGTGCAGCACCTGATCCGTCTTGTCGGTGAGATTGCCCAGCCGCCGCTCGGGGAGGAAGAAGCTCTTCTTGCCGTCGTGGACCGCCTGCACCGCGAGCCGCACGTTCTCGTACACGGTGAGGTGCGCGAAGATGTTGGTGATCTGGAACGAGCGCGCGATCCCGAGCCGCGCCCGCTGGTACGCGAGCAGCGCGGTGATCTCGCGGTCGCGGAACCAGATGCGCCCTTCGCTCGGCGGCAGCAGCCCGCTGAGCAGGTTGAAGAACGTCGTCTTCCCCGCGCCGTTCGGGCCGATGATCGTCCGCACGCCGCCTTCAGGGATCTCGAGCGTCACGTTGTTGACCGCGGTGAACCCGGAGAACCGCCGCGTCAGCCCGTCGGTGCGGAAGACGTAGCCGGTCCCGGCGCCGGTCACCGGAGCGGTGGCGGCCATCAGTGCGAGCCCTCCGTGACGGGCGCTTCGTCGACCGGCGGCAGCTCCTCGGCCATGTCAATCTTCACGCGCTCGCGGCTCGAGAAGTAGCGCTTGAACGCGGTCCCGAGCCCGTAGTGGCGGACGTCGTCGAAGAGCCCCATGATCCCGCGCGGTCCGACGAGCACGACCACGACGAACACGATCCCGATCCAGGCCTCCCAGTACTTGGTGAGCTGCGAGACGTTGTTCTGGATCTCGTAGTAGACCGACGCGCCGAGGATCGGCCCGAGGAAGGTCTGCACACCGCCGAGCATCGACATCATCACGACGTTCCCGGAGTATTCCACCGAGCCGGCGTCCGGGTTGATCGCCTGCTGGTAGTAGGTCCACAGCCACCCGGCGATCGCCGGGAACAGCGCGGAGAGCACGAACGCGTTGACGCGGTACTTGTCGACGTCGTAGCCGAGGAACCGCGCGCGCTGCTTGTTCTCGCGGATCGCGTGCAGCACACTCCCGAACGGCGAGTGCAGGATGTAGTACAGCAGACACAACGACAGGAACACCGCGACCGCCGTGAACCAGTAGAAGTGCATCGACTCCTGCAGCCACCCGAGACCGGTGGGGTTCGGGCGGGCGATATTCTGCATCCCGTCTTCGCCGCCGGTCAGGTCGCTGAAGCGGTAGGTGATGAAGAAGATCACCTGCGCGAACGCCAGTGTGATCATCGAGAAATAGATTCCGCTCGAGCGCGGGATGATGATCCGCGCGAGCAGCCACGCCCACAGCACCGCGACGACGACCGAGATCAGCAGCGCCACGAACAGATTGTCGGTCGTATCGTGGTGCAGATGGTGGCCGAACCAGACGATGTCGAATCCCTTGGAGTAGAGCGCCGTCGCGTAGGCGCCGATCGTGAAGAACATCGCGTGCCCGAACGAGAGCTCGCCGACGTGCCCGAAGAGCAGGTTCCAGCCGCTCGCGAAGAGCGCGAAGATCGCCATCGTCGCCGCGATCCCGACGAAGCCGGTCCAGTTCCCGATGAACGGGTTCGCGCCGGCGACGTACGGCAGAATCGCGAGCAGCACCGCGGTCCAGAGCAACGGGTGCGTCAGGAACCGCACGGCGGGGTTCGCGTTCTTCATTCGAACAGACCCTCGACGCCGAACAGACCGCGCGGCCGCACCAGCAGGATGATCCCCATGATGATGTAGCCCGTCATCTCGACGGCCGGCGGCCAGAGCAGCGCCATCAAGCTGGTCAGGATCCCGATCAGCAGCCCGCCGACGATCGCGCCCCAGAACGAGCCGATCCCGCCGACGATCACGATCACGAACGTCAGCACGATCCACTGCGAGGCCAGACTCGGCTGGATCGCATAGATCGGCGCCGCGAGCGCGCCGGCGAGCCCGGCCATCAGCGAGCCGATCCCGAACACGAGCGTGAACATCAGCGGCATGTTGATTCCGAGAATCTTCACCATCTCCGCATCGCGTGTCCCCGCGCGGATGATGATCCCGATGTTCGTCTTGTTCAGCAGCAGCCAGACGAGCGCGAGGATCACGATCGTCAGGATCACCAGCAGCACGTCCTTGTAGAACGGCAGCTGGTAGCTCCCGATCGAGATCGAGTCGGGGATGTAGCTGGGCGTCGAGACGCGCACGGCGTCGTCGCCCCAGACCTTGCGCACGACCTGCGCGAAGATCAGGGCGGTACCGAAGGTGAGCAGCAGCGTGTACTCGGGGATGCGCTTGTAGAGCGGCCGGATCAGCGTCGACTCGAACAGCATCCCGAACGCGCCGACGATCACCGCCGAGACGAGGATCGCGGGCCAGAACCCGATCTTGTCGTTCAGCTGGAACATCAGGTAGGCGCCCAGCATGAAGAACGAGCCGTGGGAGAAGTTGATGACCCCCATCAAGCCCAGGATGATGTTCAGGCCGAGTGCGACGAGGATGTAGAGCATCCCAAGGGTGACGCCGTTGACGAACTGGTCCAGGAGCTCGGGCGCCGAGAGCATGCCGAGGAAATGGATTTCGATGGTCCTCCGGGCTGCGCGGAAAGAGCCTCCGTTCGCCCCACAGGGGCCCGCTTCCATGCTACAACGGTGACGGCGTTTGAAACTTGCTCATCCCGACGAAAGTTATGAGGACACCTAGCGCCGCACGGGGCCTTTCGAGACCCGGCGGGGTTGGTAGCAGGAGCGGCCCGCCGCTCGGGAGATTCGTAAGACTAATGTCAATGTGGGAACCGTTCACCGAACGCGCGCGGCGCAGCATCGTGCTCGCTCAGGAAGAAGCGCAACGGCTCGGTAACAACTACATCGGGACCGAGCACATCCTGCTCGGGATCATCTCGGAAGGCGAGAGCCTCGCGGCCAAGGTCCTCGAGACGCTCGGCGTCAACCTGGCGAAGGTCCGGCAGGAGGTCGAGGCGATCGTCGGCCGCGGCGGCCAGACCGTCCAGCAGGAGATGGTCTTCACCCCGCGCGCCAAGCGGGTGATCGAGCTCGCCTTCGAAGAGGCCCGTCAGCTCAACCACAACTACATCGGAACCGAGCACTTGCTCCTCGGCCTCATCCGTGAGGGCGAGGGCGTGGCCGCGCGCGTCCTGACCAACCTCGGGGTCGACCCCGCCAAGGTCCGCGTCCAGACCACCTCGCTGCTCGGCGCCGAGGGCCAGCCGCCCGCGCCGAAGGGCAAGTCGAAGACCCCCACGCTCGACGCCTACGGCCGCGACCTGACGACCCTCGCCCGCGAGAACAAGCTCGACCCGGTGATCGGCCGCGCGAACGAGATCGAGCGCGTGATCCAGATCCTCAGCCGCCGCACCAAGAACAACCCGGCCCTGATCGGCGAGCCCGGCGTCGGCAAGACCGCGATCGCCGAGGGCCTGGCCCAGCGCGTCATCAAGAGCGAGGTTCCCGAGCCACTGCGCGACAAGCGCGTGATCACGCTCGACCTGGCCGGCCTCGTCGCGGGCACCAAGTACCGCGGCGAGTTCGAGGAGCGGATGAAGCGCGTGATGGACGAGATCCGCGGCGCCGCCGGCGAGATCATCCTGTTCATCGACGAGCTGCACACGCTGGTCGGCGCCGGCGCGGCCGAGGGCGCGATCGACGCCTCGAACATCATCAAGCCCGCGCTCGCGCGCGGCGAGCTGCAGTGCATCGGCGCGACGACGCTCAACGAGTTCCGCAAGCACATCGAGAAGGACAGCGCGCTCGAGCGCCGGTTCCAGCCGGTCATGGTCGGCGAGCCGACGGTCGACGAGACCATCGAGATCCTCAAAGGCCTGCGCGACCGCTACGAAGCGCACCACAAGGTCACGATCACCGACGAGGCGCTCGCAGCCGCGGCGAAGCTCGGCGACCGCTACATCAGCGATCGCTTCCTCCCCGACAAGGCGGTCGACCTGATCGACGAGGCCGCGTCGCGCGTGCGCCTGCAGGCGACGCTTCCGCCGCAAGAGATCCGCGAGATCGAGAACCAGATCCGCCAGGTCAAACAGGAGAAAGAGTCGGTCGTCAAGTCGCAGGAGTTCGAGAAGGCCGCGGCCATCCGCGACCGTGAGGAGAAGCTGCGACTGGAGAAGCAGCGGCTCGAGTCCGAGTGGGCCGAGAAGCGCGCGCAACAGGACAAGACGATCAAAGTCACCGAGGAGGACGTCGCGCACATCGTCTCCTCGTGGACGAAGATCCCGGTCTCCAAGCTCGCGCAGGCCGAGACGGCGAAGCTGCTCGGGATGGAGGATCAGCTGCACAAGCGCGTGATCGGCCAGGACCTGGCGATCTCGACGCTCACGCGGGCGATCCGCCGTTCGCGCGCCGGGCTCAAGAACCCGAAGCGCCCGATCGGCTCGTTCATCTTCCTCGGCCCGACGGGCGTCGGGAAGACCGAGGTCGCGCGCTCGCTCGCCGAGTTCATGTTCGACGACGCCGAGTCGATGATCCGCATCGACATGTCGGAGTACATG